>CACWZZ010000017.1 GCA_902765485.1 uncultured Bacteroidales bacterium
GTTCAAGGCGCACAGCTGCGGACGACTCGTCGATCGGATGGAGATACGCATAGACTCGTCCGACCCGGCTACTGTTCCCGGAGAGATTTTGCTCCGCGGCGACCATGTCATGTTGGGCTATTATAAGAATCCTGAAGCAACGCAAGAGGCTTTTACCGCCGATGGCTGGATGCGAACGGGAGACCTCGGAACTATCGACAAAGAAGGGAATATCTTCCTGCGCGGACGGTGCAAAACGATGATTCTCGGACCTTCCGGTCAGAATATCTATCCCGAGGAGATTGAGTCACTGCTGAATGCCCAGCCGGCGATAGACGAAGCGCTGGTGGTGAGCCGCGACAACAAACTCCACGCACTCATCTATCTGACCGACGAACATGTGGAACAAATGCAAGAGGATGGTATGAATCTGCAAGAAGCGATCTTGCAGGCAGTGGAGGATGTCAATCGGCAATTACCCTCTTATAGCCGCATTGCTAACTTTGAATTTATGCTCAAGGAGTTCGAGAAAACGCCAAAGCGCTCTATCAAGCGCTATCTCTATCAATAAAATAGCAACTCCTCTCATGGGGCGATTCCGAACACTGATATGATTACTCCTAACAACCAATACGTACATCATTATTCGATCACGGCGGCAGATATGGACACGCGCTACCGCATGACGCCGAGTGCCGTGCTGCTTTATTTTCAGGATTGTTCAACGCGGTTCATGGCTTGTTTGCACCTCGCGCCGTTTGATGTGGCTCCTATCAACCGCATCTGGATCATTACCGAGTTTAACGCGTGGTTCGAACAGCAGACCGCACTATGGTCCGACGACATCGAAGTGACCATCTGGAATAGCGAACTGACCGCACTAAGGCTGTACACCGAGTTCCGTATCCGCAGGTCGGATGGCGTTGAAGTGGCACACGGCTACGGCTGCTGGTCACATCTGGATATAGACACACACCGGCTTGTGCCGTTTACTCCTTTCGTTGACAGGATTCCTATCGTGCCCGAAAGAACTTCCGAGAGCCATAAGAAACGCCGGTTTGACACCGAAGGCATGCTTCTTCAGCAGGTTGAGCACCGTGTCAACCCGATTAATCTTGATTTCAATGGGCATGTCAACAACCGCACGTATGTCGCTATCGCCATGCAATCCGCAGAACAGGCATTCATGGACGCTTACGCCATCCGTTGTTTGAGCGTTTACTGGCTCAACGAGTCTTTTCTGGGCGATACTCTTACCTGCCGTCTGAACTTGCTGCCAAACGACACCACCGAAACGATTTACCATTACCTGCATTCCATTACCTGCAATGATTCCGTTACCTGCAATGATTCCAAAACCGCCGCACAAATCTATTCCGAATGGATTCCCCGAACAACCTATCCGGACATCTCCATCCATGCCCCACGCTGCTAACCGTTGCAGAAAATCTTTGCATAAAATGGACTATTTGCAAACAATATTATAAAAAACTTGTATAATTCTTAGCCGCAGGGGCACGATTATTTCAAAAAAATGTAGTAACTTTGCACTCAGTTTTAGCATAGTATATTAGGCTTTTATTAGGTTATTATTAGGATATTATTTGGTTTTTAATATGCTACTAAGCCGAGACGAGCCTGACGATAGCGAGAAAAAGACATGGCAGAAGTTATTTATCAAGACCCCGTCCAAGAGATCCGCGGCACACTGACCAAGGACGGAACCATCCACCGCCGCAAGTATTACCGTGACGCAAACGGCAAAATCATCGGAGCCTCCAAGCCTGAAGCGTACCAGATTCTCTATCCCCGCAATTGGAAGAAGAATCCCGCGAAAGGCAAGGAACTGGAGCATCAGCTTCGGTTCAAAGCCGCGTGTGCCGAGACCAAGCGTATTCTCATGGCTGCCAAATACCTCAAAGCGCAAGCCTCCCAATCGACCAACCCTGCGCTTCCTTCGGACTACATGCCCACACCCGAAGACCTTGCCACGCTCCAGTACTGGCAGGACCGCTTCAAAGCCCAACTTCAAAAGCCCGAACCCGAAGCGCCCATCGACCCCGACACCGGCCGTCACAAGACCTATTTCCGCTTCGATGCCTTCATCCGCACATGCCTTCTCCGACAACTAGAAGAAAATTCATCCAATTAACGAATAAATTTGCGTAATTCAAAAAAAAGTAGTACCTTTGCAACCGATTTTAAAAGCGCAAAGCGTTGCGCAGACATGTTGATATTCACGCAGTAGAGAAATCGCCAAATTCAAAGCAGTTTGAATATAAGAAACACAGAGAAACCAGTTTAGTGGTTTGCTTGTGTGTTTCTTGGGCGTTTGGCGATGCCCTCTACTGCAACAAGTGAGCCACTATTTATATTAAAGCACAGATAAGTGAGACGAGGTGGAGGCATATTCTCGCTAATAAAGTTGGGCGTTTTGATTGCAAAGCGTGTAACTGGAGAATCCGGAGCAGGACGCAGAGGGGAACGAGCTGTCAGATGGCGGCTTGGTTGGTTACCTGACGAATATCTCGTAATAAACGACCTAATGATCGACAGGGGAAATGGCCATACCTCGCAAATTGACCATGTAGTCGTAAGTAAATATGGTGTGTTTGTTATTGAAACAAAGAATATCTCAGGTCATATATACGGAAGTGAATATGCTCCAAAATGGAAAAGATATTGGAAAGCATGGTATTATGGTGTAGAGCATAGCAATGATTTGGAGTTTGATAATCCCATTCTCCAAAATGAAGCTCACATCAAAGCACTTTCCCGAATTATTGGTGACAGAGTAATGTATATACCTATTATTGCCTTTTCTACTAATGGGGAATTACATGTTGCAGCCGAGCATACCCATGTCATATACTCATCACAAGTACGCAGACTGATACGCTCTTATAAAGAGCCTATAATGAGTCCAGAACAAGCTCAAAAGATATATGAAAGCCTTGTCGCAAACAATATTACAGATGAGAATGTGCGTGCACAGCATTCAATTCGCGCGCAACAAAACAAGAACAACTACCAACAAAGACAAGAAGAAGCCATTTCCAACGGAAGATGCCCAAGTTGCGGAGGAAAGTTAGTAAAACGTCAAGGTAAATACGGAGTATTTTACGGATGTAGCAATTATCCTAAATGCAAATACACAAAACCAATAGTATAATAGAAATATGCAGCACTTAATTACATATGCCAAGGATAAAACTACAGGCGAAACTCGAAATATCAAAGATGTTGAGAGTGGCTTGGCATGTAATTGTGTGTGCGGTAATTGCGGTGGCGCATTAGAAGCCTGCAAAGGAAAGATTAGGCAACATCACTTCCATCGTCATCCAGTCCAAGACCATCGAGACCTACGACGCGAGCAAGAAGTAGCCCGTCCGCGGTGTCCTGTGTCCGGCATCTTTGTTGCCGGATCCCCCGCCGAGCCCCCCAACCCCCTAAAGGGGGAGAGGATTTGAAAAATCGCCCGAAAGGGCGCTTTTTTCTTGCGTATGTCAAAAAAAAGCAGTACCTTTGCAGCGAAATTATGAAGATCTCTTTTACCACATTAGGGTGCAAGTTGAATTTTGCGGAGTCCAGCGCGCTGGGAAAAGCGCTGATCGAACGCGGACACACGCGGGCAAAGAAAGATGAGCCTGCGGACATCTGTATCATCAACACCTGCTCCGTGACTGACGCTGCCGACCATAAGGACCGACAGATGATCCATCGTATCCGGCGGCAAAACCCCAACGCTATCCTCATTGTGACAGGCTGCTATGCCCAATTAAAACCCGATGAAATCGCACATATCGAGGGTGTGGACTATGTACTCGGGCAGAACGAGAAATTTCATCTGGCGGAGTTTGTGGAAAGGCTGGAAGCCTCCCAGCCCCCTAAAGGGGGAGAAGGGGAAGTCTTTACTTGCCCTATTCGGGATGTGGAGGATTTTCACGGGGCTTACAGCCGGGACGACCGCACAAGGTGTTTCCTGAAGGTACAGGACGGTTGCAACTATTTCTGCTCGTACTGCACGATCCCTCTGGCGCGCGGCAAGAGCCGTAATCCGTCTATCGCTTCGCTCGTTCAAGAAGCACAACAGGCACTCGATGGCGGTGCGAAAGAGATCATCCTCTCCGGCGTTAACATCGGCGATTTCGGACGATCCACCGGCGAACGGTTCATTGATCTGCTGCGGGCGTTGGATGAAGCCCCCCAGCCCCCTAAAGGGGGAGAAGAAGGCGACTACCGCATACGCATCTCCAGCTGCGAGCCGAACTTATTGACCGATGAAATCATTGATTTTGTAGCACACAGCCGCCATTTCGCACCGCATTTCCATATCCCCCTTCAGTCCGGCAGTAACACGGTGCTGAAGATCATGGGACGTCGTTACACGCGCGAACTGTTTGCCGAACGCGTCGCACATATCAAATCCGTCATGCCGCACGCTTTCATCGGCGTGGACTGCATGGTCGGTGTGCGTGGAGAGACCGCCGAGTGCTGGGCAGAATATGTCGATTTCATCGAGTCTTTGCCTGTCTCGCAACTGCATGTATTCACCTATTCGGAGCGCGCCAACACGCGGATGTTGGAGATGGATCTGGAGGTCGTGCCGCAGAAAGAACGCGAGCGCCGCAGTAAGCAGTTACACGAAATAAGCGCCCGCAAAACGGACGCTTTCTACCGCGAGCACGAAGGCTATGAAGCTGTGGTGCTTTGGGAAGGGAATAAAAAAGACGGTCTGATGTACGGTTTCACCGAGAATTATATCAAAGTCTCCTGCCCGTACGACAAGTCTAAAGTGAACACGTTTGAGCGCATAACTGTGCGGCTGCCGTATTCGGCAGACACTCCAGCCGATACACCGAACAGCGCTCCAGCAGCGCAGCAATAGACTCATAGATCGCGTCCATCGACTCCGGCAGGATCTTCAGTCCGCTGACCGAAGCGAGAATATACGGATACGCTTGCGTCATACGCAGGCGTTCTATTTTGTTCTCCGGCGCTTGGACGAGTTGCACGAGCGCTTGCACGGGTGCCGAATCGGCTATATAACAAGGCGTCTTACCGCTCCAAGGCGATCCATAGACGACCACTCTGCCGTCCTCCCAAAGCCGCACAACAGGGTTATCATCATTCAGCAGCCACGCTTCCTCAAACGCTTCCAGCCACTGCCGCGAATGGGTGCTCTTGCCCGTTCCCGAATGCCCGAGGAACATATAGCCCTTGCCGTCGCGCACCGTGACCGACGAATGGAACAGGAGCGTCCTCCTCGATACAGTACAGAAAGCATAAATGAGCATGGCGGTATTGTCAATCGCAAAGCGTTCGTAGCCCTCCTGCATCGCTACATGCACGTCCGACCATTCCCGGTCGCAACGGATAGAGCAGACCACCTCCGTCTCTCGGTTCACCGAGATCAGGAACAGCCATTCGCCGTTTTTGCGGTACATCTCAATCCGCGGCATGTCTTCGTCCGAACGGTCGGTATAGACACTCTCCCACCCTTCGGCGGCATACAACGGAGCGTCCTCCGCATGAATTATGAACACGTGAGTTGCGCCGATTTGATCGGTCTCAAAGGGTGTATAATTTGACAGGAGAGGAAAAATATTCTCCTTCGCTTCGATGGCAAACAGATGGTCTGCCACATTATAATGTTTTGTCGTCATAGGCATATTAAAATTCTTTGGGTTTACGTCCGCAGAGGGTGAAGAATGGGCAGAAAGACGGACATTTGTCTTCCTCGCAGGGCGGAAACTCCGTAGCGGTCAGCACCTCCGCCACCTTGCCCCGCAAGGCATCGAGGAAAGGCTCTTGGATAGCGCGATAATCCCGCACGGTCTCCTCTCCCACATTGATGGTCGTCTCTATCTCCGTCAGCTTGCGGCGGCAGAAGAAGAGGTTCGGTTCGATCGGCAGCCCTGTCCTGTCTTGCGTCATGACGGCATGGCTGTAGATGAGCGTCTGGCGTACATAGCCTTTGTCCTCGCTCTCCATAATCTCTTCCCACGAAGAAGACATCTTCTTGGCATGCGTCGTGTCGCCGTAACTACCTGATTTATAATCCACCACGCGCAGGCACTCATGTCCCTCCGCGCCGTATATATCCAGTCGGTCAATGATTCCGCCCATCTGAATCGTCCCCACTCCTTCGATCGTGAGCGGGAACATACGCCGCTGCTCCAGCAGGTAAATCTGCAGACCCGTTTTGGCGTCCTCGCGGTCGCGCTCCAAGATATTACGGACATAGCCGAGAATCACCACATTCTCGCCGGTATGATGGTCGGACACATAGTGCTCCGGCTCGTCCGGATGGGTCTCGGCATAGAGTTCGTTCATCCGTCGGTACGCCTCCGTCAGCGCCTCTTGCTGCTTGGTCTCATCCGTACGGATTGCTTCGATTTCATCGGGCAAAACGCGCACCGGCGCTGTGTTATTGCAATGCAGATAGCGGGTATAGAGGTACTCCATGGCATGGTGGACAAACGAACCCATCGTGTTCGGCGCAAAGAGTACGTCCTCTTCGTCCTCGGGGCGCAGATGTTCGATATATTGCAGGTAATAACTGCGCGGGCAGGAGATGAAGGTATTGAGCGCGCTGGGCGATAAGGAAGAGCGCAACGGAGCCGGTTCGTCCAGATGGATCTCCTCGAACGGCGACTGCGCCAGAATACTCGGCTCTTGCAGTTGCGCTTTTTGTACGGTGAATTCGGGCGAAACGAGCATCTGCATGATAAACCGCGACATGCCTTTGCCCCCTTCCGCCGTCTCTGCCGTGGTGAACAGGATCGTCGAATGACCCGTCCGGCTCAGCAGGCGGAAGAAATTATAGGCATAGATCGTTGCTTTCTCGTCCGAAGTCTGCATGTGGTATGCCTTGCGCAGGTAGAACGGTATGAAACTGAGGTCATTCTGCCGCTGCGGGATTACTCCTTCCTCTACGTTAAGCAGCAGCAGCCGGTCAAAATCCAGCAGACGCGTCTCCAGCACACCCATGATCTGTATGTCGGTCACCGGTTCGCCGTGGAAAGGCATGGTGACGCTCTCCATTTCGCGGCGCATGAGCAGCCGGATCAGTTTGAGCGTCACCGGCACATCGCTCAAGCCCTCCGCAATCACTTGGCGCATCTTCGAAGCGATCTTGCGAACCTGGTATTCGGACTCCAAGATCAATAGTTCCTGCCAAGTGAGTTCGTCCGTAATGGAAGAAGCCCCCTCCGGCTCCCCCATGGAGGGGGAGAGAATGGACGCCAACAATTCATCGATGAATTCGGGGGAAAGAACTTGCTCCGCCTTGCCTCGCGATTTATCATACAGCCACGCAATCGTGCGGGCATAGACCGCTGTATTACGCAGCGGAAAGCCCTTGGTAATATTGATCGGTTCGGGGCTCTCTTCGCCCGGAAGGGTAATCGCCGGAAGGGTCTGGATTACCGACTCCAACATGTTCTCGTCGCAAATGACCACGCCCACTTTCTGTCCCTTCGCCGTGTAGTTCTCTTGCAGCCAGCGGTGCACAAACTGCGCCTGCGCTTCGCGCGAAGCACAAGACATGACGGTCACTTCCTTAGGAAAATCACTTTCCTCCCCCTTTAGGGGGATTGAGGGGGCATTCCCCTCTCCTAAGATCCGGGCATTGAGCTGCGTGAACGAGAAAGCTTTCTCGTTGGTTCGGAAATCCGGTATGTAGTCCCAATAGAACTGCGCTTGCCCTGCATCGCGCAGGAGCGTCATCAGCTCGCGCTCGACAGGCAACAGGTAGTTAAAGCCCACAAAGACATAGATCCTGCCTGCGATCTGCTGCTGCACGCTCTCGTCCGCCCAATGCTCTATCGCGGCACGGTAACGCATACCGTTATAGCCCTTCTGCTCCTCCGCCATCTCCGCCCGCAGGGCTTGGTAGAGTTCATATAATTGGCGCCAGAGTTGCTCATACTGCCGCCGGATCGAGTCTTCCGACGCGTCCTCTTTCAGCCCGCCGGACATCAGTCCCCGCAAGCGCGCCAAAACCTCTTCGTCCAGATTCCAACGGCTCAACTCATGCGCCGCGATCGTGTTATCGAAGAAATTCGGCACCTGCTCCGCCGGCATGGAGGAGTCGATATTAGTGAAGTCCGAGATCATCTGTCTGCCCCAACCGTAGAACATCTCAATCGGCATGAGGTCTTTGTCGCCGGCGTTCAGCCGCCGGTAATGGCGGTAGAGCCGCACGACCGTCTTCAACTCGTCCTCGGCATACAAGGGACTCAATGCGTCTTGTAATTGATTGAGTGTCAATACCCTCGGCGACCAGAGCGCTTTCACGTTCTGCTCCGCTTGGATATCCAGCAACGCTTCGGTCAGCACCAGTCCGGCGCGATGAGACGGCAGCACGAAGGTGACGCTACTGAGCCGCTCCCAGCCTATTGTTTGCACAATAGACTCTGCTGTATTTCGTAAAAAACTATTTCTCATGCACTTCTACCAATTTATCGCCCTTCTCTTTGCGTGCGTACCATAGGAAGCCGCGGACGGAAGGGTGTCCGATCTCCCGCAGCGCCGCCATATACCGCTGCACCTGATCCTCGTATTGCGGATCGGGCTTGCCATGCCATGCGCCGAACTTATAGTCCAGCACGATCGCTTCGTTGGTCTTGGAATTGATCATCACACGGTCGGGACGGATCTTCTTTCTGTCCATCAGCACATCGTGCTCCAACTCCAGCACCCAAGGCGAAGTGAACCAGTCGCGCATCTGCGCATTGCCGATCCATGCCGATGAAATCAGGTCTTTTAGCACCTCGCGTTGCTGCGGGTCGCGGATCTCGCCGCGGCTCTCAAACTCATCCAGCACCGCCTCTAACTCATCCGCTTTGCGTATATTGGCGAAGATCTCATGGCAGAGCGTGCCTTCCTCCATCCTCGCCACACGGCGGTATGCCTCGTCGCCCATGTCGGTATAGAGCGCCCCCTCCTGCGACTGAACGAAGCGCACTTGGTCGCTGTTCGCCCACACTTCCGCTTGTACCACCGGCGCACCCTCAAAGGAGAAAGGTTTTAAACTTTCAACTTTCCTCTTTGAACTTTCAACTTTCAACTTTAAACTTTCAACTTTCCTCTCTCCGGCTTCGTAGTCATCGCCTTGGACGAAATCCTTGATATACAGCCCCACATGGTTGCAGGTTCCCATCGAGCCGTCCTGTTTGACGGGGTAAGACGTTGAAATATAGAGATTATCCTCCGCTCGGGTCAACGCCACATAGAGCATATTCAGATTGTCGATCCGCATGTTGGTATGCTCTTCGTTGTATTCGTCTATATACGCCGAGTCCGCCATTTCCGCACCGTCCTGGATGGGCACAAAATCCGTGTCCCCGATCTCCTCCGCTACGCGGCACCAGATCTTCGAGGGGTGTTTGCCTGCCTCTTTGGTCCACATGCAGAAAGGTATAAACAGCGTCTGCGCCTGCAGTCCTTTGCTGGCATGAACAGTCAGAATCCGGATGGCGTCGGCGGACGCGGCAGGGATGGATTTGGCATGCAGCGTGTCGTCCCAATAAGTCAGGAAATCCGGGATGTCGCTCCCATACGCGCTCACGTAGTCGCGCGTGCGATCTAATAAGGAGTTGAGGTATGCCGTTTCGGAACCGTGGTACTGTCCGTCCTCGTCCGCCAGCAGAATCTTGATCAAGTCGGACACCGCTTCATACAGCGGCGTGCGGGAGGTCAGATTATGCTCCTTGATTTGCTCGTTGAAATCGGACTTATGGGTGGTCAGCGCAATATATTTCGCCGCCACTTCGTCGTTCTTGGCAATCACTTTGAGTCCGGCAATCACGGTCTGCACCGCTTCGGAGGCTTCCAGCAGGAAACTGTCTGCCGAGACGATAGCTGCTTGGGAGAGCAAAGGATATTCCTCTGCGTCCAGCATGGTATGCAGGTCGGTAATGAGCGCCGCGTCTTTCTTCTCGCGCACCAAGATCATCATATCTGCCGGCTTGGCTCCCAACTGCAACAAATGCTCCATTTCATCGAACATTTCCGACGCCAGATCCTCCTTTTGACCGTTCGGCACGGCGTGGAAACGGACGTAACCGCCTTTTTTCTTTTTGCCTTGGTAGAACTGCTCCAGTTTCTCCGGAGAAAATCCTTCGCTGTAGATGCGCTCCACCAACTCGTCATTGGCGGAACGGATGATATGGTCGAAGAGGGAGAGGTTGAACCGCACCACCTCCTCGCTGCTGCGGAAATTGCGAGTCAGAGAGGTCTCGTTGACCTGCTCTCCCGTCAGGCTCTCCATGATATGCCAGTCACCGTTTCGCCAGCGGTAGATGGATTGTTTTATATCCCCCACGATGAGGAGGGTGTTGCCTTCGCTCGCCAGCAGATCCTGCAGCAGCTGGCGTATGACGCTCCACTGCAGGCGGCTGGTGTCCTGGAACTCGTCCATCAGCACGTGGTGGTAGCGGATGCCTGCTTTCTCCAAGATGAAATCCGCGTCTCCTTCTCGCAGGGCTTTGCTGAGCGTGCCTGCCGTCCGCGCCAGCAAGGCGCAGTTCGCATCCGCCAGATTGCGCTGGATGAGGGCTTGCAGCGAACTCATCAGCTCCATATCGCGGCTGAAACGGATGGTCAGTTGGAGCGTGTTATAGCGGTGCGCAAGGTTTTTCGCCAACTCGGTCGCCCGAACGGCGTCTTCCACTACCTGCGCCGGCAGTTTAGTCCATTTGCCGGCTTTTGCGTCCGACAGTTGCGTCTCCGTCAGTCCGCGGAAACGGTCTTTAGGCGAGATCTTCTCCGGTGCTTTGAGCGTCTGGAGCAGCCGCGCGCAGGCACGGTCTATATCTTTCACGTGCGGCAGCGGTTTCGGACTCACAGCACCCATGGAGACCAGCCATTCGGTATGAATGCCGTCCAATATTGCCTGCAATTCGCGCTTCCGTTCGTCCTGCAGCCACATCTCTTCTACCGCTTTGCGCCGCCGCGCTATCGCCGCAGCGTCAAATAGGATTTGTCCGTTGGAATCGAGCATTTGTACCGATTCATCGTACATCTCTTTCGCCATAGTGCAGAGACTCTGGCGCACATCCCACTGGCTCTCCTGATCCAGCTTCAGACGCATGTAATCCTCCAATATTGTCCGGTCCGCCGCACTCATCTCGGTCGTCAGCAGCTGATCTACCGCCGTGCGGATCACATGATCTATATCCAACTCGGTGTTCAAGCCCGCACTCATGCGCAGCACACCGGCTAATCCGCTCAGGAGGGTCTGCAAGAACGAGTCAATCGTCATGACATGGAGATTGTCAAAGTCCGCCAGCATTGTGCGGAAACACTTCCCTGCCCGCTCCCTCAACTGCTCGTCCGAGAGGTGTTGGTCGCGGATCATAAACATACGGGCGCGATTCAGGAAATCACTCTCCTCTCCGAGCGAAAGGGCGTATAAATACGTCAAAATACGCTCGCTCATCTCCGCCGTGGCCTTGTTGGTGAACGTAATGGCAAGAATCGAGCGATAGTCCTCGCCCGAAAGCAACAGACCGATAAAATATGCCGCCAGCGTGTAGGTCTTTCCCGTCCCCGCCGACGCTTTGCATAGCATAATCGGTCGCCGTATATCTATCATTTGCTCCATTTGGGCTACAAAAGTACAACAAAAATTGCACATACGCAAGAAAATAAAGATTTTTTTTGTGTATTTCAAAAATTATTACTACCTTTGCACGCTGAAAGTACAAATAATTTATACATACAGCTTGTTTATGGACGTTTTGAGTACAATATTATCAAGCCCGAGAAGTGTTTTTACACCTCAATGGTTGGCAATGGTTTGTAAGGATAGAGATATACAATCTCTCCGTCGGTCATTACAATACTATGCACGTACCGGAGCACTGCGCAATCCTCGCAGAGGAATATACACAAAACCCAAATACGACGAGCAGGAGATGGCTTGCTCCTTGCTTAAACCCTCATATATTTCTTTGGAATACGTGCTAGCTCGCGCAGGTGTGACCTTTCAATATAGTTCGGACATTACCTGCATCAGTTACCAATCACGCACGATAGAGGTAGATGGTCATGCCTATGTATTCCGCCAGATGAACAAAATGATATGGACGAATATGTTAGGTATCGAGCAGCGTGGTAATATTGCTATTGCTACTCCGGAACGTGCTTTTCTGGATATGATGTATTTGAGTGCAGGACAGTGCTATTTTGATAATTTACATCCGCTTGATCATGAACTTATCCGTCAGTTATTGCCTGTATATGATTCCCCGATATTAGTTAAGCGTGTGGAGGCGCTACTCAATGGACATCAATAAACATCGATATTATCTGGTGCAAGTGTTGCTTGCGATCTTCCGCCATCCTCAGTTAAGCCGGTTTCTGGCGTTCAAAGGGGGCACATCATTGATGCTTTTTCATGGATTAACGCGGTTCTCAACAGATTTGGATTTCAATCTGTTGGATTCCAGCCAGACGGAATACGTATATCAGGAACTAAGAACATTGTTGCTCCGATTCGGGTCTATTGATGACGAAGCGATGAAGTTCTACGGACCTATATTGGTGCTCAACTATGGTAAAGGAGAACGAATGCTGAAGGTGGAAGTAAGTAATCGCGAATATCCCAACCATTATGAGATTCGGTCATTGCTGGGCACCGATATACGCATTATGACTATGCCGGATATGTTTGCGCATAAACTTTGTGCATTGGGCGAACGTATCACGCCGCGCGATATATATGATGTGTGGTTCTTCCTGCAAAATCATACAGAGATCAATGAGGAAATAGTGCGCATTCGAACCAATAAATCAGTCAATGAATATGCGCATGATTGTGCAGAAAAAGTGCGTGGTTATAGTTCCAGAACACTTATGCAAGGTCTCGGCGAAGTGTTGATGGATAATACCTCAAAGAATTTTGCCCGAAAAGACTTAATTGCAGAAACAGCAAGCGGATTAGAACTATTTGCAACCTATCCGTTAATAGCGGAAAAGAATGACAACCGACTCACAACCGAGGGATGACCGAGACAAGAAAAAGCGTTAATGTCCCATTTATAAATAAAATCTGCACAAAAAATGCAGATTTTTTTTGTGTATTTCAAAAATTATTACTACCTTTGCACCCGCAAACTCACGCTGGGATGTCTGCATGATATTTCGGAGTGAGGGAACAGACATATTTAATGGCGTTTACTAACGCTTGTTTTTGACCAATTGAAACCTAGGAAATTTCAAAAAGTCGATAATTTCAAAACAAGTAGTGGTAGATGCCCATGGGTGTATATCGTTACGCCCGTGCGTACCTTAATCTATCGGTACGCACGTGTGCTTATATACACGGCGTGGGTTTCTGCATTGCTTATTCGAATTATCGGGTTTTCCTAGGACCTCAATTGGCGGATAAGCAAAAGAAGAGATCCGCGTTTTTTGATGTTTGGAATCACCTGCCTCTATTGACTATACGTTTAAGCAGTTATATATTCCCATCTTAACAATGATCTGGCAAACGCCGGAGAGCTGTTAAGATGGGATTTTTTGTATAATTGTCTTTATTTGTTGGTAATATACGGATAAGTAATAATCGTTCCGTATGGATATACGGATAAGTAATAATCGTTCCGTATGGATATACGGATAAGTAATAATCGTTCCGTATGGATATACGGATAAGAACAGGACCATCACGGGATCATGTCCCGAGAACGACTTAAGAAAGAACGAATCAGAACAATACCATAGTCCGCTGGAACTTATTCAGCAAAACATCAAACACCCATCAGAGACGTGCACGATGATCGTGAGATGGTCACGAGACAAGAAGGGTAAATGAAAGAAAAAAATAAAATACAACTTGCGCCCACCGATACCTGTACCGGTTGTGCAGCGTGTGTGTCGGTTTGTCCGACTGGGAGTATCTCTATGAAAGAAGATAGAGAGGGATTCTTGCAACCGCATATAGATACAAAAACTTGTATTGGTTGCCATAAATGCGAGAAAACATGTCCGATACTAAATCCCATTAAGATTCCAACCGATTTTGAAACGCAAGCCTATGCCGCTATTAACAAGGATGAGGACGTGCGAATGCGGAGCAGTTCTGGGGGAATGTTCCATGCTTTAGCAAAATGGACGATTGAACAAGGCGGAGTTGTGTTTGGAGCACGATTTAATGATCAATGGGAAGTAGTGCATGACTATACGGAAACGATAGAAGGTATTGAACCTTTCATGCGCAGCAAGTATGTACAGAGCCGGATTGGAGATACTTTCAAACAAGCCAAGCAATTCCTTGATCAAGGTCGCCAAGTGCTTTTTGTCGGTACGCCATGTCAGATAGGCGGATTGAAAGCGTATTTGAAGAAAGACTATGATAATCTTTTGGCTGTTGATTTTATATGTCATGGGGTGCCAAGTCCTGGAGTGTGGAGAAAATATCTGAAAGAGACTACAAAAGGAGAAAGTTTGTTAAGCTTCAGCTTTAGGGACAAAAGTGATGGTTGGAAAGAATACCAATTCGTCACTACTACTACTACTACTACTACTACTACGCGGCGCGAGCGATATAATACAAATCCTATGATACAAGGATTACTAAAGAATATATTATTGCGTAAGAGTTGTTACGCTTGTTCAACTCGAACATATCATCGTATATCCGATATAACCTTGGGAGATTTTTGGGGCATAGATAATTTATATCCGGAATTGGACGATGATAAGGGGATATCGCTAATTTTAATACATAGTGCGAAAGGCACAGAAAGGCTCTTACAAATTCCGTTAAAAGTAATGTACCCCATAGCAAGAGAAGAACTTTTACGAGCATCAACGCAAAACCTATTTGAGGAAAAATCAATACCAGCGAGGCGTAGCATTTTCTTTAAAAGATTACGGTATATGCCATGGTTATCTGTAACTTACATGATACACAAAGATAGTATCTATACAAGAGTTATGAGAAAACTAAAAAAAATAATAAACTTAAGTAGAAAATGAAAAAAATTGGGCTTTTAAGTTGTAATATCCATTGTAATTTCACAAACTATGGTTCTGCATTACAATCATGGGCTTTAACGCACGTAATAGACCTCTTAGGAGATGGAAGATATAAATCCGTCCTTATAGATTACTGTCCTCCTTCTCATGAAAAATATGATCCATTGAATCCTATGAAAAATATGTGGGATAAAGATATTGAGTCTCTTAAAGAATGCGAGTTTAGCTTACCTGCCATCAGAGAGAACTATCATAAGTTTGAAAATTTTTATAAAGAGAATTTTCAACTTACTAAACAATCTTATACTGCAACTAACTATGCTACGATAAAAGATCAAGAAATGATTGATGCTTTCGTTTGTGGAAGTGATACTATTTTCTGTATAGATGAGTTTAAAGGATTTGATGATGCATATTTTGCCAATTTTGACTGTATGCGAAGTCATTCAATATCTTATGGTGCAAGTTTTGGAGATTCGAGATTTGATGAAAATACATATCCTATTTTGCTCGCGAAATTGAAAAACTTTAAAGCTGTTGGGCTGCGTGAAAATAATGAAATTGCATATCTCCGATCTAAATTAGAAATCCCCTGCGTACACAATATAGATCCCACTCTTCTTTTAAAAGGTGAGGACTATTCTCAAATAATAGCAGAGAGGCTAATAGACGAGGAATACATATTGCTATATTCGAGACGATTCAATCCTCAAATGTTCCAGTACGCAGACGAATTATCAAAAGAATTAAATTGTAAGGTGGTAAATATAAGTTTGCGTCCATCATATAATCCGAACCATATCATGCAATATAGTGCCGGAGTGGAGGAGTTTTTGTCGTTAGTAAAAAATGCAAAACATGTGGTAACAAATTCGTATCATGGACTTATTTTTTCGTATCAATTTAAGCGACCTTATACTGTATTTACCCGAGAACAAGCAGGCAATAAAATAAAGGCATTACAAACTCTGTTACAGACAAACAGAATCAATCCATTAAGAGATAGTTCACTGCATTATTTAGAGAATTCGTTGAAACTTATTGTATGAGAGTAGATAAATCAAAAATAGTACATGCAATAGAGGCTTGTTTACCTAATATAGTAGTGCGGATATACAGGGATAAGAAATTCAAAATCTGCACTTTCATCCGCAAGAAAAGACACACAGAAATTGTAAATAGGCTACGCAAAAAGAAGACTCCTATTAATGTGATCTTTATGGCGATAAGTGGATCCACATGGAAATATGAGTACCTATATAAATTAATGCTTGCCGACTCAGCATTCAAGCCTATAGTATTGGTCTGTCCTCAAGTGAACTTTGATGATGCATTTATGAGAGATCAAATGGATAAAACACTAGATTTTTTTAAGTGCAGAGGTTATAACGTAATCTCTTCATTTGATAAAAAAAGAAATATCTTTATAAATTTAGAAGAGTTGCATCCTGATATATTAATGTATACAAACCCATACAAAGGTATCTTCCTTCCTCAATATTTCATAGATAGGCAAAAGTACACATTGCCATGTTACATAAGTTATTATTACCCTACTGGCATAAGCGGTTATCATGATAAATTGAAGGCTTTCGAGAGCGCATTATGGATAAACTTCATGGCATCCACTGCTGAATATCAACGTGCTATTTATAAAACAAATTGTGTGGTTGTTGGTTATCCTATGTTTGAAGCTTTCAAGAATGGGTCTTGCTATGGAAAAGATTGGAAAAACCAAGAAAAAAAATTCAAGAGGATAATATGGGCTCCTTATCATCATATCTTTCCAGATGATGACCAGATAATACAATGTTCTACATTTTTAAGATACGCCAATCTGATGTGGAACATAACTGAAATATATCAAGATGAGGTACAGTTTGTATTAAAACCGCATCCCTTACTGAGAGCTAAGTTAGAAAAGCATCATGAATGGGGGAAAGAACGCACAGATGCATATTTTGAATTATGGAGGAAAGGAAAAAACACTAATCTTGTTGAGGGAGAATATATTGATCTATTTAATTCTTCCGATGCGTTGATACATGATTGTGGCTCATTTATAGTGGAATATTTATATACTAATAAGCCCGTGATGTATCTCGCAAATAGCAGCAATTACAACGTCAATATCGGCACTACTGGTATTGAAGCTCTAGAGTGTCACGAAATTGGTTTTAGTGAGAAAGATATAGTCAATTTTATCCATAATATAATTAATGAGACCAATGATGTTAAAAAAGATAGAAGAACAACTTTCTATAATGAAAATCTTTTGCCTCCTAATGGATTAACTTCATCTGAAAATATGTTATATGTTATTAAAAACAAGCTGAATATATGAAATTCCCAAACAAATATCTGCGGAATCTGAAGCCTTATAAGTTGGCTTCGCATAAGATTTGGGCGGTAGAACCGGAAGAACGAGCTAACATTCTCAAATTGGATTGGAATGAGGCAACCATTCCACCTTCACCGAAAGTGGTTGAACGTGTCATGGAGGTATTGCAACAACCTTCGTTCTTTAATTTGTACCCGGCGACTTATAACGAAGAACTGATGCAGTTGCTCGCCCAATATGTGGGACTCCCCAAAGAGAACGTGCAGTACTTTGGCAGTTCGGATGTGTTGCATGAGTATATCTGCAAAGCATTCATTAGTGTGGGTGATCCGGTGATGATTTTAGCTCCATCGTATGATAATTTCCGCTTGACCTGCCAAGCTAACGGAGCCGATGTCCATTTTTCTTATTTCAAGGAAGACTTCACGTTTGACGCTGAGCAATTTGAGAATGATATTATCTCACGTGAACCGGCTGTGGTGTATATCTGCAATCCGAATAACCCCACGGGTAATGTACATTCCAAAGAGTACATAGAGCATTTGTTAGAGGAGTATCCGGATACCTTGTTTCTCGTGGATGAGGCATATTATGAGTTCTCCGGAATAACGGTGAAAGACTTAGTGCTTCATTATGACAACCTGCTAATTTCGCGCACAATGTCCAAAGCCTTTGCTCTTGCCAACTTCCGTTTGGGGTATTTGATTGCATCAAAAGATAACATCCAGTTTATCAATAAAATCCGCAATCCCAAGAACCTGAGTACATTGGCACAGGAAGCGGCTTGCGCAGCTTTGTCCGATGTGGATTATATGTGGCGGTATGTAGAGGACGTGCAACGCGGCAAAGAGTATTTTACGGCGGCATCCCAACAATATGCAGATTATTATACCGTTCATCCGAGTTATGGAAATTTTGTGCTGCTTGAGTTTAAATCTCACGATGACAAAATTGAGTTGCTGAATTACTTGGCAGACCATAATATCTTTGCTCGTGATACGACACAAGCCCCGATGGTGTATAATTGTTTCCGTATAACGGTAGGCACGACGGAGCAAATGAGGCAAGTATTATCCGTAATAAATTCATTATATTCAAAATAAGAAAATGATACGTACAGCAGTAATTATGGCAGCCGGAATGGGCACGCGGTTCGGCAAATACACAGAATTTATTCCTAAAGGCTTCGTGGAGGTCAAAGGCAAACCGATGGTTATTCAATCCATCGAAACGCTTATTTCTTGTGGTATAGAACGCATCATCATCGGCACAGGCTATCACAAAGAAGCCTATGAAGCATTGTGTGAAGAATATCCGGAAGTGATTTGTTGTCATAGTCCGCGATATGCCGAAACCAATTGTCTTTATACACTTTGGAACTGCCGACACCTGATTGGAGAAGAAGATTTTTTGATGCTTGATTCAGATTTGATCTATGAGCCGAAAGCCATTACCGAACTTATTGAATGTAAATATCCCTCTGCGATATTGACAACACCAGTGAAGAAATTCCAAGATTCATACTTCGTTGAGGAAGACAAGAATCACCGTTTTGTTAAATGGTCGAAGGACTATCAAGAACTGAATGCTTGCGGTGAACTTATCGGGATTCATAAACTGAGCAATAAATTTTTCCGAGAAGTATGTCGTGAGTTTGAAGATAATCTCGCGCAGAATGAAAAGAGCAGTTATGAGCCATTCTTCCAAAAGATTTCAAATACCACATGCCCAATATATATTCTCAAAGTGGATGATTTAGTATGGTATGAGATTGACGATGAAGCAGATTTGAAGGTTGCCGAAGAAAGCGTTCATATATATCAATAAAATTGATAAACTATAGTTTGTTTTTATGTCAGATATTATAAGTAAAGGACAAAGATTTCTACAAAGGAATAAGCGTCGAATTATCCATGCTTGGCAAACTATGCTTGCGAAGAGGCATTATTATACCTCATTGCAATCATACGTGTTTGAATGTCCTGATAAAGCCGAAATACTATCAATACGTACAGAGTCCACCAAGTATGCTATAAATAACAATGGTGTTATTTTAGTAGATGGCGGACAAGTAATAGTCAAATTAGCACGTATATATCAAGCAACTTGTTTTGTGTATTCTGATATAGTCTTACTTGATGATGGTAGATGTATTTATGATCTCAAGGAATTAGACTTCATGCATTCGAAAGTTGATTTTTCGGATGAAATACTATTAAAAGATACAAAGCATTGGTGCAAACTTAGGAAATGTTATCAAATAAAACAACTCAGATCGGCAATTAAAATTGGTGGTATGTTTGGATTCAACTATTATCATTTTGTATTTCAAATTCTACCTAAACTATTTGAAACGTCCAAGATTGATAAATCAGTTCCAATTCTTCTTGACCGAGCAGCAGCAGATATAGAGAGTATGCGTCAATTAGTTACATGGTGTAATGCTGAAGGGCGAGAATTAATATATATGGACTACGACATCGCATATTGTGTAAATGAACTTTATACAATATCTTCACCAAATGTATGTATTCCTAACTGGAAAAAGAGAAATTTGTCCTCTTCCATAGTTCAATGTGCTTATTCGCCAAATAGCATACACGACATGGCAGAAAGATTTATAGTTCATGCTTCAAATAAGGTAACTCCGGAGAAAATATTTATATGTAGAGGTAGAGCAAGTAAGCGTCGCAAATATAACGAGCAAGAACTATTAACTCTCGCTCAAAATTTTGGTTTTGTGTCAATTTACCCGGAAGAATTACCTATAGATGAACAAATAAACATCTACCATAGAGCCAAAGTAATAATTGCTGCCGGCGGAGCAGCACTTTGTAATTTGATTTATTGTCAACCAAGATGCAAGTTAATTATATTATGCGGAAGCCAATTGGCTACAAGTCTTTTCTCTTCTTTGATATTAATGAAGGATGGAGAAGTTATTGAGCTATATAATGACACAAAATCAAAAGGTTATCAAGGAGATTTTCATATCAATTTGATAGAATTTGAGAAAGCTATAAATATGTATAATAATCAGTAAAATTATCAGTTATGATGAATACCCCTATTGGACTGAGATTGGCTATTCGCGTTTATAAACAATACAGAGTTTGATTGTAGAAAACAAATAGGAATATGAAGCAAACAACAGTTGAAAATTGTAAGATTATTGACATCCGCAAGTACACGGATAATCGAGGCTACTTGTCAGTAATTGAAGGAGGTCTGGATATCCCTTTTGAAATAAGGCGTATCTATTATCTTTATATGGTTCCGGAAGTCGCCCGTGGAGCGCATGCGCATAAACAACTACAGCAATTACTGATAGCAACAAGCGGTTCTGTAGATGTGATTATGGATGATGGTAAATCAAAGAAGTCGTTTCACTTAGACAAACCTTGGAAAGGATTGCTGATTCCTTCCGGTCTCTGGCGTGACTTGGAGAATTTCTCCGGTGGAGCTGTGCTAATGTGCTTGGCAAGTGAGAAATATGAAGCTTCAGACTATATCCGTGATTACGGAGAGTTCCTCGCATATAAAAATGGTAAATGATTAAATTGTAAATGGATTTATGATACATAAATTAGCAGATTGTCAAGCCCCTATACCAGACTCCACGAGAGTATGGCAGTTTTGTGTCATAATGCCGGATGCAAAGATCGGCGAAAACTGCAATATCTGTAGTCATTGCTTGATAGAAAATAACGTAGTTATAGGAAACAATGTTACGTTAAAGTGTGGTGTTTACCTTTGGGATGGAATGCGTATAGAAGATAATGTCTGTATAGGCGCAAATGTGACATTTACGAATGACAAGTATCCACGTTCTAAACAGCCATTTAATTTGCTCCCTATTACCATCAGGAAAGGTGCAAGTATAGGAGCAGGGGCAGTTGTTTTAGGCGGCGTTACTATTGGCGAAAAGGCTATGATTGGAGTTGGTAGTGTTGTGACACATGATGTGCCTGCGGGAGAGTTGTGGTATGGAAATCCAGCACGTTTTATTCGAAAAATTGAGATATGAGCAATATAAATAACATAATGGTAACGGTTTGCATCGTTACTTATAATCAAGAGAAATGGATCAGGCAGACGCTTGATTCCGTGCTTGCACAGCAGACAGAATATCCGTTTGAGGTGATTATTGGAGAGGATCATGGAACTGATACAACCCGTTTAATCTGTCAAGAGTACGCCGATCGATATGATAATGTGCGTTTGTTGCCTTTAAAAGAGAATCTTGGTGTAACTGCCAATTGGATACGATGTGTTCAAGCCGGTACCGGTAAATATATCATGACTTGTGCGGGGGATGATTGGTGGCATAATCCCAATAAGATTCAGTTGCAGGTAGATTTTATGGAAGCACATCCAGAGTGCGTTTGTTGTCACACAGACGAGGATGAATACTACGAAAATAGGGGTGTTCTTAAAAAATCAGTAAAGCAAACAAATGGAGTAATCCCTCCTGAAGGAAAAATACAAAAGGCTATTCTTTCCGGAGGTGAACATATTTCGGCAGTCACCATGTGCATTTGTCGTTCAACATTTGAAGAACATATTCCTGCTGAAGAATTCGCACGCAGACGTTTCCCTCGCGAAGATTGGCCAATCTTGCTTGTTCTTGCTGCGTATGGCGACATTTTGTATATACCTATATCGACTGCCACGTATAGGATCGGTCAAGAATCCATCACACGAACATCCGATTATGAAAAGATAATCAAGAGGGCGCAACAAGATAAAGAAATGACGGAGTATTTATATACATTATTTCCGGAATGGGGACCATTTCAAGATGGACCTTACTTCGATTATATAGGTTACCATAATGCTTTGCATGCAGCTTATCGCAACAATGACTACAAATCCGCGCATGAGTTCGCAAAGAAAGACAAAACAAATTGTTGGGCAAAGCGTATGGCATCAAATTATATAACATTCAAATTATTTCGTTGGATTCAATCAAAACGTAGAAGACTATGAACGTTCCTTTTTTGTCACTTAAAGACATTACTGCCAAATACGCAGATGAGATTCATGAAGCTGCACTTCGTGTGATTGATAGCGGCTGGTATCTGCAAGGCAAAGAGAATGAATTCTTTGAACAACACTATGCCGATTATATTGGCACGAAGTACTGCATTGGCTGCGCGAATGGCTTAGACGCACTCATTTGGATTTACAGAGCATACATAGAATTAGGAATCATGCAGTTGGGAGACGAAGTAATCGTCCCTGCCAACACCTATATAGCTTCTATTCTTGCTATTACTGAAAATGGATTAAAGCCTGTGCTTGTAGAACCTAATCCGGACACATTAGAGATAGATGATACCAAAATCGAAGCAGCCGTTACTTCTCGCACAAAATCTATCCTTATTGTGCATTTGTATGGTCGGTGTGCCATGACGGAGAAAATAGCAGAACTTTGCGAAAAATATAACTTGCGCTTAGTTGAGGATAATGCACAAGCTCATGGATGCATCTGGAATGGAAAACGTACAGGTTCTATCGGTGACGCAGCAGGGCACTCGTTCTATCCCGGGAAAAACCTCGGTGCGTTGGGGGACGCAGGAGCTGTGACGACAAATAACAAAGAACTCGCAGACGCAATACGTGCATTGGCGAACTATGGTAGCCAGCGAAAATATGTATTCAAATACACTGGCAGAAATAGCCGCTTGGATGAGATACAAGCAGCTATACTGGACGTCAAACTGCGTCATTTAGATGAAGATATTGCTTTGCGTCAACAAGCGGCAGATTATTACTACAATCACATTTCTAATCCGCTAATTACTCTACCCAAACTATTGCCACATGAGCAGAATGTGTACCATCTGTTTCCGATTTTGGTTACAGATGGGAAACGAGACGCGTTGCATGATTATTTAGAACAAAATGGCATAGGAACAGTAATCCATTACCCGATTGCTCCGCATAAGCAAGAATGTTATGCTTCGGAGTCATGGAATTTACCTCAATTGTCATTACCTGTTACGGAGCGCTTGGCGGACGAAGAACTTTCTATTCCTATGAGTCCTTGTCTAAAACATGAACAATTAGAATATGTAGTACAAATCATCAATCAATTCAAATAATCCTATGTTCAAATACACTAAACGACTAATCTCTGACATTCGTTTCTGGTGTCGGGAAATAAAACTCCGCAGGGAGGAAGAGGCGGAACTGGACCGCATTTCTGATATTACCTTCCAAGAAGGATTCGGAGGGCATGAGACGATGAGAGGCTTTGTCTATTACCAACAGATGAAGCGCAACCGCGCGGAACGCAAACGCCTTCACAAAGAGCAACGAGATACAATAAGGTAAGAATAGTTTACACTCATCCTAAATCCCTTGAAGCCGGTATATAATTTTTTGTTCTGACCGTTTTGACCTTTTTGACCGTTTGGGGCGAAACGGTCAATCCGGTCAATTCGGTCATGTCATTTTTTTGCCACTTCTGCCATTTCTGCCATGTCAATTTTTTTCTTAATCTTAAAAATAGGAAACTTTTGAGGGACGAAAAAGAGCTATTTCGGGTGGTCTATCGTCTCGTAGGTGTCTCGTATGTCTCTCGTACGCCGGTAGTAAGCCTGTCGTGTCTGCCCGAATCTTAATAATTGGTGGGCTTAATTTTGTTGCGAAGTTGCACTAAACTGAAAAAAACGCCCGTGTGGACGTTTTTTATTTGCACATATCGAAAAAAAGCAGTAAATTTGCAGCGGATTTGAACAAATGTCCAAAAATGAAGATCGCTTTTACCACCGAATTACCGAAAGAAGGGTTCCGACGCCTCGCAGAGCGAGGCTTTGGTGAGTGGGTGTTGGTGGAAGATATGAGGGAGGAATGGAAAGAAGCGGAGATTCTGGTGAGCACGTTTGACTACCATGTGCCGCGGGAGATGATTGAAGCGATGCCTCATCTGCGACTGATTGCCAATTTCGGAGCGGGATACAATAATATTGATTTGGACGCTTGCCGCGAACGCGGAATCCGCGTGACGAACACACCGCAGCCGGTGATCGAACCTACAGCAGAACTGGCTTTTGCGCTGATGATAGACGTGGCGCGGCGGGTGAGTGAGTTTGACAGAGCCGTCAGAAGTCAGCCGTCAGAAGTCAGCCATTTTGAGGGATTCGGGGTTATGCGGAATCTGAGTCATTCGCTGTACGGCAAGACGCTGGGAATCATCGGTATGGGTCGGATCGGACAAGCCTTGGCGAGACGCGCGCTAGCGTCCGGAATGCGGATTCTATATTTCAACCGACATAAATTGCCCGTTGAAATCGAACAAAAATACGAGGCGACGTATGTTGATTTTCAAACCTTGCTGCAGGATAGTGACTTCGTTTCGCTGAACCTGCCATACACGCCGGAGGTACACCATCTGATCGGTAAGCCGGAGTTGGGAATGATGAAACGGAGCGCATACCTTATAAATACTGCGCGCGGCGCGCACGTACACGAGGGAGCGCTGGTAGAAGCACTCAAAAGCGGAATTATCGCCGGAGCAGCGATGGATGTGTATGAGCATGAACCTGCGATTTCATCGGAACTTTTGACGCTGCCGAACGTCGTACTCTCGCCGCACACAGGAACCGGGACATGGGAAGGAAGGATCGCCATGTGCGAAAACGTCACCGACAACATACTGGCGTTCATACAAAACGACCTTCAAGGGATGAATATCGTTTTGTAAATTGAGAATTGAGAATTAAACTTAAAAATTATATAATATGAAGAAAGTAATTATTATGGTAGCCGCAGTAATGCTGATGAGCAGCTGCGGATTTATGAAGAACAGCACTTCGAGTAACAACACGACCGCTACCCCTGCAGCCACTACAACCACAACCGCTCAAAGCAGCAATGCCGCTGTGAGCGCAGGTCAAGGAGCAGGAAATGCACTTCTGGCATTGTACAACCAGTACAAAGCCGACGGCAACAAGTACGACTACAAGAACATGCAGAACGTGCTTAATACCGTAACTCTTATTGCCCAATGCGAGGGTCTGAAGGACAACTACAAGGACAAGACGTACCTCAAAGAGTTCGGCAAAGGCATGATCGCTTCGTCGCTGGGTCTGGTGACGCAGAACAATGTTGAGACCGTTACCAACAGCCTTGTCGATATGGTAAAGAACAACGAGACCGTACAGAGCGCTACTACACAAGCACAAAGCACCGCCAGCCAAGCTGCATCCTATGCCAACACCGCCGCTCAATACGCAGGCGCTCTGAGCACCCTGCTTGGCGCTTTCAGCGGTAAGTAAATAACCCCACCCAACCTCCCCTCAAAAATGAATATCGTAGATCGTTTTCTGAAATACGTATCGTTCTGCACGACGAGCGATGAGAACACCGGCATGACTCCTTCTACCCCCGGGCAGATGGAGTTTGCCCGGTATTTGGCAGAGGAGTTGAAAAGTATCGGTCTGACCGAGGTTTCTCTCGATTCCAACGGATATATTATGGCTACGCTGGAGAGCAATCAGCCTTCAGAAGTCAGCCGTCAGATCCCTGTGATCGGTTTCATCGCGCACATGGACACGTCTCCCGACGCAAGCGGACGGAATATCAAACCGAGTATCGTCAAAGCCGAAGAGCGCGATTTCATCGACCCTCGCTATGCAGGGCAGGACGTGATTGTGACGGACAATAAGACCCTTTTGGGCGCAGACGACAAAGCCGGTATAGCAGAGATTGTGACCGCCATGGAGTACCTGATCCAACATCCGGAGATTCAGCACGGCAAGATCCGAATCGGTTTTACGCCGGACGAAGAGATCGGCTGCGGAGCGGATCATTTTGACGTGAAGAAATTCGGAGCGGAGTTCGCTTATACGATGGACGGCGGCGCAATAGGTGAGTTGGAATACGAGAACTTCAATGCCGCGGCATGCAAGATCCGTGTGCACGGTCTGAACGTCCATCCGGGAACGGCTTATCACAAGATGCGCAACTCAATGCGTATTGCTTACCAGATTGCGGTGATGTTACCGCGTTTCCAGACGCCGGAGCACACCCAAGGGTACGAAGGATTCTATCACCTGATCGGCATGAGCGGAACCGTGGAAGAAACGACGCTGAATTATATCATCCGCGACCACGACCGCACGCAGTTCGAATACCGCAAGCGTGAGTTGGAGCACCTGGTACGCAAGATCAATACCGAGTACGGCGAGGGAACAGCGGAGATCGAGATACGCGATCAATATTATAACATGCGCGAGAAGATCGAACCTGTCATGCATATTATTGATCTGGCAAAAGAAGCGATGGAAGCAGTGGGTGTAACTCCCGTGGTCAAACCCATCCGCGGCGGCACAGACGGAGCGAGACTTTCGTTCGAAGGACTGCCCTGCCCGAACATCTTCGCCGGAGGAGAGAATTTCCACAGCCGATACGAATATCTGCCGATTCCATCGATGGAAAAAGCGTGTGCAGTCATTCTGCAAATCGTGCAGAAAGCAATTTGAGAATTTGAAGATTTGAGAATTTGAAGATTTAAAATCAACAATACTATGTTAAAAACAACACCGTTTACAGACATTCACATTGCGCTGGGCGCAAAGATGGCTGAGTTTGCAGGCTTCAACATGCCGATCCAGTACCCGACAGGTATCAACCAAGAGCACATGATCGTTCGTGAGGGCGTGGGTGTGTTCGACGTGAGCCACATGGGTGAGTTCTGGGTGAAAGGCGAGAAAGCACTGGATTTTCTGCAGTATATCACGACCAACGACCTTTCTGTTATTGCAGCTGGCAAAGCGCAGTACACCTGCATGCCGAACGGCAAAGGCGGAATCGTGGACGACCTGATCATTTACAAATACTCCACCACCAAATATCTGATGGTAGTCAATGCCGGTAATATCGACAAAGACTGGGAGTGGGTGAATAAGGTGAGAGATGAGAAATTCGCCGACGCGGATCTGAAACTGGAGAACGCGAGTGAGCGTTACGGTCAGTTGGCAGTACAAGGACCGAAAGCGACCGAGTTGCTGCAACTGCTGACCGACGCAGACCTGAAGTCCATTGATTATTATGCTTTCCGCGAGTGGAGTTTTGCAGGCGTGCCGGGTGTGATTCTGTCCAATACAGGCTACACGGGAGCAGGTGGATTCGAGCTCTATTTCCCTGCCGAAAAAGGCAAACAGATCTGGGACGCACTCTTCGAAGTGGGCAAACCGTTCGGTCTGGCTCCGATCGGATTAGGAGCACGCGACAGTCTGCGTCTGGAGAAATGGTATTGTCTCTACGGTCACGATATCGACGACACCACTTCGCCACTGGAGGCAGGACTCGGATGGATTACCAAACTGGACGCCAAGGATTTCATCGACCGCGATTTTCTGAAAGCCCAGAAAGCAGAAGGCGTGAAACGCAAACTCGTTCATTTCGAATGTCAGGAGCGTGCAATCCCACGCAACGGCTACGAAATATGCGATGAAACCGGCAAAAACATCGGTCATGTGACCTCCGGAATCATGCTGCCGAACACCAAAACGGGTATCGGAATGGGTTATGTTCAGACGCCGTTCGCCAAGAAAGAGAATATCATTTATATCAAGATTCGCGAGAAACTGATTCCGGCGAAGATTGTTTAGAGTTTAGTGTTTAGAGTTTAGTGAGTAAGAACGTAGCACTGGTATTGGGTTCCGGAGGTGCGCGAGGATTAGCACATATCGGAGCTATCGAAGCTTTGGAGGAGCGCGGATACACGATCTCCTCCATAGCCGGTTGCTCGATGGGCTCTATCATCGCCGGCATGTATGCTGCAGGGCAACTGAAGGAAGCCAAAGAGTGGTTCTTACGGGTCGATAAGCAGCTGATTCTGAGGATGATGGATATTAACCTATTGAGCAGTAACTCGCTGGTCAAAGGTGAACGGATCATCAAAGAACTGGAGAAAGTAGTGCCCGACCGACCGATAGAAGAGTTGAACATCCCCTGCTCTATCGTTGCGTCCGATATGATGAACACGGAGGAAGTGGTGTTCCGCAGCGGCAGTCTGTTTGAGGCGGTGCGTGCGTCGATCAGTATTCCGCTTTTCTTCAAACCCATCCAGATAGAGAACCGCTTGCTGATTGACGGAGGAATACTCAATCCGCTGCCTTTGCATATCGTGGAGCGCACGGAAGGAGATATTCTCGTTGCGATGGATATCAGCGGCAAAGATGCGATGCAGATGGAACAAGAGATGCCGGAACCGATTGATGTGGACGGACGCATTGCTGCCATAGAAGCCGCCGGATTCGATGTGCCGGCTGGACTGGAGAAACAGCTTCGTCAATGGGGCAAAAAGGTCGATTCCATCCGACAAAATCGCGCAAGGGACTTAGGCAGAAACATCAGTTTCGTTTCGATCTTAGACCGAATGAGCGACATGCAGATCCAGCAGAACACCCTTCTGGCGTTGCAACTCACCCCACCCGATGTACACGCTGTGATGCGGCAGTACGCCTATAACACTTTTGATTTCGACAAAGCAGAAGAGATCATTGCCGAGGGCAAACAGATTATGAACGAAGCACTGGAACAATACGAATTAACATCAGCGCAAGAGGTGCGCGACGTCTCCCGATGAAAGACCGCAGACAATATATCATCCACAAAGCAATGGAGCTCTATGCGCTGGAGGGATACCAAAATGTGAGTATCACGGACCTGCAGAACGCGCTGGATATGGGACGTGGGACGCTCTATTACTATTTTAAGGATCAAGACGAACTATTCCGCACATGCATGGAGACGTTCTTTCTGGAACCCAAGCAGCGCGCGCTGAATAGCGTTGGCGAAGACGTTACATTCGAGCAAATGATCAAAACAATGATGACGTATCTCCACGGGTTGGAAGAAACGCTCCTCACTTTTGATGACAGACGAGTCAATACCAGCAATGTCAATAACCTGATGTTCACCGCGTACAGTCTTTTCCCCGCCCTGCATCGCAAGGCGCAAAGGCTGGCATTGAAGGAAGTGGAGTTGTGGCGCAAAGCGATTTATAACAGCCAGCGGCTGGGTATTATCCGCAGAGGTATTGATGTAGAGATGATTGCGCTCATGTGCGCACACATTAAAAATAGTTATGATTCCGGCTTGGGACAGACCCAAATGGACTTCTCATTATTGGAAAAATCCTACAATTCGTTCTATAAATTACTGAAAAACGAATAATTTTGCAGTTTTTGAACGTCCGTTCGAATAAAAAGCAGTAACTTTGCACCGAAAATAAAAAGATATGGCAACAAAACACTATTTTTCGTATTTGCACGACACTATGACACGCCGCTGGGGCTGCCTGGCACTCCAGGATTTGGACGGCGTGAATAAATATACTTATGCAGAGTTGGCAGCCGCGATGGCTAAACTGCATATCACATGGCGGGAGTTGGGCATCAAAGAGGGCGATAAGATCGCGCTCTGTGGTCGTAACTGCGCAAACTGGGGACTGCTCTTCCTTGCAGCAGAGAGCTACAAGGCTGTCGTAGTAAGTATCCTGCCGGATTTCACGGCTGAAGGTATTTATGCGCTCGTTGATCACTCGGAGGCAAGTCTGCTCTATGTGGGTCCGAACGTGAAGAAAAAGATTGACACCAAGCAGATGAAGGGTCTGAAGGCGACGATCTTCATGGACGATTTCACTATTGTGGACGCAGACGAAAAGACCGCTAAAGCATATTCAGGCGTAGATGCTGCGTTTGCAAAAGCATATCCGAATGGCGTTAAATTAGAGGATTTGAGTCTGCCGACCGACAATCTGGACGAATTGGCAGTAATCAACTATACTTCCGGTTCGACCGGAAACCCGAAAGGTGTAATGTTGAGCCATCTGAACCTCTCCGGAAACGTGGACTTTGCTTCGCATCGTATCCCGCATAAACCGGGTGACCGCGTGCTTTCTATGCTTCCGATCGCTCACATGTTCGGACTGATGTTCGAGTTCCTCTATCAGGTATGCGAGGGCGCAGAGACGTATTTCCTGACCCAAGCACCGACGCCGACCGTGCTGATGAAAGCGTTCGCACAAGTGCAGCCGTTCATGATTCTTACGGTGCCTTTGGTAATCGAGAAGATCGTGAAGAAAGGTGTACTGCCGAAGATCAGCAGCCCAATGATGAAAGTGCTCTGGAAGACTCCGGGTATCAACCGTCTCATCCGCGGCAAGGTCAAAGAGGGACTCGACAAGACTTTCGGTGGCAAGTTGCGTTACCTGATTATCGGTGGCGCAGCCCTCAACGGCGAAGTGGAGCAAGTGCTGCATGATATCAAATATCAATACTGCGTGGGTTATGGTATGACCGAGTGTGCTCCGTTGATCAGTTACGAAGACTGGTGGGCATATAAGTTCCACAGCTGCGGAAAAGACCTGCCGCAATGCCGCGTGCGCATTGATAGCGAGGACCCGATTCACAAGGACGGAGAGATTCAAGTGAAGGGCGTGAACGTCATGATGGGTTACTACAAGAATGAAGAGGCAACCAAGGCAGTCTTCACGAAAGACGGCTGGATGCGTACCGGAGACCTCGGTGTGCTCGACAAAGAGGGAAATATCTTCATCCACGGTCGTTCGAAAAACATGATCCTTGGTCCTTCCGGTCAGAATATCTATCCGGAGGAGCTGGAGGACAAGCTGAACTCGATGCCTTGCGTAGTAGAATCCATTGTTGTAGATCGCGACCATAAGCTGGTAGCTCTCGTCTTCCCGGATACCTCCGCAGAAGGCAAGAAACTGCTGGGCACAAAGTCTCTGACGCAACTGATGGAGGAGAATCGCGTAGCAGTGAACCGCGATCTGCCGCAATACAGCCAGATCAGCGCAATAGAATTAGTCGCTTCGGAGTTTGAGAAGACGCCGAAACGGTCTATCAAACGCTACCTCTACAAGTAATTGTACAGGCAGCACCCCGCATTGCGGAGTGGTTACCGCAATGTTTTTTCTAATAAAAGTGAGTAAGTAGATGGATCCCTTCGGGGATCGAAGCAAGTGCCCGACTGTGAAGCCGGCGCTTGTTTTTTTATATGGCGAATAGTTCTTCTATGGATTTTGTAGTCGATTTATTCACAAAAACGCTATTAAATTTGCATATATGCAATATTTTTTGTAATTTTGCACCGCAAAATTGTTTGGCGTATGAATAAGCACTATTTGAATTATCTGACAGATGTGATGTCGCTACAGTGGAATGACCCTGCTTTGACGGACTACAACGAGGAGCACGAATACACCTTTGGTGAGTTGGCAATCGAGATGCTTCGTCTGCATGTGCTCTTTGAGCAACTGGGGATTAAGAAAGGCGACAAGATCGCTTTGGCGGGACGTAACTGCGCTAACTGGGCAGTGGCGTATCTGGCTATCGCTGCGTATGAAGGTGTGTGCGTCAGTATTCTGCAGGATTTCACGGCAGAGGATATAGCGCACCTGCTGGAACATTCAGATAGCGAACTCCTTTTCGTCGGTCCGTATGTATGGAAAGAGTTGCAAAACCAGAAGATGCCGGCGAAACTGAAGGCGGCGCTTTCGCTGGAAGACTGGCGTCCGCTGTTTGCAGCGGAAGGTGTTTCCGTGCCGGATAGCAAGGCTTGGGATGCAGCCTATAAAGCCAAGTATCCGCATGGCATTGAGCCGGAGGATGTATCTTTTACCGCGGATCCCGATATTCTCTCGCTGATCAATTATACTTCCGGCTCTACCGGAAGTCCGAAAGGTGTGATGCTGAACGGTCGTTCGCTGAGCAATAATGTGGAAGTGGGCATGAAGATGCTGCCTGTTGACCCGGGTCAGAGGCTGGTGTCCATGTTGCCGCTGGCACACATGTTCGGACAGATTTGCGAACTACTCTACCCGCTTTGCTCGGGTACGCATATTTATTTCCTGACCAAAAGCCCCACTCCTTCTATCCTGCTCAAAGCGATGAAGGATGTTCAGCCTTATCTGGTAGTGACGGTTCCTTTGGTAATCGAGAAGATCTATAAGCAGAAGCTTGATCCGACGCTGAGCAAATGGGCTATTCGTTCGTTCTGGAATGTGCCGATTATCGGCGATTTGCTCAAAAGCCGCGTCAAGAGCGGTCTTCGCAACGCCTTCGGCGGCAAGTTGCGCTATTTCATCTGCGGCGGAGCTGCGATGAATCCGGTGGTGGAGAAATGTCTGATGGACATCCATTTCCCGCTTTCCATCGGTTACGGTATGACGGAGTGCGGACCGCTGATCGGCGGCAATCCGCCTAAGTATTTCAAGGCGCGTACGGGTGGTGTGCCGGTAATGAATATGGAGGTTAAGATCGATGAACCGAATCAAGCAGGTATCGGAGAGATCCTCGTGAAAGGCGAGAATGTGATGATGGGTTATTACAAGAACCCCGAAGCGACGGCCGCTGCGTTTACGGAAGACGGTTGGCTGCGTACCGGTGACCTCGGACGACTCGACAAGAAAAAGAATATCTATATCAAGGGTCGCTGCAAGACCATGTTCCTCGGTGCATCGGGTCAGAATATCTATCCGGAGGAGATAGAGGACAAGTTGAATAATCAAGAGGCAGTGGGTGAGTCGCTGATCGTAGAGCGCGACGGCAAGTTGGTAGCTCTGGTATTCCCGGATGAGACTCTGACCAAACGAATGACCCTCGCTGAGATTCAGGCACTTATGCGTGCTAATCTGGAGAAACTGAACAGTCTGATTCCTTCCTATAGCCGCGTGGCGAATATCGAGGTGCAAGACAAGCCTTTCGAGAAGACGCCGAAGCGGTCCATCAAACGGTTCCTGTATAAGTAATGTGGGTTATTCTGGCGTTTGTCTCGGCGCTCTGCCTGGGATTTTACGACATCAGTAAGAAGATTGCGCTGCGGGATAATTCCGTGGTGGATGTGTTGACGGCGAGTGTGTTGATCTCGTCGGGTATATTGGTTGTGCCGCTGTTGCTTTCGCGCCTTGCGCCGGAGGCGATGAGCGGAACACTTTTCTATGTGCCGCAAATGGGTTGGCAGGGCCATCTGCTGACCACCATCAAATCCATAATTGTGCTCAGCAGCTGGGTGTTTGCTTATATCGCGTTGAAACATCTGCCGATCTCTATTGTGAGTCCTTGGCAAGCGACTCGCCCTATGTGGACGCTTATCGGCGCGCTACTGATCTTCGGCGAGCGGCTCAATTCCTGGCAATGGGCGGGAGTCATTTTGGCGATCGCTACTATCTTCATTCTTTCGTTCTTCAACGGCGGTAATCGGAAGAAGGAGCTGTTGGGCAAAGCCAGAATCAGCCGTTTGAGCCATGAGCCGAATGCCAAATACTATCTGTGTCTTGCTTTGGCAATCCTGATCGGAGCGGCTTCGGGTCTGTATGACAAATATATGATGCGGCATTTTGATCATAATGCCGTGCAGGTGTATTACACGCTTTATCAGGGTATTTTGATGACTTTGCTGTGCTATATTCACCACGCGCGTCATGGCACGCGCCCCACTCTACACGGCGGAAAAAACGGTCTTGCGCTAGTTGCTATTCCGTTGATTTCGGTTTTTCTAGTGATGAGCGATAATGTCTATATGCTGGCACTTCAGGATCCGGATTCTATGATTGCTGTGGTTTCCACTATCCGCCGCGGCGGAACAGTCATCGGCTTTGCGTACGGACTGATATTCCTAAAAGAACAGGATCCTTGGAAAAAGATCCTGTCCATGATCGGCATTCTCGCCGGTTTAATTTGTCTGGCGATCGGGTCGCTATAGATTCTCAAACCGTATTATAGTAAGTGGTAACTTACTGTCAATCCAGCCATTACGATAGAAACCATTGACATGAGTTTGATCAGGATATTCAAACTCGGTCCCGACGTATCTTTGAACGGATCGCCAACCGTGTCTCCCACAACGGTTGCTTTATGGCAGTCCGATCCTTTGCCTCCGAAATGACCTTCTTCCACATATTTCTTGGCATTGTCCCAAGCACCTCCGGCATTCGCCATGAAGACCGCCAATACAAATCCGGTAGCTAATCCTCCAATGAGCAGACCCATTACGCCGGCTACGCCCAGCAGCAGACCTGTGAGGATCGGTACAATAATTGCCAGAATGGACGGAAGTAGCATTTCACGCTGTGCACCTTTGGTAGAGATTGCCACGCAGCGTGCGTAGTCCGGATCGGCTTTGCCTTCGAGTATGCCTTTGATCGTCTGGAACTGGCGGCGCACTTCTTCCACCATCTTCTGTGCGGCACGTCCGACTGCGTTCATCGTGAGACCGCAGAAGAGGAACGCCATCATAGAGCCGATGAAGATTCCCACAAGCACAATCGGGTTCATCAGATTGACATTGTATGCGTCCATGAAGTCCACGAGTGTCGCTTTGGCTGCTTCCACTCCGTTCGGGAGCGCTTCTCCCGTGCGGATGAGAGCAATCTTGATCTCCTCTACATAAGAAGCCAAGAGCGCGAGTGCAGTTAGAGCTGCTGAACCGATGGCGAAGCCTTTTCCGGTAGCGGCGGTCGTGTTTCCGAGCGCGTCCAGCGCGTCTGTACGCTGACGAACCTCTGCAGGCAGACCAGACATCTCAGCGTTGCCACCGGCGTTGTCCGCAATCGGTCCGTACGCGTCTGTAGCCAAGGTGATTCCAAGGGTGGAGAGCATTCCGACAGCGGCAATTCCGATGCCGTAGAGACCCATCGAAAGGTTCTCTGCGCTAAACTCTATATGGAAGCCGTTCGCGCAGAGGTACGCCAATATGATTGCTACGCCGACGGTTATTACCGGAATCGCCGTGGAGAGCATTCCGAGACCTAAGCCGCTGATAATCACCGTGGCAGGACCTGTTTGCGAGCTCTCGCTCACTTTTCGTGTCGGTTCATAACTCTGCGAGGTATAATACTCCGTGCTCTGGCCGATGATGACTCCTGCGAGCAGACCGACTACAACGGAAAGCGATACTTGCCACCATTGGCTGGTCTCCGTTCCGAAGAGCCATGCGAAAATGCCGAATGTAGCTACGGCGATCAGGCAAGCCGCTGTGTTGGTGCCGATAGAGAGCGCACGGAGAAGTTCCTTCATGCCTGCTCCTTCTTTGGTGCGCACGAGGTATATTCCGATGATAGAGAGCAGCACGCCGCAGGCCGCTATGAGCGAAGGAGCGAGGACGGCTTTCATCTGCATTCCTTCGACAGCGGAAGTAGCAAAAGCGGAAGCGCCCAGAGCCATCGTAGCGAGGATGGATCCAGCGTACGATTCGTATAGATCGGCCCCCATTCCGGCGACGTCTCCCACGTTGTCTCCTACGTTGTCCGCAATCGTAGCAGGGTTGCGCGGGTCGTCCTCCGGGATGTTATATTCCGTCTTGCCGACGAGATCTGCTCCGACGTCCGCTGCTTTGGTGTAGATACCACCTCCGACGCGTGCAAAGAGCGCCTGGGTAGAAGCACCCATTCCGAAGGTCAGCATCGTGGTAGTTATCGTGATCAGGTCTCCTTCTGCTCCAACTAAGGCTAAGAGTCCTGTTTTCTGGAGGATCAGGAACCATCCGGCTATGTCAAGCAGAGCAAGTCCGACTACGGTCAGACCCATTACCGCTCCGCTACGGAAAGCTACTTGCAGTCCGGCGTTGAGACTTCCGCGCGCCGCGTTCGCAGTACGTGCCGAAGCGTACGTGGCAGTCTTCATTCCGAAGAATCCAGCCAAACCGGAGAAGAAACCGCCGGTAAGGAAAGCGAACCAAACGATACCGTTCTGGAGATTGAAATACGCCATCACAGCAAAAATGATAGCGAGGACGACGAACACGATCGTCACTACTTTGTACTGCTGTTTCAGATACGCCATAGCACCCTTGCGGACATGCGAAGCGATCTTCTTCATCAGGTCGGTTCCCTCATCCTTGCTCAGCATGGAGCGATAGAAATAATAGGCAAAACCGAGTGCTAAAATCGATGCCGCCAAAACGACGTACATCATACTTGTAACATCTGTCATAAAATTGTGTTTTTGTATTTAAGGTTATTTTGCGGGTGCAAAATTACTGCTTTTTTATGATATATGCAAGAGAATACGCTTTTTTTGCAAAAAATCTTACGTTGATAGTGATTCGAAAGTGATTCGAAAGTGATTTTATAGTGATTTTATAGCAAAGTACCACGATTATCACACACTTATCTCACACTTATCTCACACTTATCACGCACTAATTTGGGGGAAGAATTTAAGAAAATCAAGAATCCGCCATGCATAGGCGGACAGTTTTTTGAATGTGAGTGCAAAGATACAACAAATTTTTGATATATGCAAATTTTTGTGGAAAAAAAATGGGAAAAAATATTTGCATATGTGAAATAATTTTTGTAATTTTGTGGCGAAATTGAATAGATGAAGAAGATTTGGCACATAGTATTATGTTTGCAGTTAGCGATACAGGTTGCTGCGCAAAATGGGAGTGTACAGGCCGTAGCGCAGGATGGGAGTATGCAGACGGCAGCAGGACGGGATTTCTATTTCACTCTGTTAGACCATTGGGGTTGGAGCGGCAATTCTGCTGCGCAGCCGATCAAGTACGTGGGAATTAGCATTTATGCCGTTGAAGATGCCGACATCACTTTCTCCACTCCTCTTACCGCAAGCGCCTCCATACCCAGCAACAGATTGCATGTCGATGCCGGCTGGAATACATTAAGCAGTTTCGCATATCCGGACCAATTGGTACTACAAGGCGTCAGCATCCATTCGACAGGCGACATCTATGTAGATATTTGGGTTCACGGCGGAACATCGTCCGACCAGAGTGTCCTTCTGCCCAAACATTTATTAGGCAAACGCTATATGACGCAAGGCATACCGGGTTCGCTGATCATAGCCGGAGACGGAACTCCCACTCCCACCTATTCCCAGTTTACGGTCATCGGAACAGAAGACGGGACGAGCGTGTCTGTTACTCCCCGCGTGAACATGGTATGCCGCAGCAGAAGCGATACCCTGATAAATGCCGGACAGGTGTACACGACCTCCATCCAAGAAAACGAAGTGCTGCTATTCCAGCCGGAAAACTACAGCCACGACATAAGCGGAACGATCGTTGAATCGGACAAAGCGACGGCAGTATTCCAAGGCAACAACCTCACCCGTTTTCCTGCTGATGTCAACTGGGCGGACTACACATGGGAACAGGCGCGCCCGACCGAGGCATGGGGCAAAGAGTTCATCGTCGCCGGGACAGGACGGCTCGTAGAAAAAGCCTTCGCCATAACCGCCTGGGAGGACAACACCCAAGTGGAGTTTTATATCTACAGCATGCGCTACAAGACCGTCACTCTCAACCGCGGAGAGACTGCTTGGGGAGGAGAAAACATCAGCGGTTACGGAGGTTTAGGAACAGAATATATCAAATCCGACAAACCCGTCTGCTGCTATATGTACACCACCGGTTGCACCCAAAACAACGACAAAGGCGATCCTGCGATGGCGGAAATACTGCCGGTTGACCACATGGCGACCGAAGCACGCTGGGGTTTGATACAGACCAACGACAACACTCCGTACACCAACACCCTGCTCGTCACGACACGCGAGGGCAACGAGGACAAGGTCACATTCAACAACAAAACACTCAACGAATACAGCAGCCAAAACGGCGTAGAGACCTATTCCATCTACGGCTACACCACGTACGAAATCCCCCATTCCGTAAGCGGACACCTCACTACGTCGGGCGAGGGTTTTAGCGCCTATGTCGTTCGCGTAGGCAAGACCGCGGAAGCCGCGACATTCAATGTGACTTTGCCTAATCCTGTGGTGGAGCCGGAGGAGTTGTGTATGGACGGGAAATTGCTGTTCCGAGAGGATTTCGGAGGAAACGATGTGAATGATCCGGTCGTAAGCCACACGCCTGTAGAAGGCATGAGTTACACACAGATTTATGCGTTGGAGCCGGGTCCGACCGGCAGTATGGGAGCCGGACGATACCTGGTAAGCAAAGAAGGATACCGCAATTCTACGTATTCGAATTATTCCGTATGGCATATAATGGACGACCACACATATCCGGACGACAAAACGCGCGGGTATATGATGGAGGTGGACGGGAAAGGCGGTCAGGCAGCGTTCTACCGAACAACTCTGACCGGATTATGTGCGGGTTCGCGCATGAGTTTTAGTGCCTATATCGCCAACCTGACGACCGCGGGTCAGTATAATGGCTGGCGAAACGACAGAGGTTATGTGCATCCCAAACTGCTATTTGTCATCCGAGACATTCAGACCGGCGATATTATCGCCCAACAAGGGACCGACACCATCAGCCACGACTGGAACAACTATCCGAAGCCATGGCGCGAGTCTGCCGAATGGCAGCTGGTAGGTATGAACTTCACGATCCCGGACGGTACCGATGATATCGAACTGAGCATATACAATAACGCCAACGGCGAGGCAGCCGGGAATGATTTTGCGCTGGACGACATCGAGATCCGTCTGTGCGCTCCGGCAGTAGAGATTGCAGCTCCTGACAGCGTTTGTATCAATACGAAGGTGAGTCTGCGTGCCGAGATGGAGAACGACGGTACATTCAAAGAACCGCTGCAATACAAGTGGTATTTTTCCGCGGACAGTTTGAATTGGGAGCCGGTGAATGACGGGAACGGGCAAGAGTTGAGATTGAAAGCGAAACCGAAACACAGCGGTTGGTACCGCGTGGCAGTAGCCGGTGCCGGCGGTCTGGACAGCGAGAACTGCCGTTCGCTGAGCGAGCCTTTTAAGCTGCATGTGATCGAAGAATGTCCGCCGATTCTATGTCCGGAAGGCGTGCTGCTGAAACATGACGAGGTCGGCGGAACGGTGACCAATTGGAACGGCGAGATAACGGATATATGCGCCAATATGGATCTGTCGTTTATCGTGAACATGCCTTCTCCGCATGACCCGACCCGACTGATGATCCGTATAACAGACAGCGGGAGCGGCAACGAATTGCGGGCATATGACACGGGCGATATACCGTCCGATTCGCTGCAAGTGGGTACTACTTTCACGGTACCGGAAGGCGTGCAAGGAGTTCAAGGGAGTATCAGCCAAAACGGCGGAATGGGTGGTTTTTCGATTGAGAATACAGAAGTACGGCTATGCATGGAGCCTATTCGCATCACAAGCAACAGCCCTGCATGTCGCAAGAAACGGCATGTATTCCGAGGCGTTTATGAGAACTACGGGACTCTGGCAAGCCCAGAGTTCCGATGGGAGTTTTCGACGGATAGCGCGACTTGGACGATTGTGCAGGAGGGCGCAACGCAGAACTATACTATTCCGATTGTACACAAGAGCCACGAGGGTTGGTATCGAGTGAGCGTGGCTGAAGCAGGCAACTTAGACAAGCCGAACTGCCGCGAGACAAGCGAACCGTTCAAGTTGGAGACCAAATATTGCGAGACAGCAGTGGAGCAGCATTTCGATACGGTTGTATGCGACACCTTGCTGGCAAGCGGCTATGCGTGGCGAGGGCATATTTGGAACACAAGCGGAAACGAGGTGGACACGCTGAAGGACATAGACGGCGACGACAGTGTGTATGTGCATAAGACGCTGGAGACGAAAGTTTGTTGTCCGGATATACTGAATTTCCGTGTTGACACGGCTGTTTGCGACACGCTGATGCCTTTTGTATGGCTGTGGCGCGACCGAATGCTGGTGTTTGAAGAGATCGGCGAGCAGGAAGTGGAGATCGCTCACGCCAAATGGGAGAGCTGCGTCGGAGAGGTCTATACGCTGCATCTGGACACGTTCCATTGCGAGCGGCTCTACCCTATTATCGTGAACAAATACAACTGGCTCGTTCTGCTGGATTACCGGGCGCTACGGCGTTTCTTCCCCAAGCAAACGGCGGTTTCGTTCCAATGGTACAAAGATTCGGTGGCGATCGAAGGCGGGACAGAGGACGATTACTCGGAGACGCAGGAGCTGCACGGGCATTTCCAGTTGCGCGTAAGGATGAACGACGGGCTGTATGTGTGGTCGAATATACTGGACATTTCGGACACGCCGGAATCACAGCCGATCCATGTGCGGGTCTATAACAGCAACGGAATCCTGCTATACGAAGAGGATATTCAGGGCGACGGATACACGCCTGTTTTGCCCGCCGGAATATATTTCATTCGGTACGAGCGAGGGGACGAAGTGTGGACCGAAAAGAGAGTGACGCAATGAGCACAAGGAAGGTGTTTGTCATATTGCTGTTGCTGATGCCTCTGGCTGGTTTTGCAGAGCATTTGTTCGAAGCAGGCTTGCACGGCGGCTTGAGCGGATGGGACGCACAGCCGGTTTATGTCGATCGGCAAATGGGTTTCAACGGCGGTCTGCAAGTCCTTTATACCTATTTATCTCCGCGCGTGATAGGCGTGCGCACGGGCGCGATGTTTGATTGCCACAACGCTGGATTTGGCAAAACAAATTACGAGGACCACTACTCTACGATTGATGTGGAGGGCGACAAGATGTCCGTGGAATACACCATCGGGCGACTGAACGAGCGACAACAGATTTGGTCCGTGGGTGTGCCGCTTCAGTTAGCTTTCAGCAAGAAGCGATTTACTTTTCTCGCCGGTGCAAAGGCTGTTTTTCCGCTTTCAAACAGTTGGAAACAGACAGTAGAGCACGCTTCGCTGGCGGTTTATTATGAGGCGTACGAAAATCGCGTGGAGGATTCGTACCCGTTAGCCGCCGAGCGGGATTTTAGAATGTCGAACAGCGGCAAAGGGAGTCTGCCGAAAGTGCAATGGTGGCTGGCATTGGAGCTGAATTACGCTATTCCCGTGAACACATGGGCAGACAAGTATCGGTCGTATGTGATGGTGGGCGCGTATTTCGATTACTGTTTCAGCAAAATCACGATGCCGGGCAGCGAGCGGGAGAGCCTGATCATGCTGACCGACACACGAGATGGATTTCCATTGAACCGGATTCTGACACCCGTAGCGGAAGCGACTCGACAAGGACGCAAATTAGTGAAAGATGCCGCCCTTTTCGACGTGGGAATCAAGATTTCGTACGCGATTGCGCCGTACGACGCACACAGGAACGCCAAAATGGCATGCAACTGCCTGAGCGAATAGACAGAGAGACAAGACGGTCGTTCAGTAAATTATTATATAAAAATCATAAAAAATAGCATACACTCTTGTGTATGTCATTATTTTTTTGTACCTTTGCACCGCATTTTGGAGTTGGTATAACCATCCTAGGCGGAAGCCGCTCCTTCCGTTCCGTCGGAAGGACGCTCCGGGGTATTAGCTCATCTGGCTAGAGCGCAACACTGGCAGTGTTGAGGTGAGCGGTTCGAGTCCGCTATACTCCACCAAAGTTACGTATATCGGCTCTCCCGTTACGGGTTCTTTGCCCCAAAGGGGCACGATTATTGCGAGGGCGCAATTCTCGAGTCCGCTATACTCCACTTGAGAAACACATATAACAATTAATATTTTTACACTCATGGAAAAAAAGAAAAGAGTTTACACCTTCGGTAACGGTAAGGCCGAGGGTAATGCGCAAATGCGTGAGCTACTGGGCGGCAAAGGCGCTAACTGCGCAGAGATGAACCTCGTGGGCGTTCCTGTTCCTCCCGGATTCACAATCACCACCGAGGTATGTAACGAGTACTACCAAGTGGGTCAGGAGAAGATCGTTGAGGAGCTGACCGCCGAGGTAGAGGCAGCTGTTAAGCACGTTGAGGAGTTGATGAACTGCAAGTTCGGCGATCCGAAGAACCCGCTTCTCGTTTCCGTACGTTCGGGTGCACGCGCATCTATGCCGGGTATGATGGATACAATCCTCAACCTTGGTCTGAACGACACCGTAGCAGAGGGAATGGTTGCAAAAACCAACAATCCGCACTTCGTTTATGACAGCTACCGCCGTTTCGTACAGATGTACGGTGACGTTGTGCTGGGTATGAAGCCGGTGAACAAAACCGACATTGATCCGTTCGAGAAGATCATCGACGAGGTGAAAGAGATCCGCGGTATCAAGCTGGACAAGGACCTCAACGTAGATGAGTTGAAGCTCCTCGTAGCGCGTTTCAAGACCGCTATCAAAGAGCAGACCGGCAAGGACTTCCCGGATGATCCTATTGAGCAACTCTGGGGTGCTATCTGCGCTGTGTTCCGCAGCTGGATGAACGAGCGTGCTATCCTCTACCGTAAGATGGAAGGAATTCCTGACGAGTGGGGAACTGCTGTTTCCGTTATGGCAATGGTATTCGGTAACATGGGCGAGACCTCCGCTACCGGTGTTTGCTTTAGCCGTGACGCTGCAACGGGCGAGAACCTCTTCAACGGTGAGTACCTTGTAAACGCACAGGGTGAGGACGTGGTAGCAGGTATCCGTACTCCGCAGCAGATTACCCTCGAGGGCAGTCGCCGTTGGGCAGCTCTCCAAGGTATCAGCGAGGAAGAGCGTGCATCCAAATATCCTTCTATGGAAGAGGCTATGCCGGAGCTCTATGCCGAACTGAACGAGATCCAGCAGAAACTGGAAGACCACTACCGCGACATGCAGGATATGGAGTTCACCGTACAGGAAGGCAAGCTCTGGTTCCTCCAGACCCGTAACGGTAAGCGTACCGGAACGGCGATGGTGAAGATTGCTATGGACCTCGTTCGCGAGGGTGTCATCAGTGAGAAAGAGGCTATCCTCCGCTGCGAACCGCAGAAACTGGACGAGCTGCTCCACCCTGTCTTCGACAAGGACGCGCTCAAGAAAGCGAAAGTCATCACCCAGGGTCTGCCTGCTTCTCCGGGCGCT
>CACWZZ010000018.1 GCA_902765485.1 uncultured Bacteroidales bacterium
GACGAGGGCGAACGGTTTGAGGTACAGACCGCCGCCATTACCCTCCGCGGTATTATTCTGGATGACGCAGTTACGGATATGGGCATACTCGGTCACCACTGCCGCAGCACCGATACGGTCCTCATAATCCGGCGAGTTGGCATGACCGTCCTCGATGAAAACTCCGTCCAACACGGCACGATGACGTTCGTCCGTCAGGGACGCCAACTGATTGCGGATCGGCGTATCTCCATCCATATAGTACTCCTCATCCGGTGTAAAGAGGTCATTGGTGAAGGTCACTACGTGGAATGTATTTCCTTCCGCGCCGGTAGAAGAAGTGATCTTACCGGAGAAGACGGTACGATAGGTCAGCGGGTCGCGGCCCGTGAAATCCGTGGTGTAGCCACCCTTGACCTGTATGCCGTGCGGGATAATAAACGAATAGTCGAGCGTATTATCCACATAGTAATCGTTATTATGTTTGGTCGAACGCGTTGCGGTGTACCAGTCGTCATATTCGCCGCTGACGGTACAGTTGGTATTATCTCCCTCCAGCCATACTTCAACCGTCCAGTATTTATTCGGCTGATCCGCTACATAGGTCCCCGCCTCGCCTTTGTTATACATAGGCAGGGTCATGAGGTTATATTTGTATCGTCCTGCTGCATCCAGTACCAACTGCAACTTCTGTTTACAAGCCGCGTTCGCAGGCGAATCAGCCGAAGCGTCACCACCGTGCGCATCGAAGGTCACGTAGAATATCGCCTGACCCGGATGAGTCGTCGTATCGGGTTTGATAGAGTACGCCGCGTTGAACTCGTACGCACCCATATCTATCTGGCAGTCCTGCACACGTTTCGCAAACGCCACATCGTTGTCAGGCAGATGAGCCGCCTCCACGCTCTGATAGATGAATAAGTCTCGGATTTGCGAATCGCTCTTTCCTTTGTGACTTAGCGCCGTATAGAACTCTACAGCAAACTCCTCGGTACCATGGTTGACGCAAACGGCTTTGTCGTCTATATAAAAATTCTCGCGCAGACGGAAGTCGTTCAGCGAAGCGGCACGACCGGCTACATAATTACCTCCCTCATCAAAGTCCGCCGCAAAAGGCGTATTAGCAGCCGAAGGAGCTACACCGTTGAGGAAGGTGTTACCTGTACCGTATTTCTTGTCTCCCGACTTTGTCCAGTTATTCACATTATCCTTGGTGGTCGCATTCGGCTGAGCAGCTGCGGACTGGATATAGCAATAGAGGAATGGGTTCACTTTGTCAACTCCAGCATTACGGTCACGGATGGCTATACCGTTATTACCAAAGATGATGGTGTTTGCCACAAAGAGGTTCGGATTGGATGAGGTTGCTAACGAAATAGCACCACCACTGATACTGCTACTTCCAGTTTCTACCAAAGTAGCGGTATTATAAGCGATGGTATTATTGAAGAATCGTCCCACGCAGAAGCCCAATCCACCGGCGGAGCCTTGCGAATAGTTATTAGCAAATAGGGAGTTGAAGCACGTACCCTCGTACATAAACATACCACCGGCAAATATCTGGTTATCCAAAAGAGCCGAAGCACTTCCTCGGGTAGAAGTATTATTGAGTACAAAGCAACCTTCAATCGTAGAGGTAGCACCATCGCAGAACATTCCCGCTCCTTTGACACGCTGGCAGGCAGACACATTATTTATGACGATACAGTTCCGCAGGTGTGCACCTTCGTACATATTCACACCGGCACCACCGCCATGCGCCATGGCTTCGTCGTAAAGGAACCCGTGACGAATGGTAAAGCCATCCCAAGTAGCTTCATTATACTCCACATAATGCGGATCCTCCTGTTTGGTAAGAGTAGCAGCTGTACGCAGGGCTTGGGTCGGTCCCCATACACGGTCGGTGTGCGGCAGAGCATCATTGCCATATGCTCCTCCCATAGTGACAGGATCACCATTACCTCCACCGCCATACGTTGGCACACACACATCCGGCATGGTCAATACGCGTTTACGCAGTGTAGTTCTGTGAGTAGTAACCGTAGCGGAATACGTACTGGTGGAACTTCCCGTTGAACCGGGATGCTGCGTTCTTACATCCGAATAATCCGTTTGGCTATATGTATTTCCCGGCATTACATGGATTAGTTTGAAGTTTTCCATCAATACCTCGCGGTTATTTCCTTTCGAACCGTCGAATTCGCCTATCTCTATGCTTACTTTCAATGAACCGTCTGCAGGTTGGGTGAAATTAAACGTATATCGATTTAACTCGGCTCGAGCCAAGTCTTTCGTAGTAGTCTCACTCTTATATCCCTTGCCTTTCGCATCAATAGGCGCCTTGTTGACCAGTGTATCTCCGTTAGCGCCAATAACTATAAAGTACACGCCGGTGGGTACATTGCCCGACTTGACGTCTCTACCGCTACGGTAGTAGGCGTTCAGATCAACTTTAATCCTATAGTAACCCGCCGGCACATTTTTCATCGTTTGCCATACCTTGACGCCGGATAAGGATCCGTTACGAATAAACATGGCATTTTTATCCGTTGTGCCAACAATGACTCCATTTTCATATATGCTTTTATAATTATTACCTGTCTCAGTACACATCTGCTGTGCTTCGTATAAACCAATCACTCCATTACCAACACCAGTACTTCCAGCGGCAGTACTCGCTTGACCTGTGTAACTAAGATGCCAACAGTCTTTTTCTAGTGTAGGTGTACCGAAGTCAAATGAATGAAAATCACCTACCGTTTGATTATTTGTAGTATCCTCATCGTGGAATCTGGAACTTTGATAGTACGTGGCTGTCACATCTTCTGTTGTCTCACTCGTCTGCCATGTATAAATACGGGTAATAACGCGGTCTGCTTCTACTTCTCCGGTTATGGTGGTATTTTCCACGAAATCAATATCATCGTCCCAATACTTGACAGCATTTGTCTCCAAGTGCGTATTATCTCTCTTGGGATTGACATCCGAAATCTGCAGAATGGTCTCATAGTCAGTAGCATTTAATTTCTCTGCCGGTTTGGATTTGGGGATGTTTATTACATTCGACATCAATGCCTGACGTTCCGTAATACCCGGGGATTTATACTTGGTAGCCGGGAAACCGCCTAATACCGTGACTGAGTCACGCATAACGAATCCCTTATAGTCGTTATACGTACCGGCACCAACCCATACTTGCACAGAGTCTTTATGCGCTTTGTTGTATGCGGAGGCTTTCTCTACTGCATACTGGAGACCACCCACATACCGCTCAGCACGAGTGTTCTTAATCCATCCGTTTGTGTTACAAGCGGAAGTAAAAGCACCTACACTACCGTAAGAGCCTGTATACGGGTTCGCGCGCCAGAATGTACGCGACGCGCCGGAAATCTCTCCGTACGGATAGCGCGGGTCTTCATAAGTTCCGGGGACAAAGCCTTCGGGTATACTGATAACACCTTCTCCATCAGGAAGTTCTGCTCTACTCTCCCGTAAACTATCTACGACTTCACGTCCCTCTCCGTCTCCGTCACCACCATAATAGATACTCTTATAGGTAATATGGTCGTGTACAGTAGCATCATGGGTGGTAGAATAGATCGTATGCGTATTCATCCACACTTTACCCCAACCACCATTGTATTTCTCATTGGTGGTGAGGATAGGATTACCTTCGCTATCGAGGACGCGGTCACAGGTCAGTTCAGGGTCGATCTGGTCTCCGTCCGCCAGAGCAGGACCGTCTATATCATTCAGTACATACACGGTATTACCGGCGATGGCGTTTGCCCAAGAGGAACCATCGCGTTTGCCGGCACCATTCGGCGTGACATAGATGACCGAACCGCTGATCGGCAGGTCGGTATCTTCCAACGCACCTATATCCGGTTCGCCACCATAGTTACGACGGGTATAATCCGTCAAATCGAAATCTTCTGCATCCGGACGCGGCACATTGTTGGCGCCATACGCAGAGACAGAAGCGGCATTGACGCAGGGGTTGTTATTCAGCGGTATATAAGAAACCTTACCTCCGTACAACGGCCGGTCGCCCTCCACCGAGTGACCGATATTACGCGCCGGATTGACGAAAACAGGATATGTAGCCTCATTACGGTCAGTTCGCGTGAGGTTGCATTGGTTATATTTCTCCGCCGGCATCGCTAATGTCAGAGGATGGTTTGCCGGCATTCCTGATGGTAAGCCCCATTCAATGGACAGACTAAAACTATTTTGGAAGAAGCCATGCGGCTGGGTAGCATCGGAGGTATGGAGCTGGATATCGGCATCGAACATATTATACGTACCAAATACATAATCCTGCCCCTCCGGATTTACGGACAGCACATCGCTTGACTCCAGCGTAGAGCGGTCGTTCAATACCTCCGTACCGTTGCAATAGATAAGCGAGTTATCCACACGGATGCATCCATGGTAATGCTCCAAGTTAATATAGCTTAATTTCCAATGCCTATTATCCGATTGAAGCGGATAGCCGACATTATTGACAATATCGCAATGGTCGATATCGATGAAGGCACGGCCGTTTGCGGTAATAACGCCGTTGTTCCCCGATTCGTAATCCGCGGTATTATTGCGGATAATACAGTTCACTACCTTCAATTCGGCATAGCAAGGTTCAATATATCTTCGGCCATCACCGGTAACATAGATAGCAGCACCTTTCGGCGCGGAGTTATTCGCGAGGCGGCAGTTACGCAGCTCATTACCCACCATGTCAATACGTTTGGATTGATCAGTAATGATTTCATTACTAACCAGCACACCTCCACCACCCATCACAGCACGAGTACCTGTTAAGTTATGGGCATTACCGTTGAGAAGCTGGAATCCATCGACGATCGTATATTCGGCATTCACGTACGTAAGCACGTGCGCGGAGTTGTTCGCATAAGCGACTACACCTTTCTCGTCCGCTATATTGGCGGTAATGATAGTAGGATGGTTCAGCGGGTCGCGTCCTTCCGTATTCGTACGGCTCAGGGTATCGGGATAGCCGCCGTAGAGACGCATGTGCGACAGCGTACGGATAGAGGCGGTACGCATGTCTTTGCCCAGGTAGTTATTCGGTCCGGCGGTACTCTGCTCGCCTTCTTTGACGAGCAGCTGAACGTAGTCATAGTCGGTATATTCCGTCGGATTGCCGGTCTCCGGATCCCATGCCGAAGGCAGATGATAGTGCGCACGACTACCTATCGCGCTACCCGGTGTCTCCACCAAATAAGTACGATAATACATCAGCGCATCACCGATTGAGTGCAACGGGGCCTCCCAACTTACACCGGAATAGGGCGGCGTAACGAAATCACCTTCATCAAACTCTCCCTCATGATGCAAATCGACGAAAATAGTAGGAATAGGTGTAGCGTCTTTTCTCCCCTCCAATCCCTGCGGGGCTATCATCGCATGGCGCATGTTATCCGGTTTGCGCACCAGTGCGCCCAGTGTCGAAGCCGGCTCGTACGGGTTGGATACCACACCATATTCCGTATGCGCATGGATCAGCCACACCGGAGGATCCACCATCGCCGAAGACCATTGCACACCCTTTTGATCCAGATAAGAGTGCGAAGTCAAGTGCCAGATACGCGGACCGGGATACTGCACCGGATAGAGGTGTTTGAACACACCGGCGCCATAGATACCTGCCGTGGTATTGACTGAATCCCAGTTCAACGGCACTACCGTCGGGCTGAAGAAACAGGGGAAGTTATCCGAACCGCCTTCCGCCGGCATGTTATGCTTGTCCAGCGAATAGACCGCCTCCTTGCGCACACCCGTCCAGTCCGTGATATCGTGGTTCATGAACGCCGTGTGATAGACGAAGGTCTCATATCCGGAGATACCTGTTTTCTGACGAACCGAGGCAAACTGGATATCGTTGTTCACATCGCAGCGGTTGCCCCAGAAAACGGAGTTGAAGATCTGACCGCAGTTGCGGACATAGATACCGCCGGTACGTCCGTGACGACGACCGTAATAAGTCACGTCCGGACCCATACAGTTATTCGCCGTTACGGTACAATGGTTCACCGTTCCGCCTTCCGCCAGGTAGATACCCGCACCTTCGGCGTTCGTCGTGTTATTGTTAACCACACAAGCTGTCGCGTGCGGGGAATAGTTACTGATGTCATCAATGGCCGGCTCGCCAGTAGCAGGATAGTCCTCCGGCACATGGCTGATGAATATACCTCCGCCGCATCGCGCTGCGCAAGAGGTAATCTGGCAATGCCCTACCGACCCCTCATGGTCGATACATACACCGCCACCGTAACCTTGCGACACACCGATACCTGCGGACTGACAGGCCTGAATCAAACAGAACTCTATCTCACCACCGCCGTCGGCGTAGATACCGCCGCCGCGCATGTTCGCCGAACAGCGCTCCACAATACAGCCTCTCATGCTGGTGTTACCAACCATATACACACCACCACCGAAGCCTGTATGCTCACGGAGGTTGATATTACGGCTGGAGGCATTACCCGACGAGATAACGCAACCGTCTATCGATGCCGGATGATCCAGCGGTTTATAGTGGTTTTTCAACTGGTCATCGGTAGTCGGCCAGATGCCGTTGGTCGCGAACCATACCACGTGGTACGAGCTCGCGGCATACGCCGTCGTATATTTACCGCGGATGGAGTCGAAGGTAAAGGTAGGAGGCGTAGAGGAGTGGTTTCCAGAAAGAATGGTCTTGTATTGAAAATCCCATTGGGAAGCAATCTCCGTGCCGGAGACAGTACCGATACCGGACTGGTCCGCCCAGTTCTCCTCGCAGGTCTTGCCGTTCGACATCATACGCAGACCCGGTCTGCTCTCGGGAGCGCCTGCATTGAATCCTCCATAAACGTGGATACCGGCGTATATCTTGAAAGAGGTATTGAGCATCGAACCGCCGGACGACTCCGTCGATTCGGTAGGGACATAGGTGCCGTTGGCGATATAGACCGAACCGGAAGTGAGGTGGTTCGTTTCCAGATACTCATGCAGGTCGTTGATAGCGTCCTGCACGCGGTTCATGGCGGTCTCCCACGATTTACCATCGTTGTCATACGCTCCGTTCGGGTGCACGTAACGAATAGTATCCGTCTGCGCGTACGCGCCTACGCACGCACACACGTTCATTATTAATAATACTAATCCTAATATGTTTCCTCTATTTCTCAACAACACAATTCTGCTCCTTTTTTCTTCTATTTTTGTTTTTATTTATAAATCGAAAATGCGTCGGTTCGGCGCTTGATGCGCCTTTGTCTAATCGCCCAAAGTCGTTCCTTTGTGCAAGCACAATGCCCGCCTTTGTTCGCTTATACTCCGTCCGGCACCCAATAGTGCCGTACTACCGCCTTACAAAAATGCGCTTCGCTTACTAAAATACCAAAAATCCATGCGGCGCGAAGGGATTATAACGGCGAATTGCGCTAATTGAGCTAATGATTAATTCGCTTAATTCGTTTAATTAGCCGTTTTATTAATCTGTCCAATCTGCTCTATCTGTGGATTATAATATTTTCGTTTTAACTTTTATCTATTTTTATTTACAATTTTCGTGGTTTTGTCGTGGTTGTTTCGTGGTTGTTTCGGGGTTAAATGCTTAAATAGATTTAATTATCTACTGTTTTGGTTTCTGTTTTGTTCTCCAATGGGGCGGTCAGATTGAAGTTCGCCCTCAGCCATGGCACAAACTTCGCCGTAGTATCTACCCTCAGATTCAGCGTAGGCTGATAGCCTGTTCCTGCGCTGCCATTCGTCTTCAGCGTCATTTGCAGCGGGTAATATTGCTTTCCCCCGACTGTTATGGTATAAGGGATGGTATAGAAATAATATCTTCCTTCCCACCATCTGCCTTCATCCTCACTATTGTCTATTATTGCGATGGATTCGTCGGTAGTCAATGCTGAGCCGGATACATTGCGCATGGGCTTGAAGCAATAGGCATTTCCGTTAAACAGGTTCCTTGCCTCCATATACGTCAGCCTTACCGCATTCTCCCGATCCTCTTTATTGATCCGCTTCTCTTCCTGCACATTCCATTTGATATCCACCTTCGCCGCGATATGATAGAGCAGGAGGTTTACATACGGCACTCGCTGAAAATTACTATTGAACGAACCATAATAGTCCCCATTCAGCGTCAAGTTATACGGCGAGGAGTAGATATGCTGCAAGCTACTCTGTACTTCCGAAGTATTGAACGTCAAGCTCAGCAGATCGTCTAATGAAGCTATGCCGGATGAACTCCATGTCTTGTTAAAACTCAACCGCTCCGCCGAAGCTACCGCATATACGCGCCCGTAAAATTTAGAACCCCCTGCTGTGAGCGTCAGATTGATCTGCTCCGTATATTGGTATATACTGTCCTCCATCGTCGGTAGCGGTCCCGAATAGCGTTTGGGCTGCCAATCCGCATCCTTCAAAGTGCGCTCCTCCGCGTGCCATACCGACCATACCTTAGTGGTGTTATCCTGCTTCATCACAATGATATACAGATGGTAGGGGAACAGGAACAGCTCCGTCTCTCCCGGGTCGCCGATCGCTCTGCGCGCCGCAGGCGCATACCGTGCACTCTGCACCTCATTCGCCGGCAGACAAATCGACAGCGGTAAACCTAACTTCTGCTCCGGCTCATTCACCTTGCATCCCGCCAACGCAAGTGCCATTACCAAAATCCCTATGTACCTTTCTACTTTCACCTTTCAACTTTCACCTTTCACCTATCCTGTTATCAACTCATGTTCGTTTCCTTCTTTCCAGTCTAATTTGACACTCACGCCCACGTCTGTATTACCCACAGCGGTCACAGAACCATCGTCCTGCATCTGCACTTTGATGATTTCCAGTGTTCCGGCTCTGAGGGCATACGGTATAGACAACACCGTTTCCGTAATCTTGCCGTCCGGCATAGGCACATACACCCGTAACTGCCATAGCGAGTTATCCGCCGCTTTGATCTTTGCTTTCGCTCCGCCGGGCGCAGATACGGCGTCGCGGGAAGGAAGGGACAGCATGGCGTAGCATCCGTCCACCACTTTCTCCGCCTTTATCAGGCTATTATGCTTGAAGGCATAGGTGCTATCGTTGATACTGAAATCCGATGCCGTTCCGCTGAGCAGCACGCGCTCCATGCGCAGCGGCGTAGCAGACTGGTTCGTCTGCACGATAGCAACCGCGCTGGAAGCCATATAGAGATGCACATTAAAGGTCAGATTGCTGTCGCTCTGAGGCATGTACATATCTAATCGGGCGGTATAAATCGCTGTACTATGCGAAGGGAGCGTGTCTGCTTCGCGTTGCGCTACGCGCATCGAAGAAACATACTGACCGCCCATCAGCGTCACGTTGTTATTCTCCACTATGTTCACCACAGCCAAATGGCGGTAGTCCTTACGGGGGATATAGAGCGTATAGGACTTCTGCTTGGCATTGATCGTGTCGCTCTTGTGCTCCAATAGTTCGTCGGTTCCATCCAAGGAATAGAAACTCATGTCCAGATCGTGCGCGTGCCCCTCAAAATAGGGTTCAGACCACGCCTTCAGCGCGTCTGCCATAGGTTTCTCTATGTCCGACGATAGTTTCTCATCAATCGTCGTCTGCACCTCGGTAACGAGATTCATCTGATAATTGATGAGATAGTCCGCGCCGCAGACGGACAGGTCGTCATCAATCAGATTACAACCTGCCGTCGCGATCGCGAGTACTAACAATACTATGTATTGATTTGCTTTCAACTAATTCGTATTGAATTATTCGAATTCAACATTATAGATGTTACCTGCCTGCCATGTCAGATCAACCGAGAAGCCGAGTTCCAGTTGCGGTGTACGGAGATCAGGCAGGGTGTTGTATGCCTTGCGGAGGTCCTTCAGCGTCAAGTTAGCCGTAGTGGTGAAGTCCTGCTTGAATACCTGACCAGAGGTCTTTGTAGCGGCTGCCGGATCCAACTCTGCAACTACATAGAATTTACCATGCAGCGGGATTAATTGGTTATCATAGCCATAGAAGTCACGAACTTCATTCTGGAGCTCTACTGCGATACGTACTTTGCTAGAAGAACCTGCAGGAGAAGCAAGAACCAAAGTATGGTTAACATCAGAAAGAGATGTAGTAGCCTTCATAGTTGGACTATTCATGTTCTTGTCATAGATGGTGTACTCTGTACCTGCAGCGGTGCTGTTGAACTGATAGTCAACAGCTTGCTGACCACCTACGAACACAGCCTTTACAGGGAAACCTGCAGAGCAATTAACAGTAGGATGAGGGATTGACGAATTCGGTGCACCTACTGCTAAATCGGTATTGTCTTCCAAAGAAGTTTCTTTCAATTTAACAGCTACATCCAGACGAGCAACTGCGAAGTTAACGGTATCCTTGATAGCTACCGCACGGGTCTTCGAGTTAACGGAAACAGGATCCGTGTGAGCGGCAAGAATAGCATCCCAGTCATTAGCTCCTTCATACATCGTTTTCTTCGAGGTATTCGAGGTCTTGATCGTAGAGTTAACAAAATACCACAAAGAAGCCGGATAAGTGAAGTTTTCCGGTTTAGTCATGTTAGGATAGTCACCCTCGGTAAACGTATGACTCGACGTAACATATTTGATGCTGATAGCGCCGTCCGGAAGACTAATATTTTCCGGGAATTTACGGATTTCAGATACCAGTATTACAGAATCATTTGCATCCACCGTAGCATAAGTAGCATTGGCAATAGCTGTACGGATGTTAGTAGCCAGAGTAGAAGAAGCAGCCAGAGGCTTGAGCGATCTGTTCAGGTCGGTCAGCATGCGAGACACTCCAAACGAAGACAGATATTTCAGCTCAGAAAAGGTCTTGAACATCGCTGCCATTGCGGCATTTTCTCCATCTGTATATTCATACCATGCTTTGGGTGTTGGTGTTGCTCCGTCGTTAGCTACAACGATGGTATTCAGGTATGCCAGCAGTTTGCCACCCGCCGTCCCGGTTTCAAGTCCTTTTGTCCGATAATTTGTTCCTGAATGGATAGGTACCAGAGTGAATTGAATGTCTGAGGGATTGCCGGTAGTAATACCAATGGTGTCCAATACTCCTACATTGAATTTTTTAGCCGTATCTGTCTGCTCTACATTCGCCTGAGCATAGAACAAGAACGAGCTGGTGTTCAAAGGAATAGATACATCCTCATACAGTTTTGCACTGGAAGCAGCCTTTAATTCAGTACCTCCAAAAGCAGCCAAACGGATGTTGGAAGACAAACGCGTTTCACTGGTCGTGATCTTGCCCTGCTTTGCAAACGGAATAAGAATAACATCTTTCATTCCTGTGAAATTGCTTGTCTCTTTCAGCACACTAGTACTCGGCATGCGGCGAGCACCATTGCTGACTTGACCAGGCATCGCAATAGAGAATTGGGTTTTAACCACCTCCTGTTGCTTCTGCGGGGCATTTTGGTCGCCTTTACATCCTGTGAAAGCGACTGCGCTTGCCAGCAACGCTGCGCAAGCGATAAATGTCATTTTTCTCATACTTTTTAACATTTTTTTTGTTAATAATTAAGTTAATTTAATTGTTTTGTTTTCTGTTTTAATTTCTGTTTCGTATTTTATATATTTGTGATTAGTATTCAGCATTCAGCCGTCAGAGGTCAGCCATCAGACGTCAGCTATCAGCCGTCAGAGGTCAGAGGTCAGCCATCAGACGTCAGCCATCAGAGGTCAGCCATCAGCTATCAGCCGTCAGAAGTCAGAGGGCTGAGGGCTTGTTTCTACTTTCGTTCGATGGAGACTTTGATGTAGCCTAAGTTACGCATGATGTGGCGCAGTTCGTCGCGCATGTAGCGATAGGTAGCTCCTCCGTGGAGCGCTTTGATCTTCCGCTCGCGCGCCTCCAGATCCGGCTCTTCGTCCATGATTGCAAACACTTCGTCGCGTCCCACAAATTCCACTTTCTCCAGTCTCTCGCGCAACTCCGTCCAGCTCTCGCCACCGTTCGTTACGGTGAAGAGGCTGTCCGCTAACTGCGGATAGGTTGCCTGCATATACCTTTTAATAGTCTGCGCACGTGCGCCTGCCAGGCGTGTGTTATATGCCAGACGTCCGTCGAAGGAAGCAAAGCCCGTTACGTCGATATGCGAGATCCGCAGCGTGGTATCCTCCAGGATCTCTCCGATGGCATCCATGATACCGCTCATCAGCTCCTCGTTCTCCAAGAAGGAGCGGTCCATCTTAGACACATCGACATCGAAATAGAGGTAACCGTTCTTCGGTCCGAGGCTGATTACCATGTGCGATACCTCTTCCTCCACCTCGTACTCCGGTTCGGTCGGTTCAGCCGGTTCCGGCTCCGGTTCGGTCTTGGCAATCGCTTTGTCCTCCTCCGGCTCCACAGGCACTACCGGTACTACCGGTTCGGTCTTCGCGATAGCCGTTTCATCCTGAGCCGGTGCCTCATGCTCCGGCGCACGCTCTTTGTCGCCCGGCGCCGGCTGCGCCGTTGTGTCTGTTGCTTGCGCCAGTTCTTCCGCGGCTTCTTCCGTAGCCGCAGCAGCCGCAGCAGCCGCCGTAGCCGCCGTAGCAGCCGCCGTAGCCAGTTTCTCGCAGTCGCAACGACGTGCGAGCGATTCCTCGTCGCCGTCCAGAGGCACCACGAGGTTCACGCCCACTTTCGGAAGTACCAACCAACGTCCACCGGAAGCCGTCTTGTCGCCGCAATGCTTGCATTCAAACCGGTCATACCAGCTGTATCCGGCATCGACACCACCCTCCAGTTCGATACTGAAATGCGGAGAGATCGGGAAATGCCAACCACCGCTGGCGCCCGCCATGATGGCGTCGCCTTGGTAACGACCGTCCTTCACCTCTTTGTACATCCAGCTCACCGGGTACGCGTCGCCCGCGACATTATAATGAGCGTACGCGACATTAACCGATACGAAGCCGCGGTTGAACACATTACAGAACCAATATCGGGGAGCGATGCTCGCCATGATATGACGCCATTTGGGGAATTTCTTATCGTCCAGCGGGAAGGGATTGAAACCGACGCCCAGCTCAAGACTCCATTTGGGAGCGAGCTTGATCTCCAGCTGGAGGTTCGGCGTAGCCGCCGCGTCATAGAGCAGATTGTTCTTCAGCGCCACGACCTCTGTCTTCTGCTTCGTTGCCGGAGCTTCCGCTTCCGCGCTGTCCGCGACAGCGGTTGCCGCCGCAGGTGCGCCCTCGCTGACCTCTGCCGGCTCCTGGGCATATACGGAAAAGCCACCCCAGAACAGGAGTGCCAATACTACGAACCAATATTTTTGTACCTTACTAATCATCATGTGTATAAAAAGTGGCGCAAAATTACTATTATTTTTCGTATTATACAATAGTATAATCTTCTTTTTTACGCAAAGTTGAGAAAAATACGCACTTTTTTACGTATTATCGAAAACAACCGTTCCCTTAGGACGGGAATTGTGCGCTCCATTCGGTAGGGGTCATTCCTGTTTCGCGAGCGAAGACGCGTCCGAAGACCGTTGGCGAAGAGAAGCCGCAACGGTCGGCAATCTCTTGTATCTTCAGCTCCGGCTGTTCGCGCATCAGACGCTTTGCTTCTTCGATCCGGTAATTCGTGACGTACTGGTAGAAAGTGCAGCCGAAAGCACTATTGATCAGTTGGGAGAGATAGGTTCTATTGAGCGGCAGAATCCGCTGGAGATCCGTGAGACGGAAGTCCTTGTTCAGATACGGTTTCTCCGTCTGCATCCAACGTTCCAAAGCCCCGGCATAAGAGGAACTGTCGGAAGCAGGAGCATCGTCCTTCTGCGCCGCATTAGCGGAGACTGACTCCGGAGACGGCTCCATAGCGGGAACGGCGTCCGGCTTCGTTTCATTTTCCTCCTCGACCCAAGGGTTGGGACGGAAGACGATCTGGTCCGTGCTATACAAGATCATGAAGAAAAGGAACCATTGCTGGGTGAAGAGCCGCGTGGTATATTTGGCATAGAAGAGGAAACAGAGCGATCCACCGGCTATCACCAGCATGATAATATACCGCACGATCCACTGGACGTCGATATTCTCCATGGAGCCGTAGTTATCCTCTATATATTTGTGGTAATCACGCACATACGAACCTATCATCGCCAGCAGTACAAAGGGGTACGCCGCCAGAAGCCATCTCAGATCGACGTTCGGCAGGAAGGCATCAACCGTTCCGACGATGAGCACAGGCACTAACTGGACACAGGCACGCCAGAAATTGAGCCATCCCGGGCGGAGCGCTTCGGTCAGATAGACCATCAGCAGCCATCCCAACACATCCCCCAACACGAACTCCCAGTTCGAAGGAGACAAAAAGTTCTCCGGATCGTCCGGTTCGCCATAGTTAATGATCTCAAACACCATATTAATGACCAGCAAGACCGTCCACGCGATCAACGCGTACGCGCTCACTCTGCGCAGACGCAACCCCTCGCTATGCTTCATCAACGACCACGCGCCTATTCCGCAGATCACCAATAGTGCTGTTCGCTGAAAAGGACTGATCACATTGAGATACAACTGCGTCGGAATAAACTGCGAGAAATAGTAACTCGCTACAACCGCAGCCAGCAACAAAATACCGAAGATGAACTCCGATTTATATTCTTGGTAGTATCTACGAAGAGTCATTTTACCCCCCCCGCATTACAATTCGCTGATTCATAATCAGTTGCGCTATTTGTTTGCATTTTTCCCATTGCGATTATTCCTTCTTCCAAATAGGTTAAGATTTCCTATTTGACTGCAAAGATACTGCTTTTTTTCGACATGTGCAAATTTTTCTGCAATTTATTGCATTTTTCTTTTGTGGTATCCCGCTGTTCTCCCGCTCTCGTCGTATTAACAACCCACTAATCACCCACTAATCACCCACTAATCACCCACTCACGAACCGAAAGAAAGGTGAAAAATGAAAGGAAGAAGGAAGGTGAAAAGTGAAAGGTGAAAGGAGGAAGGAAGGGGGAGGAAAGGGAAAGGAGGAAGGGGAAATGCCGACTGGCAGTCGGCGCAATACAAAGAATCTAACGGCGGCAAAAATGCCACCGAAGGAAACAAAGAGGACGGCGGAGCCGTGCCCGATTCAATCGGGCGCAAAAGAAGAAAGGGGAGGAAGGAGAAAAATGAAAGGTGAAAGGACGAAGGAAGGGGGAGAAGGAGAAGGAGGAGGAAGAGAGGAAGGGGAAATGCCGACTGGCAGTCGGCGCAATACAAAGAATCTAACGGCGGCAAAAATGCCACCGAAGGGAACAAAGAGGACGGCGGAGCCGTGCCCGATTCTTTTGTGCGCTTTTTCGCGTACGGGAGAAAAGTTTAAAAAAACGAAAATGCGGCAAGACGGCTACTGATGTAGCCTAATGGATACCGGCTTTTGCCCTCTTGTGAGCAAGCTCCCGGAGTTCAAAAACCAATACCCATTCCGCACGACTTCAATAAGTCGTCCGTCTGCCTTACGAAAATAATAAAAAATAAGAAAAATTTAATCCACAGATTGAGCAGATTGGACAGATTAATAAAACGGCTAATTAAACGAATTAAGCGAATTAATCATTAGCCCAATTAGCGCAATTAGCCGTTATAATCCCTTCGCGACGCATGGTATTTTTGGTATTTTTGTAAGCGAAGCGCATTTTTGTAAGGCGGTAGTACGGCAAATTGATTGCCGGACGGAGCGGGTCAGCAGGGCGACAGGGCGAGGAGCTCGCTCATCGAACAGACGCACGGCAGGAACGCAATGGCGCATAGAGCGCCGAACCGCCGCATTTTCGATTTACTAATAACAAAATTAATATAGTATGAAACGGAAATTGATACAGATTCTGACGTGGTTGGGGGTGATGGCAGGCCTGACGCTGGTGGCGATGGGAATATGGATCATCGGATGGCGCGGAGAACAGAGTACGGAGAGTTTGAAATGGTTACAAATGTTGCAAACATGTGCAACATTTTTGCTACCGCCGCTGTTTTGCGCATGGCTGTGGGAGAGCGATCATAAGCCCTTCCGATGGCTGCAGATGGACCGCGGCGCGAGTTGGCAGATCTTCGCTATCGCTATAGCGACCATGGTATGCGCCATTCCTGCGATTAACCTGCTGGCGGATCTGAACAGCAGATTCTTAGACTGGTTATTGGCGAATAGTGACTGGTCCAGAGGGACGATCGAATGGATGAAAGCGCGGGAAGAGGAGGCAACGGTTCTGACGGAGCGGTTCTTGCAAGCAGACAGTTTGGGCGGATTGCTGGTCAATATCGGTTTGATGGCACTCCTGCCGGCTTTGGCGGAAGAGATGAGTTTCCGAGGGGTGCTGCAGGGGGTGATGAGCCGTCAGACGTCAGCCATCAGCCATCAGACGTCAGCCATCAGCAGTCAGCCGTCAGCCATCAGCCGTCAGAGGTCAGAAGTCAGCCATGCGGCTATATGGGTGACGGCTTTTATCTTCTCGGCTATACATGTGCAGTTTTATGGGTTTGTGCCACGGATGCTGATGGGCGCTATGTTCGGCTACGTGCTGGCATGGACGGGTTCGCTATGGGTACCGATCGTCATGCACTTTGTTAACAACGGCGTTGCGGTGGTGAGCTATCAGATTTCAGCCGTCAGATGTCAGCCTTCAGATTTCAGCCGTCAGCCGTCAGAGGTCAGCAGTCAGATGTCAGCAGTCAGCCTTCAGCCTTCAGAAACGAGCATCGCCGACACGATAGGTGCCGGCGATACATGGTGGGTGGGCTTGATCAGCCTTGCAGCCGTTTGCGGGTTGCTTTGGCTGATTCGAGTATTATCCTGTAATAGTAAATAAACAAAGATAAATCCTTTGAGTGCTTTTGAAGCGTTGCTTCTTGCATGCTTAGGAGCCAAAAACTCCTTGTGAACAAGCTCACAGATAGTTTTTGACTCCTAACCTTGCACTCTTACGAGTTAAGCACTCAAAGCAATAAACAGAAATAAAAATATTGTCAAATCAAAGCGACACGCAGAAACACAATGTGTTTTGATTACATATCTGCGTCCACGAGGATACGGCCGCAGAACTCGCACGGAATAATACGCTTGCGGGTACGGATGTCCAACTGGCTCTGAGCAGGTATCTTGGCGTGGCAACCGCCGCAGGAGTCACGCTCGATCTTCACGACAGCCAGACCGTTGCGGGCATTCTTACGAATACGCTTGAAGGCGGTCAGCAGACGATCGTCGATCTTCTTCTCCAATTCACCGGCTTTGAGCACGAGTGCTTCGGTTTCCGCTTTGGTCTCCGCCAAGATCTGGTCAAGTTCCGAACGCTTCTGGTTCAGATCAACGGTACGCTCCTCAATGTCCTTGATCGTTTTCGCTTTCTCTGCCTGACGCGCTTCCAGCTCCGCAGTATAGTGCTTGATTTTGCGCTGCGATGCTTCGATCTCCAGCTCCTGGTATTCGATCTCCTTGTTGAGATTATCGAACTCGCGGTTGTTGCGGACAGTGTTCTGCTGCTCGCGGTAACGGGAGATAGAGGCGTTGGCGTTCTCGGTGCGTACGCGGTGGTCCGAGATCTGGGTTTCGCACTCTTTGATGTCATTCTCGATATTGACGAGACGGGTCTTGAGACCTTCCACTTCGTCTGCCATATCCTTCACTTCCTGGGGCAGTTCGCCCGCGAGGGTACGTAGTTCGTCGATCTTGGAATCGACTTGTTGCAAATCATAGAGGACTTTGAGTTTCTCCTCGATTGTTAATTCTCTTTTTGCCATATCGCGCGAGCTATCCTCGTAAGCGCCATAAAACCCCGTTTTATGGGTAGTTACTCGGATGCTCTCGCTCTTCGGTCCGCAAACGCTGCGCTGGTTTACGTCCCGAGGTTAGAGAGCGCCTCTTAGCTCGCAAAGAGGGATAAAGTTATTAATTATTTTTAGTTAGTATTCTATATTTTGTATATAAATTAAGATAAAAACCTCTGTCGTTTGTAAGCCCGATGGGCTCTTGTATCTTTGCTCGCTGTAGCGTCCTTGTGAGCAAGCTCCCATGCCGCTCCATCAACCAAATCTACACTCCTGCGGAGTACAAAACGCCCGAGGCAATAAAAAGAAATAAACGTTTCCTCTCTTTCTGTTAGTCAAAAATTATCAAAAATTTATTAAACGGCGAATTTCGCTAATTAAACGAATTTTTATTGGTTCACGAATTAAACAAATTAAACGAATATTTCTTTTAGTATATATGAATGGGAGTGTGGTCTTTTTCGCTGATGTAGCAGGTGAGACCTTGGGGAGCAAGGGGGGCGAGGAGGTCACGGAAGATGTCACGGGCATGCTTCTCGCTGACCCAATGGTCAATGTCCACAATCGCAATCCGACCATCCGCCTCCTGGAACTCATGATACTTCACATCCGCCGTCAAGTACACATCCGCGCCCTGCGCAATCGCTTCCGGAATAAACTCCGCTCCGCTGCCACCACAGAGAGCAACGGTTTGAATTGAAAATTGAAAGGTGAAAGGTGAAAGGTGAGGGAGGGAGTAGCGGATGTACGTGGTGTCCAGGCGCGCGCGTACGTGTTTTAAAAAGGAGTCAAAGGGCATGGGTTCGGGCAAGGAACCGATGACACCTAAACCGACCTCTTGCCCGGAGGGCTGTAAGACACGATAGTCCTGAAGCCCCAAGATGTCCGCGAGGCGGGTGTTGATGCCGCCGGGGACAGAGTCGAGGGAGGTGTGCGCCGAATAGATCGCTATATCGTGCTTGATCGCTTTCTCGACGATACGCGCCTGCGGCGTCTGACCGCAGACCTGCTTCAGACCATGAAACAATAAGGGATGATGAGAGATGATCAATTGGCAACCGAGCATAATAGCTTCATCGACCACATCTGTTGTCACATCTGTGGTCAAGAGGACAGACTGAATGTCCCGTCCCGTGTCACCTACCTGCATTCCCGAGTTATCCCAAGACTCCTGGGCACTCCGTGGCGCTACAGATTCTATGCTATCAATAATGCTTTTTAAAAGCATTCAGCGTTCAGCGTCCAAGCCTTCAGCTATCGGAAGTCAGCTGTCAGCCGTCAGAAGTCAGCCTTCAGCAATCAGCCTTCAGATTCTTCAGATTCTTCTTCGATCTTAAAGTCCGTGATTCCTGCGTTAATGAGGATGTTATACCATTGGATGAGTTTGCGGATGTCGGAAGGATAGACGCGGTCGCGGTCCCAGTTAGGGAGCACCTCGTCAAACCAAGCCTGCAGCTCCGCATTGGAGGCCTTCTTCGGGTCAAGCGCAACGGGCTTGAGTCCCTCCTTCTTGCCGGCATTGGTGAGGACCTCGTGGAGGGCGATGTCGTCCGCGTCGGTGAACATCGATACATCGCTGAGGGCAACGATCTTGTCGCGCGCATAAGTCGGCATACGCTTGCCGTCCACCAGACTCTCCACAATCAGCATGTTATTGCCGCGACTAACCAAACGATACAAACCCGGCTTGCCGGTGATTGCCAGTATTTCCGTCAATTTTGTCATAAGTTTCCTGTTCTTTTTTCGAAATCGGCTGCAAAATTACAACAAAATTTGCATATGTGCAAGAAAAATTGTAATTTTGCAGCGTTTTTAGAAATATATGGGATTACTTTTGTTATTTTTACTCGGGTCGATGACGATCAGTTTCGTGTGCTCCGTGCTGGAGTCGGTTCTGATGAGTACCTCTCTGAGCTATATCAATCTACGTGAAGAAGAGGGCTATGCGCCCGCTAAACTGATGAGCAGTTACAAGGAGAACACGGGTCGTCCTCTGGCGGCTATTCTGTCTCTGAATACGATAGCGAACACGATCGGTGCCGCGGGCGTGGGTTCACAAGCGACGATTCTCTTCGGCTCCAAATGGTTCGGACTCGTTTCCGCCGTCACTACGATCCTGATTCTCGTATTCTCGGAGATCATCCCGAAGCGCATCGGCACGACTCACTGGCGCGAGTTGATGGGTTTCACGGCGCGTATGATCCGCGTACTGATCATCGTGCTATACCCGTTTGTATGGCTGATAGAGCTGATCACCCGCATGTTCCCCGACAAGGAAGACGAGCCATCGGTGAGCCGCGAGGAAGTGCTGTCAATGGTGAATGTGGGCGAAGAGGAAGGTGTGGTGGATGAGGACGAGAACAAGATCTTCTCTAATCTGATGCGTCTGGACAGCATCCATGCGTACGACGTGATGACGCCGCGCGTGGTAGCGAAGATCGCGCCGGAGAACATGACGCTTCGCGCTTATTACGATTCGGACGAATACGACCATTTCTCGCGTATTCCGCTGTACAAGCCCGAGTCGCCGGAGTATATCACGGGTTATATCCTGCGCAACGACGCGCTGGAGGATCTGACAGAAGATCATTTCCGCAAGACCTTAGGCAGTATCAAGCGACCGCTGCCGGCGTTCGACCAGGATCTGACGCTCGGTACGATCTTCGACAGCATGCTGAAGCAGAAGAGCCAGATTGCGCAAGTGATCGACGAATATGGTATGTTCGTTGGCATCCTGACGCTGGAGGATATTATCGAGACTATCTTCGGTCTGGAGATCATCGACGAGAACGACACCGTGATCGACATGCAGCAGTATGCCCGCGAGCGTTGGGAGCAACGGCAGAAGAAATATATGAAGGTACCAAGTGACAAGGGACTAAGTGACAAGGGACAGGAAACAGAATAATTTTAAGAACATAAACATAGATAAACACTTTTAAATGCTTTAAAGCTTTGCTTTTTGTGTACTTTGGTGCTAAAAACTCCTCGTGAGTAAACTCCCGGATAGTTTTTATCCCCAAAGCCCACACCCCGGAGGGGTAAAGCATTCAAAAGCAATAAACATAAATAAAATTTTTTCTTTCACCTAGGAAATTACTCGGAAGGAGGAAGAGAATGAGGAAGAGAATGAGGAAGAAGAGCGACATACGGATACTGAACAAGAAAGCTAAGTTTGAATATATCATCCTGGACCGGTACACGGCAGGTATTCAATTATTCGGCACAGAGATCAAATCGATCCGCGAGGGTAAAGCTTCGCTGGTCGATTCATGGTGCGCGATAGAACACGGCGAGATATACGTCAAACAGATGCATATCGCTGAATACCGTTTTGGCAGTTATGCCAACCACGAAGCCAAACGCGACCGCAAGCTGTTGCTGCAACGGCGCGAAATACGCAAACTGGAAAAAGCAACCAAGGACACCGGCAAGACCATTATTCCGCTGGTGCTTTTTATCAACGAGAAAGGGCTGGCGAAGATGGAGATTGCGCTCTGCCAAGGCAAGCACACGTATGACAAGCGGCAGAGCCTGCGTGAGGCAGACGACAAACGGCAAATGGCGGCTGTCAGCCGTCAGCTGTCAGCCATCAGATAGCCGTCAGCTGTCAGCCATCAGATAGCCGTCAGCTGTCAGCCATTAGATAGCCGTCAGCTGTCAGCCATCAGATATTAGATGAAAGCAAACAATATATAATATAATATGAGTAAAGCATTATTGATGATTTTAGACGGCTGGGGCATCGGTGACAAGAGCAAATCCGATGTGATCAGCTGCACGCCGACACCGCACTGGGATGCGCTGTTGGCCAAATACCCCCATTCGCAGTTACAGGCGAGCGGGGAGAATGTAGGTCTGCCGGACGGACAGATGGGTAACAGTGAGGTGGGACACCTGAATATCGGAGCGGGAAGAGTTGTTTATCAGGACTTGGTGAAGATCAACCGCTCTATCCGCGACAATTCGATTATGCAGAACCCGGAGATTATTGCCGCTTACAAAGCCGCGCAGGCAGCAGGCAAGAAACTGCATATCATGGGTCTGTGCTCCACCGGCGGCGTACATAGTTCGCTGGACCACTTGTTTAAGTTGGTGGAGATCGCGAAAGAATACGGTGTGGCAGAGAAGACCTTCGTACACTGTTTCATGGACGGTCGTGACACCGATCCGCGTAGCGGCAAAGGTTTTGTAGCCGACCTGCAGAAAGTATGCGACGCAAACGGCGCACATATCGCTTCTATCATCGGTCGTTTCTATGCGATGGACCGCGACAAGCGCTGGGAGCGCATCAAAGTGGCGTATGATCAGCTGGTGAACGGCGTTGGTCGTCAGGAGACCGACATGGTAGCCGCTGTGCAAGGTTGCTACGACCGCCATACGGAGGAGCATAAGGACACGGATGAGTTCATGGAGCCGCTGGTGAACGCGAATTGCGACGGACGGATTGCCGAAGGCGATGTAGTGATTTTCTTCAACTACCGCAACGACCGCGCGAAAGAGATCACTATCGTTCTGACCCAGCAAGACATGCCGGAGCAAGGAATGAAGACTATTCCGGGGTTGCACTACTGCTGCATGACGCCGTACGACAGTTCGTTCCAAGGGCTGCATATCCTGTTCCCGAAAGAGAACGTGGAGAACACGTTAGGCGAGGTAGTAAGCCGGTTGGGCATGAAACAGCTGCGTATTGCGGAGACGGAGAAGTTCGCACACGTGACCTTCTTCTTCAACGGCGGTCGCGAGGCAGAATACCCGGGCGAGGAGCGAATACTGATTCCGAGTCCGAAAGTGCCGACGTACGACCTGAAGCCGGAGATGAGTGCTCCGGAAGTGACGGAAGCGCTGGTGGCAGCTATCAAGACCCAGAAATTCGACTATATCACCCTCAATTTCGCGAACGGCGACATGATCGGTCATACGGGTGTGTATGACGCTATCGTGAAAGCGGTGAAGTGCATCGACGAGTGCTCGCACAAGGTGATTGAGGCAGCGCTGGAGAACGGATATGAGATCATCGTCATTGCCGACCACGGCAACTGCGACTATGCCATCAATCCGGACGGCACGCCTAATACGGCTCACTCGCTAAATCCGGTTCCGTTCGTGTATATCAGTAAGGATCACACGGACGCGCACGTGGAGGACGGTATCCTCGCGGACGTAGCTCCGTCGCTATGCCATATCATGGGCATCGAGCAGCCGAAGGAGATGACAGGAAGATGCCTAATTAAGGACTAAGGGACTAAGGACTAAGGACAAAAAGAAAGCGGCGCGAAAGCGTCGCTTCTTTTGTCGGTTTCGTTAGGAAACCGCTCGATGAGCAACAAGCGATTACTCAGCAGCCGGAGCCTCAACAGGAGCCTCAGCAGGAGCCTCTGCGGGAGCCTCCTCAACAGCAGCGCTGTCTGCCTTTTGGCAGCAAGCAACACTGTCTTTGCAGCACTCTTTCTCTGCGCATTTTTTGTCGCAGCACTTGTTGCCGCAGCTCATTGCAGCGAGTGCAACAGCTACGATAAGAAGCATTTTTTTCATTGCTTAATACAGTTTTTAGTAGTTTTTAGTTAATAGAGTTCCGAACAATTATTTGTTCTTCTCAACCTCAGCAGCAACGTCCTCGCCGAGATCAACAGCGCGCTCGATCAGCGATTGCTCTTTAGCGGGCTCTTCAGCCTCAGCAGCCGGTTCAGCAGCCGGTTCAGCAACTACCTCAACAGCAGGAGCAGCCTCTTCAGCCTCAGCTTTCTCTGCCTCCTTGTTTGCGCAGCTGAGTGCAGCAAGAGCAACAGCTACGATAAGCATCATCTTTTTCATAACTCAAAGAATTTTTTAAACATGTTTTTTGTTAATAAAGCCTTATTTTTTTCCGCCTTTTTGCGAAAAACGGCACAAAAGTACTAACTTTTTTGCATATATCCAAAAAAAATTGTAATTTTGCGCAATAATTTGTGTTTTTTATGAAGAAAATGGAGTTTTTTGATAAATCAGACCTGAAATTTATCGGTTGGAACATCGTCATTGCCATCGTTGTAGGTATTGGAATCTTAGTCGCTCTGATCGCTTATCTGCGTCGTTACACGGAGCACGGAGTGGAAGTAGATGTGATTGACGTCCGCGGTTTGGTGGTAGCGGAGGCTAATCCTCTGCTGGCGGATCAGGGTCTGCACCTGGTGGTAGTCGATTCAACGTATTCGGACAAAGTGCCGTTTGGCACGATTGTTGAGCAAGATCCTAAGCCGATGAGCCATGCCAAGCACGGACGCGCGGTCTATGTGACGATCAATGCGACGACGAAGCGCCAAGTGACGATGCCGAACTTGCAGGACATGAGTTACCGTCAGGCAGAGACGACGCTTCGCGGAATGGGTCTGGAGGTGGATTCGATATACGAATACGAGCCGTCCGAGTTCCGGGACCTGGTGCTGGACGTCCAGTGCAACGGAGTGAGTGTACAGCCGGGTGAGAAATTAGCGGTCGGCACGAAGGTGCGTCTGGTGGTCGGTTTCGGACGGGGTACCGAAGAAGTGGAAGTGCCTTCCGTCATCGGTCTGACCCTTCAGGACGCGCGCAGTCTGCTGCTGAGCCGGCGGTTAACGATCGGCGCTGTGCATTACGACGAGCCGAGTGAAGAGGGCGTGACGCAATACGTCTATCGGCAGACGCCGAGCGCCGGAGAGCGTCTGATTGAAGGCGAGACGGTTGCGCTGAGGCTGTCGGCGGACATCGAGAAAGCCGCGAGCGGAGGTGGTGCGCCGAGCGAGGAAGAATGGTTTTAGGGAATTGAGAATTGAGAATTGAGAATTTTAAGTAAATAAACAAAGATAAAGACTTTGAGTGCTTTTGAAGCGTTGCTTCTTAAACAAACAGTCATCAAAACCTGCTTGTAAGCAAGCTTCCAGACAGATTTTGCTAACTATTTGTTTCTCTACGAGTAAAGCACTCAAAGCAATAAATAGAAATAAAATTTTTATTGGTCCAAAATTACCAACAATTTGCATTGCTGACCAAATCAAAAAGATGCAAAACACAGAAGACATAGAGACCGAGGAGTTGTGGGAGAGATGGCGATGCGAGGTAGATAAAGGTCAAGGCAAAGAGCGGATCGACAAATACCTGGCAGAACACATGACCAACACCAGCCGCAACCGCATTCAGAATGCGGCTGATGCAGGGAATGTATGGGTAAACGGGCAGGCTGTGGCTTCTAACTACAAGGTCAAACCGGGTGACGTGATCCAAGTGCTGCTGGATCATGAGCCGCACGATTTCACCATCACGCCGGAGAATATACCGCTGGATATCGTCTATGAAGACGAGGATCTGCTGGTGGTGAACAAGCCTGCAGGGCTGGTGGTTCATCCGGGACACGGGAACTACGAGCACACGCTGCTGCACGCGCTGGCATGGCATTTTGAGCATTCAGCCGTCAGCCATCAGCCTTCAGAGGTCAGAAATCAGATAGATATCAATGATCCGGCGATCGGGTTAGTACACCGGATTGATAAAGATACCAGCGGATTGCTGCTGATCGCCAAGACGCCTGAGGCGAAGACGAACCTCGCGAAGCAGTTTTTCGACCACACGACCGAACGGGCGTATAATGCGTTGGTGTGGGGGACGTTCAAAGAGGAGAGCGGGACGATAGAAGGTGCCTTGGCGCGGGACAACAGAGACCGTACGATCTACCGCGTTTGGGATCCGGAGGAGTGTCCGCAAGCCAAAGAGGCTGTGACGCACTGGCGGGTGATAGAGCGTTTTCCGTACGTGACGCTGGTCGAGTGCCGTCTGGAGACGGGGCGTACCCATCAGATCCGTGTGCACATGAAGCATATCGGTCACCCGCTTTTCAGCGATGAGAAGTATGGAGGTTGCGAGATTCTGAAGGGTCTTCGCACGCAGAAATACAAGCAGTTTATTGAGAATTGCTTTGCGTTATGTCCGCGACAAGTGCTGCATGCCAAGACACTGGGTTTCACTCATCCGCGGACCGGAGAAAGGATGCACTTCGACAGCGAATGGCCGGAAGATATGCAAAAGCTGATTAACAAATGGAGGGACTATACTCAGGCTATACTGTGAGTATATTCAGGTTATACTGTGGTTATACGAATAACATAATAATCACATAATAATAACATAATAATCACATAATAATCTCATAATGTTAAGAGGACAAGATATGAACAGAATACTTTGGGTTGACGACGAGATTGATCTGTTGCAACCGTACATTATTTATCTGAAAGAGAAAGGTTACGAAGTAGTGACCGCGAGCAACGGCGAGGACGCGATAGAAGCTATCAGCCGTCAGACGTCAGATGACAGCCATCAGCTATCAGCTATCAGTATTGTATTTCTGGACGAGAACATGCCGGGTATGTCCGGTCTGGAGACGCTGCAGGAGATCAAACGGATTCATCCGGAGGTGCCGGTAGTGATGATCACCAAAAGCGAAGAGGAACATATCATGGAGCAAGCGATCGGCGGCAAGATCACGGATTATCTGACCAAGCCCGTTAACCCCAGTCAGATATTGCTTTGTCTGAAGAAACATATTCACCAGCAAGCGATCGTCAGCGAACAAGTGCAGCAGAGTTACCGTCAGGAATGGAGCGACATCACTTATCTGATCGACACCGCGACGACCATCGAAGAATGGCAAGCCATCGAGCGGATGTTGAGCAAATGGGAGTTGAGCCTTCAGGATTCAGAATTCAGCAATCAGATGAGCACCATGCACAGCCTGATCGAAGACCAGCGCACGCAAGCCAATGCAGCTTTCGGCAAATGGATCAGCAAGAATTACGAGGGATGGTTCGGGGAGCCGTCAGCCATCAGCCATCAGCCATCAACCGTTAGAAGTCAGCCGTCAGAAAGACCGATTATGTCGCAGGACGTGATGAAGCACGCGGTATTTCCGCTACTGGACAAAGGGGAGAAAGTGCTGCTATGCGTGATCGATAATTTCCGGTACGACCAATGGAAGACCATTCAGCCGCTGATCAGCGAATTCTATACTATCCGGACGGAAGAGCAATACACTTCGATCCTGCCGACCGCTACTCAATACGCGCGAAATGCTATTTTCTCGGGTCTGCTGCCGCTGCAGATACAGGAGATGTATCCGCAGTACTGGGTAGAAGAAGGCGACGAGGAGAGCAAAAATTTATACGAGAAAGAGTTGGTGCAGACGCTGCTGGACCGCTATCGGAGACGGGAGAGTTTCAATTACTGGAAAGTGAACGAGAGCGATTTTTGCGAGCGCGTGATAGCCCAATTGAAGGGCGTGAAGACACCTCTCAATATCGTGGTACTCAATTTCATCGATATGCTGTCCCATTCGCGCACGGAGAGCAAAATCATGAAGGAGCTGGCGAACGACGAATCGGCATACAGGAGTCTGACGATGAGTTGGTTCAAGCACTCGCCGACACATGAGTTATTGCGTCGTGCAGCCGAGTTGGGATTCACGCTGGTTCTGACGACCGACCATGGCACAACAAGAGTGAAGAACGCCGTGCAGATCATTGCGGACAAGAACACCAACACCAACATCCGCTACAAAGTGGGCAAAGCGCTTAATTGCGGATCGAAGAACGTGATGGCGATCGAGCAGCCGAAACGCGTAGGTCTGCCCTGCCCGAACGTGAGCAGCAGTTATATGTTCTGCACGGGCAGCGATTTCTTCGCATACCCGAATCAGTTCAATTATTACGCCCAGTATTTCCGCAACACGTTCCAGCACGGCGGCATATCGCTGGAAGAGATGATTATTCCGCTGGTGACGCTGGTGCCGAAGAGATGATAAATTATTTGCTCATAGCGATCAGTGTGCTGACGTGGAATACAGCCCGAATGGGCGGTTTCGCGAAGCCGGAGAAGAACGAGGTGATACAGTATCTGATGTCACAGGATGCAGACGTGATATGCCTGCAGGAAGTGGACGTCTATAAGGATGCCAAATACCTCACTCTGGCGGAAGTGCGCGCCACGTTCAGCAAGAAATATCCGTACTCGTATATCGATTTCTCGGTCTATAACAGCCGGCATCAGTTCGGGACGATGGTATGGGCGAAATATCCCTTGATTCACAAACAGAGTATCCATTATGAGACGCGGGGCAACCTCTCTAACCGATGCGACATAGTGGTGGGAAAAGACACTATCCGACTGATCAACAACCATTTAGAGTCCTATAGTTTCTCTCACGAGGACTTGAGCGAAGCCGAAGCGCGGCGCAACTATGAGGGTGTGATGGAGAGCATTCGGAGGCTGAAAGCCAAATGGGAGCGGGCTATTCCGCTGCGTAACAAACAAGCGCAAGTGATCCGCGAAGAGATCGAGAAGAGTCCTTATCCCGTGATTGTAGTGGGCGATTTCAATTCGACCTCATTCAGTTACGCCTATCGGCATATCAGCGAAGGGCTGCACGACGCCTGGAGCGAGACCCATTATATATGGGAATGGGGCGCGACCTGCGAGAAAAAAGGATACGGTCTGCGAATAGACTATATCCTTTGTTCCGACCCTTTGCGTCCCGTGAAATGCTTCATTCCAGACGCACCGGGTTCCGATCACAAGCCGGTCGTAGCCACGATCGAAATTCTACGGCGTTAAACGCGCTTCTGGTAGTGGTAGTCATCGAATTTACCACCCTTCTCCGAGCTATCCAAGCGCTCGTGAATACCGAGTTTGGATTTCAGATCCCGCCAGCACTCACCGGGTTCGCGCCAGTTCATCTTCCTCCAATAGAGAATCAGCAGCCAGCCGAATAACATACCTCCGAGGTGAGCAAAATGCGCCACATTATCCGCTGTGAATCCGGCCACGGATCCCAGTCCGGCAAAGAGCTCAATGGCGGCATATAATATAACGAACGTGCGCGCACGGATAGGAATCGGGATAAAGAGGATATACATCGGCACATCGGGATAGAGCCATCCGAAAGCGAAGAGGATACCGAATACGGCTCCTGAAGCTCCGATGGTGTTCATATAATAGGCATATTGCGCCAGCGCTGCAGCACCATAAGAGGAAGCCATATTGCTGAGCATCATCATCCATACCAACTCCTGGATAACAGCTGCACCTATTCCGCACACGAAATAATAAATCGCGAAGCGCCTTGCTCCCCACTCCTGCTCAATCATGGGCGCGAACATCCATACCGCAAACATATTGAAGAATATGTGGCTGAAGTTCGCGTGGAGGAACATATAGGTAATCGGCTGCCACCAATGGAACGAAGATGCCGAGACATAGTGCAAGCCACACAAGGTATTCAGGTCTATTCCATATCGCTGCACAATAGCAGCAAGGAAAAAGACCACAAAATTAGCTATCAGCAGATAGCGCGTAACAGTAGGTATATTTCTCATAACGAGTGCAAAGTTACAGTTTTTTTACGATATAAACATACAAAAAGCACACCAAATCGTCAAAAAAGCAGTTTTTTTTGCCAAAAATGCATTTTTTTTTGCCAAAATATTTGGTATATAAAGAAAAAGTTGTAACTTTGCAGTCGCAAAATTGGGAGTAGAACCCATAGTTCACATTATTAATAACCAAAAAAACAAAAGTTATGAACAAATCAGAACTTATTAAAGCAGCCGCTGAGAAGGCAGGTGTATCTGCAGCAGCCGCAGCAAAAGTTATCGACGCAGCTCTTGAGGCAGCAGTAGAGGCAGTAAAGAAAGGTGAGAACGTACAGCTCGTAGGCTACGCTACTATCGCCGTTGCAGAGCGCGCAGCACGCAAGGCTAAAAATCCGCGTACCGGTGCAGTAGTTGAGGTACCGGCAAAGAAAGTAGTTCGTATCAAACCGGGTGCTAAATTTGCTCTCTAATCAAGGCAATGTAGCTTCATAAACGAGTTGCCCTAATACACGGGCAGCTCGTTTTGTCTGTTTATTCAAATAAGGTATATGCTGAATATTATTTTATGTGGTGCCCCGGGCAGTGGCAAGGGCACACAATCCGGTTTTATCACGGAGAAATACGGTCTGCAACACTTGTCCACAGGCGATGTATTACGCGCCGAGATTGCTTCCGGCAGTGAGTTAGGAAAACAAATCGATGCATTGATCTCGCAAGGTAACTTAGTGCCGGACGAGATGATGTACGGCGTAATTGAGAACTATATCTCTTCTCTGCCGAAGGACAGCAAGGGTATGATTTTCGACGGTTATCCCCGTACGGTGGCGCAAGCAGAGTCGCTGACCGAGTTGCTGAAGAAATACAACATGGAGGCGATCATGATTGATTTGCTGGTAGATGAGCAGTTGCTGATCCAGCGTCTGATCGAGCGCGGCAAAGTGAGCGGTCGCGCGGACGACAACCTCAATACGATCCGCCACCGTATCGCCGTTTATCACAACCAGACCGAGCCTATCGCCCATTATTACCTGCACCACGGCAACTATTGCCCGGTGAACGGCAACCACGGTATGGAGGATGTGTTCCTGCAGATCGAGCGCATCATTGAGCGGTTTCTAGAGGAGAGACGTTAAGCTGTTAAAGCGTTAAATTGTTAAACTGTTATATAGAGTTATGGCTACTAATTTTATCGACTACGTGAAGATCTACTGCCGCTCGGGTAAGGGCGGCGCAGGATGCATGCACCTTCACCGCGCCAAGTATCTGCCGAAAGGCGGTCCGGACGGCGGCGACGGCGGTAAAGGCGGGTCGGTAATCCTGCATGGCAACCGCAATCTATGGACGCTGCTGCACCTGAAATACCAGAAGCATATCATGGCGACAGACGGCGGCAAGGGTGGTCAGAGCCGTTCGTTCGGAAAAGACGGCGAGGACAAGATCATTGAGGTGCCCTGCGGAACGGTGGTCTATGACGGCGAGACGGGTGAGTTCATCTGCGAAGTGAAGGAGCATGACGAGCGCGTGGTGCTGCTCAAAGGCGGTCGCGGCGGTCTGGGCAACTGGCATTTCCGCACGGCTACCAACCAAGCGCCCCGTTATGCCCAGCCTGGTGAACCGGCTCAGGAGCGGACGGTGATCATGCAACTCAAAGTGCTGGCGGATGTCGGTCTGGTCGGTTTCCCGAATGCCGGCAAGTCCACGCTGCTGAGTGTGGTCTCTGCTGCCAAGCCGGAGATAGCGGATTATCCGTTCACGACGCTGACGCCGCAGTTAGGCATCGTCTCCTATCGCGACGGTCGTTCGTTCTGCATGGCGGATATCCCCGGAATCATCGAAGGAGCGAGCGAAGGCAAGGGTCTGGGACTGCGGTTCCTGCGTCATATCGAGCGCAATGCGGTGCTTTTATTTATGGTTCCGGCTACCAGCGAAGACATAGTCGCGGAATACAATATCCTTCTTCGCGAGTTAGAACAGTACAATCCGGAGCTGCTGACCAAGGCGCGGATCTTAGCCGTCAGCAAGACGGATGTGCCGCGTCTGGACGAAGAGGGCAACGAGTTGCCGGATATCAGATCGCAGCTGTCAGCTATCAGCGATCAGATCGGTATTCCGGTGCTGCCTATCTCGTCCCTCACGGGCGAGGGAATAGACGCGCTGAAAGATGCGCTGTGGGTGGAACTGAACAAAGAGCAGAACCAAGTGATTGAGATCAGCCATGCGCCGATTGATGTGACAGCGATTGAGCCATCAGAAGTCAGCCTTCAGCCATCAGAGGACGAAGAGGAGCACACTATCTACCTCAACGAGGTAGAGGAAGAGTGGGATCTCGACAAATACAAGGGAATCGGTTGGGATGAATAAGTTCTACGACAGGATGATTGAGTGGCGGGAACGCCATATCAGCGAGAAGGATCTGGTTCTTCTCCTGTCGTTCTTTGTAGGTGCTTTCTCCGCCGCAGCCGCAGCTATTCTGAAATCGTTTATCCATCTGATCCAGTGGCTGGTAGAGGAACAGTTGATCGGCGACAGCGGGCATACATGGTGGTACCTGATCACACCGATCATCGGTATCACGCTGGCTGCTATTTTCGTGAAATACATCGTGCGGGACGATATCTCGCACGGTATTACCAAGATTCTATACGCTATCTCACAGCGTAAATCTATTATCAAAGCGCATAACATGTGGTCGTCCATCATCGGTTCGGGTCTGACGATCGGTTTCGGCGGATCGGTCGGAGCAGAGGCGCCTATTGTGCTGACCGGTGCGGCGATCGGTTCGAACTTGGCGAAAGCTTTCCGGCTCGACCAAAAGACGATGATGCTGATGATCGCTTGCGGCGCAGCCGGCGCCATAGGCGGTATCTTCAAAGCGCCTATTGCGGGCTTGGTCTTCACGCTGGAGGTGCTGATGATGGATCTGACGATGACCTCCGTAGCGCCGCTGCTGATCTCTTCGGTCACAGCGACGGCGATCTCGTATATACTGACCGGAACAGAGCCTATGTTCCCGCTGGACAGCACGGAGGCGTTTATGGTAGAGCGCATACCGTGGTATCTCGTGCTGGGCTTTGTCTGCGGTCTGGTGAGTCTCTATTTCACCCGAGGCATGAACGGCTTGGAGCAGTGGTTCAAGCACTCGATTCAGAACATGTGGGTCAAGCTGCTGCTCGGAGGCATGACGCTGAGTGTGCTGATCTTCATTTTCCCGCCTCTGTACGGCGAGGGTTATGATGTCATCCGCCAACTCATCAACGGCGACTGCATGTCGGCTCTGGAGAACAGTCCTCTGGAGCATAACGAATGGGCGGCGCGTAACGGGTCATGGTTGCTGCTGACTTATTTCGGTTTTATCATTTTATTCAAGATCGTTGCGAGTGTTGCGACGAACGGTGCCGGAGGCGTCGGAGGTATCTTCGCACCCTCGCTTTTCATGGGCGCAGTTACCGGATTCCTGACCGCACGGATCATGAACATGACCGGACTGAGTGTGCCGGAAGCCAATTTTGCGTTGGTGGGCATGGCAGGTCTGATGTCGGGTGTGATGCACGCACCGCTGACCGGTATCTTCCTGATTGCCGAACTGACCGGCGGGTATCACTTGTTTATGCCGCTGATGATCGTTTCGGTGATCTCGTATCTGACGATCATGCTCTTCGAACCGCACTCGTTGTACGCGATGCGTCTGGCGCAAAAGGGCGAACTGCTGACCCATAACAAAGACCGTAACGTATTGACTCTCTTGAAGATGGACAGCGTGCTGGAGACGGATTTCATTACGATCTTCCCGGAAATGACGCTGGGTGAGTTGGTCAAAGTGATCAGCGAGAGCAAGCGTAATATCTTCCCTGTGATCGATCAGGAAGGGCATCTGAAAGGTATCTTGCTGCTGGACGAAGTGCGCAATATCATGTTCCAGCCGCGTCTATACAAGCGTTTTACGGTGGGTCAGTTGATGACTTCTCCTGCCGCTATTCTGCGGTTTGACCTGCCGATGGAGAAAGTGATGGAGGTCTTTGAGGACACCGGTGCATGGAACTTGCCGGTAGTGGATCAGGACCGCCGGTATCTGGGCTTCGTCTCCAAATCCAAGATCTTCAATTCTTACCGCCACGTCCTTGTTCACTTCAGCGAGGAGTAGATCCTCCACCGACCGATGAGCGACCGATGACCGAGAGAAGACCGAGACACAACCGAGAAATGAGCGACTGAAAAGTTGCTCATTTTTTTGTGATTTTTTGTTCCAAAACGCCCAAAAACGGCACTCCCAAATTTAATTTCCGCCATAAAACTTGCATATGTCTGAAAAAAGTTGTAAATTTGCACGCAAATTTGTTTCGAATAGAAAACAGACAAAGATTTATGGCAGATATAGAAATGATCACATTAGCCCAAGCTGTAGAGACTATCAAAACGGCTATCTTGCAAAGCCAGGCACGTGCAGCAAGAAGCGTCAGTGCAAATCAGTTAGCACTTTATTTCTCTGTCGGCGGATATATCTCGCTGAATACTCGCCAACAACAATGGGGAAGCGGAGCAATAAAAGCAATAAGTGAAAGGTTGCAGAAAGAGTTACCCGGACTTCAAGGTTTCAGTGCTGAAAGTATCAACAAAATGCGCCGATTCTATGAAGAATGGTCGGCTATTGTATTTCAGTCGCCGTTGGCGACTAATATTGAAAATGTAATTCAACAGCCCGTGGCTGGCGAAATTCAGTCGCCGCTGGCGACCCAATTGCAGATAGTCCCTTCTCGCCTTGATTTCTCAAACGATGTATTCGATGTGGAGATGGCTCACGATTTCCTCTCGATTAGTTTCACGCATCATATGGAAATTCTCTTCAAGACCGAGACTCTGGAGCAACGCCTATTCTATATCCAAAAATCGGCAGAGTTCAATTGGAACAAGTATGAGTTACGTGACCAACTGAAGAAAGACCTGTACAGGCATCAGTCTTTGATGCCGAATAATTTTCTGAAATCGCTACCCAAACATTCACAGGCACTTAAAGCAATAGAGATGTTTAAGGATGAATACTTGCTGGATTATATCAATGTGGAGGAACTCAATGCGCGCGACAAATCGGAAGTGGATGAAAAAATCGTGGAGCAGGAAATCATTCATAATGTCAAGAACTTCATTATGATGTTTGGTCACGACTTTACGTTTGTTGGTAACCAATATCATTTGGAGAAGTTTGGAGAGAATGAGTTTATAGACTTACTTTTCTATAATCGAGAACTGGCGTGCATGGTGGCTGTTGAGTTAAAGAAGGGCAAGTTCAAACCGGCATATTTGGGTCAATTGCAGTCCTATTTGCAAATTCTGGATACGGACATTCGCAAGCCGAACGAAAATCCGTCTATTGGAATCATTCTCTGCCGCGAAGCAAACAAAGCCTATGTGGAGTTCGTAATCCAAAAATACGATAGCCCGATGGGCGTAGCCACATATAAGACATCTGCCGACATGCCGGAAGAGCTTCGCAAGGCACTACCGGATGAACAGCAATTGAAAGAGTTGCTTTCGGACGCGGAAGAGAAAGACGAAGACGTAAAATAGGTTTTGGAAGATAATTGAAAAATCGAATTGCTTGTCTCCACCGAGCGATGAGCGGGAGAAGACCGAGACACAACCGAGAAATGAGCGACTGAAAAGTTGCTCATTTTTTTGTGATTTTTTGTCCCAAAACGCCCAAAAACCACGTTCCCAAATTTAATTTCCGCCATAATACTTGCACATCTCCAAAAAAAGTTGTAAATTTGCACGCAAATTTGGTGCAGAAAGAAAATAAAGCAAAAAGGATAGATATGGCAGACTTATTGCAAACCATAGAACGCTACCGTCAATTGGGCATTGAGGAACAGATTGACTACAAGAAATTCTACTTGTATTCCATCATTACGCACTCTACCGCCATAGAGGGCTCTACCGTCACGGAGATAGAGAACCAACTGCTCTTCGATGAAGGCATAACTGCTCCCGGCCGCACACTCCAAGAGCAGATGATGAATCTTGATCTCAAGGCTGCGTACGAGGAGGCGCAACGATTAGCCGAGCGTCATACTGCCTATGGTGTGGATATGCTATGTCGCTTGTCCGCTATCGTAATGAGAAACACAGGAAGCACGTATAACACGCCGTTGGGTTCGTTCTCTGCCGCAGAAGGAGAATTGCGTAAAGTGAATGTGACGGCAGGTTTTGGCGGACGCAGTTATCTGGCGCACGAGAAAGTGCCGCAGGCGCTGGCGGATTTCTGTAGATGGCTCAATAACGAGCGTGCTTCGTTACCCCAGAACAATATCCTTGCCGCCTATCGTTTGTCTTTCGTGGCACATTACCGCTTGGTAAGCATCCATCCTTGGGCAGACGGCAATGGGCGTATGTCGCGTCTGGTGATGAACATGCTGCAATGGGAGTTCGGGCTTATTCCGGTTAAGGTGCTCAAAGAGCAGAAAGCCGAGTATATCCAAGCGCTTAACGACACGCGCGACAAGCAAGACGAGTCAATCTTCCCAGCTGTTATGATGCGTTTGCATAACACCAACTTGCAAGCGGAGATAGAAGCCTTTGTGGCAAGCCAAGAGACAGGTGTCCCTCAAGGTGTCCTTCAAGATGTCCCTCAAGACATTGCTTCTCTGATTAAAGAGAATCCGAAGATCACGCGTGAAGAGTTGGCGAAACTGCTGCATGTGAGTGTTAAGACCATCGGTCGCCGCCTTGCCAAACTACCGCATATCAAATATGTTGGCAGTGGCTATAGTGGTCATTGGGAGATAATCGAAAAATAGCATCGTCTGTCCCCACCGACCGATAGCGGGACAAGACCGTGAGAAAAAATCGCAAATAAAGAAAATAACAAAAAATTTAACATTATAAATATAATCACATATGGCAACTCTGAAAATCAAGGTACCTATTTACATCTCTTCTCCTTTAGAAGATCCTGTTGACTCGCATCCTGATATGTGTCAACGGCTTGAAGAACTAATTAGCGCGTATAATGATCGTAGACCTGAGGACAAATTATCTGTAACGCAGCGAACAAAATTAAAACAGAAAGTGATAAAATACATTCACACAGATAAATATACTTTTGATGTTGAAGATGAAAACACACCGGCATTATTGTTGCGCATAGAAGAATATAAAAAGAACAACAAAGATTTGTATATTGAGAGCCCGACTGCGACTGCTGCAAGGGACATTACTCCCGAAGATAAAATAGGAAGCAATTTTAACTATGTACTACTATACCCGTTGCTCCGTTATAATGGTAACAATTTAGAAAACAGATGGGTGGCATTTGTGTATAATGATCCAAGCAAAGAAGATATTGACATTAGGACTACCATCTATTCGGTATTATCTAAGATATTAGGTTTGTCTGTTAAAATGGTTATTCGGGAAGCTACCAAGAGGCGTTTGTCTATTACTCCGTCCTTTCCTAAGGTTACGGCAAGTTATGTTCTTGTCAACAACTTCCCCAATGACAGAGTTGAACTAACAGAATATCAAGAATCATGCAAGACTACAAGAAAAAGAGTCTTTAAGAATTTGCCTAGGGAAAGTTTTGAACTTTTGAAGAATGAGCAGCAACCCGATGATGTGTTATCTATGAAAATAACAGCTCAATTCAACAAGAATGAGACTGTTAAAATGACTTATGAGCGCAATGAAGAACAAGTGCTGATGCAAACGCTGATAGAAGAAACAAATGGCTATGAAATTTCTTTAGCTCCGGAAGATGTAGTAACAATGCATCACCCCGCGAAAGTCAAACATTATTTACGTGAAATTATTACACGTTTCTTAAGTAATGAAGCACCTAATCGTGATGAATAGCGATATGGAACATATTATGGCATGGTACACTATGTCTTATTCGGTGCTACTTGGATTAGCGGGGATATTTTTTACACTGTTCACCGTGATATATGCCCTTATTGACAACAAAAAAAGCAGCATCTCTTTTCTGGAAAGTAAAAGAAAACGAGGAATTGCGTCACCGCGCCAGAAAGCAGACCTGAAATACTGGAATGATTATAAATCCTCGTTACGAACATTGAACAATCATGTGTTAGCACTTTTTATCATCTCTGTTATACTATGTCTTGTTTTCGTAGTGCTATCCTTCAAAAAGATACATTACCAGTGGCTTACATGGAGTCTTGTAGGAATAGAAAGCTTAATGGGAGGATACATTGTATATGTATTTGCAAAATTTATTGTCTCCTATTTTAAAAGCATGAAAGATTAACTCAACAATGAATAAACAACAACTTGCCGCACGCATTTGGGCTTCGGCGAATAAGATGCGTTCTAAAATAGAAGCCAGTGAGTACAAGGATTATATCCTCGGTTTCATCTTCTATAAATACCTCTCCGACAAGGAAGAAGCGTTCATGCTCTCAGAGGGCGGCATGACGCAAGCCGAATTGGTGCAAGTGGAGGAACAAGATGAAGAAATCGTGCAGTTCTGCCAAACGAACTTAGGTTATTTTATAGCTTATAACAACCTCTTTTCCACATGGCTTAAACCCAATGCGGATTTCGGAGTGGAGAATGTCACTAAGGCGTTAAGTGCGTTTGAGCGTCTTATCAATGAGAATTATAAAAAACTGTTCGATGGTATCTTCTCATCCCTCAGTGCCGGACTGACAAAATTAGGTTCTACAGCCGCCCAGCAATCGAAAGCTATCTTGGATTTGCTTTCGCTTATCAAAGATATTCCGACGGATGACCGGCAAGGATATGATGTATTGGGCTTTATCTATGAGTATCTTATTGGTCAGTTTGCAGCCAACGCAGGCAAGAAAGCGGGTGAGTTTTACACGCCGCACGAAGTGAGCCTGTTGATGTCCGAAATTGTGGCAAGCCATTTGCATGACCGCAAGACCATATCCATATATGACCCTACAAGCGGTTCCGGTTCATTGCTGCTCAATATCGGTCGCGCTATTAGCAAGCATACCACCAACAGAGACAGTGTGCATTACTATGCGCAAGAACTGAAATCTGCTACTTATAACCTGACGCGGATGAATCTGGTTATGCGTGGTATCAAGCCCGGAAATATCGAGGTGAGGAATGCAGATACGTTAGAGGAAGACTGGCCGAAAGACGAGCGCACGGGCGCACCGACTCTATATCTGGATGCGGTAGTTAGCAATCCGCCTTATTCGCAAGCATGGAATCCCAATAACAAAGAGTTGGATCCGCGTTACCGTTACGGCGTAGCCCCGAAAGGGAAAGCCGATTATGCGTTCTTACTGCATGACTTGTACCACCTTAAGCCGGAAGGTATTATGACAATCGTTCTGCCGCATGGTGTTCTTTTCCGTGGCGACCCTGCCAAAGACGAGGCGGAAGGAGTAATCCGCAAGAATCTGATTGAGAACAATCATATAGATGCGATTATCGGTTTGCCGGCGGATGTGTTCTTCGGAACAGGAATAGCCACTATTATTATGGTGCTTCGCCAGAAACGCGACAGGGATGATGTGCTGTTTATAGATGCAAGCAAAGGCTTTATCAAATCCGGCAAGAAGAACAAACTACGTGCTTCTGATATCCGTCGAATCGTGGATACTTATACAGCGTGGCAGAATATAGATAAATACTCGCGCCGTGTCAGTCGTGAGGAAATACGCACCAACGGCTACAACCTGAATATCCCTCGCTATGTGGACTCAAGCGAAGCTGCGGAGACTTGGGATCTGTATGCAACGATGTATGGCGCTATTCCTAATCGGGAAATAGATGCGTTGCCTTATTGGAAGCACCTGCCAACACTGCGTGATTCTATTTTTGAGCGTATCAGTCCGACGCACAGCCAACCGCGTATGGGGTATGATTCATCCATTGGCATTCGTTTGTTTATTGAGACAGACAAGAGTTTTGCGCAACTCAAAACCGATTATAACCGCACAATGGATGGATTGGTGGATTATCTCAATAAAGAACTGCTGCAATCCATCGCCGCTATTCCTACCAACCAAGAGGAAGATATTATTTCTGCGGAACTGTTCGGGCGGCTTGGCAAGCACCCTGTTTTCAATCCGTATGATGTCTATCAGCTCTTGGATGACTCATGGCAAACGATTGCTGCCGACCTTGAAATCCTGCAAACAGAAGGATGGAACAGTGTGCGAGAGATAGAGCCGAACATGGTACTCAAAAAGAAGAAAGACAAAGATACAGGAGTAGAGACAGAAGTAGAAATACAGGACGGCTGGCGAGGTCGTATTATGCCGTTTGAACTGGTACAACAACTCTTCCTGTCGGACGAACTGGAGCACAAAGCGAATCTGCAACTGCAAATAGAGGAACTGACAAGCGATATAGAAGATAAGCTGCGCGAACTAAACGACGAGAACCGCGAGAAATATATTGATGCCGAGACAGAAAAGTTCGACGCTAAACTACTTGCAGCGGATGTGAAGGCTATGCAGAAAGACCCGGATTTGAAGGACCCGGAACTAATGGAACTGCAACGCTTGATCAGTAAGCAGAAAGAGACGAGCAAGGAACTCAAAGCCCTCGAAACGGCACTTATTGATCTTACCTGCCAACGCATAGAGCAACTGACTGACGAGGAAGCCTATGCACTTCTGCGCGAAAAATGGATTAAACCGCTTTGCACAAAAGTCTTTGCGCTGCCTGAGGAACTGCTCAGTGCTATTGAGAAAGAGGTTAACCAACTTATCAAGCGCTATTCCGATACGCTTTTAAGCGTTGGACAAGAGATAGAGAAAGCCGAGAAAGAACTGGCAGGGTTATTAGGCGAACTGACAGGCGACGAAGCCGATATGCAAGCTTTACAATCTTTATCAACGCTGAACGGTGGATTAGTAGTGCTAAACAAAATGATTCCGCAGGGAGGGCAAAAAACTCCCGCTATCCGTTTCAAAGGATTTGAGGGAGAATGGAGCTCTTCTCCTTTGAGTAAATATTTAATTGTTTCTAATGAACGTAATGAAAATAATCTTTATTCTGCTCAAGATATCCATTCTGTATCTGGGGAATATGGAGTTGTAAATCAGATAGAGTTTCAGGGACGCTCATTTGCTGGAGCTTCCTTATTGGGTTATCGTGTTATCCATAATGGAGAAATCGCTTATACCAAGTCTCCCTTAAAGTTAAATCCGTATGGCATAATAAAGGCGAACAAAGGCAAAACAGGTATAGTATCAGCTTTGTACGGTGTATATAAAATAGAACATGCTAACGCTGACTTCATCCAATACTATTTTGATTTAACATCTAGAATAAATAATTACCTACGTCCTCTCGTAAATAAAGGAGCCAAAAATACTTTGCTTATTACAGATGAAGAAGCCTTAACTGGGAATGTCATATTTCCCAAAGTAGAGGAACAGACTAAGATTGCGCAGTTTATAGGGAGTGTATCTAAACTCCTTACATTACACGAAAAACGATTTAACCTTTTAAAACATACCAAACAGGCATTATTGGAACAAATGTTTGTAAATGAGTAAATGTCCTCCGAACATGACATATGGCAGCCGCAGGAGCCGGGCAAAGCGTGGAAAGGAGCCGGGCTATACCATATCACGCTGACAATACCATCGCGTGAGCCTTTGTTGGGCTCGCTTGTTATCCCCGAAAACGATCCCGCCCAAGCAAGGGTGGATTATAGCGATTTGGGGCGGGCGGTTCTGGATTATCAGATTGCTAATGCAGCCCATTATCCCGAGATACAGATTCTCCATTATTGCCTTATGCCCGATCACCTCCATGCCGTCTGGTATGTCCGCAAGGCTATGCCCCGCGGCATTGAATCTGCGGTGCGCGGCTTCTGGCAGGGCGTCAAGAAAGCAGGCCGGGCGTACTCCTATCTTTCTTCTCTTACTCCCGAATCCGATTCGGGGGAAGGAAAGAAAATATACAACGAGATCCCAAGTTCAGGCAAAAACAATAAACTCTACGCCATAGCCGAGCATCTGCGAGGGCAGATACCCGATGCGGCATACGCCGCTCTCCCGCCTGTCTTTACAGAGATGCCCTTCATCCGCCCGATGGGGCAACGGCGGCAGCTGCCAACGACCATCCGCTATATAGATATGAATCCGCAGCGATTGGCGACGAAAAAACTCAAGCCGGGCTTCTTCCGCGTACAGGAGGGCATCGAGATAGCAGGGCGCACCTATCGTGGCATCGGCAATATCTCATTGTTGCAGGCAACAAAATATGCGCCCGTTCATGTGCGGCGGACGATGATAGACGAGGCTATGCATGGCGATAATACACGGCTGCGCAATTATATGAACGGCTGTGTGCTGGCAGCACGTCAGGGAGCTGTGATGGTCTCGCCCTTTATCTCCGACAAGGAGAAAGAGGTGATGGTTGTTCTTCTAGCGGAGGAGCATCCTATCATCTATATCGCGGACAATGGCTTCCGCGATTATTACAAGCCAAGCGACGGCTTGTTCGACTCCGTCGCCGCCGGGCGCGTACTGATTCTCAGCCCTTGGGAATACGATCCCGCCAAGCGCCATATAACGCGCGCGGAGTGCGTGGCGATGAATCAGATGGCGGAGGAGATATGCGCCCTTTCATCTCCCAGCCCCGAATCCGATTCGGGGGAACAAAAGGAAACACAAAACGGAACCCTCGATTCGGGGGAACAAAAGAAAACACAAAACGAAACCCTCGATTCGGAAGAAGGTGGCGGAAACCTCGCTTTTTCTTCTCTTACGCCCGAATCGGATTCGGGCATAACACCGATAAAATAAAACACCCATATGTACGATAGCGAACTACAATTTGAGCGCGATTTGGTAGCGTTCATGACTACCAAAGGTTGGAGCAACAAAATCTTGAAGAACTGCACCGAGCAGCAGCTGATAGAGAACTGGGCAAACATTCTCTTTCAGAACAACTCCGGCATTGATTCATTGAACGGTTGTCCGCTTACGTCAACCGAGATGCAGCAAATTATTGCGCAAGTCAATGCCTTGCGCACACCTTGGGCGCTTAATGGCTTTATTAACGGTAAGACGGTAAATATCACTCGTGACAATCCAAATGACAAACTCCACTGCGGAAAGACCGTCAGTCTATCTATCTACGACCGCAGTCAGATTGCATCGGGCAGTAGTGTGTATCAGATAGCCGAACAACCGCAGTTCCCGACAGCCCATCCTCTTGCCAGCGACAGACGCGGCGACCTAATGCTACTCATCAACGGTATGCCGGTATTTCATATCGAACTCAAACGCTCCCGCGTGGATGTGTCGCAGGCAGTCGCTCAGATACGCAAGTATTACAAAGAGGGCATTTTCTCGCAAGGTATATTCTCGCTTGTACAAGTGTTTATAGCAATGAATCCCGAAGAAACGGTGTATTTCGCGAACCCCGGTCAATATGATGCTTTTTCTCCGCAATACCAATTCCATTGGGCGGATTTCAATAATGAGCCTATCAACGATTGGAAAAGTATCGCTACTCATCTGCTTTCTATCCCGATGGCGCACCAGATGATAGGTTTCTATACCGTTCCCGACAAACTGGCAGGCAATCTAAAGGTAATGCGCAGTTATCAATATTATGCAGCATCTGCTATCGCTGACCGCGTGGCAACATGCCGGTGGGAAGAGAAAGATCCGTTTGGTGGTTATATATGGCATACGACAGGAAGCGGCAAAACGATGACTTCTTTCAAATCCGCCCAACTGATGGCTGATTCAGGCAAAGCCGATAAGGTGGTCTTCCTCATGGACCGTATCGAGTTAGGCACCCAAACGGCTCTCGAATACCGGGGATTCAAGACCGATCTGGAGGAAGTGCAAGAGACAGAAGATACCGCTGACCTCATTGGCAAACTGGATAGTCCCGATAAGCAAAATACGCTTATTGTCACCTCTATTCAGAAGATGAGCCGTATTGTGCCGAACAACAGAAACAGCCACCAACTCAAACGGATAAACCAGAAACGAATAGTAATCATCATAGATGAATGTCACAGGGATGTGTTCGGCGATATGCTGAGCACTATCCGCGCTACATTCACGCATGCTATCTTCTTTGGTTTTACGGGTACGCCTATTCATGAGGAAAACAAAAAGATGCTGCTTACTACCGCAGCTGTTTTTGGCAATGAGTTGCACCGCTACAGTATAGCAGACGGTATCCGCGATGAGAACGTGCTGAAGTTTGACCCGATTATGAAAATAGTGTTCCCTGACGATGAAATGCGTCGTAAGGTGGCACTCTACAAAGCCCATGCGGACGACGAACAACAAGCGTTGGCGGACGAGAAGAAAAAAGCCGTTTATCTGCATTATATGAACGAAGTGCCAATGGCAGGCAAGACAGAAGCAGATGAAGGCATTGAGGATTATATCCCAAAAGCACAATACAAAGAAGGCAAGTACCAACGTGCTATCGTGGAAGATATACAAAAGCATTTCCCGTCGCTCAGTTTGGGCGGTAAGTATCATGCTATCTTTGCGACATCTTCTATCGAGGAAGCATTTGAGTATTATGTGTATCTTCGTACCTTTGCGCCTGAATTGAAAACGACCTGTTTGGTTGACCCGTCTATTGATAACGAGGGGAAGGGAGAAGTCAAGGAGGAGGTTTTGCTGAAGATCTTGGAGGATTATAATGCCCTGTATAACAAGAGCTTTACCATGCCTCGCTATGCAGCATTCAAGAAAGATGTTGCTCTCCGATTGGCGCACAAGGATCTGTACAAAGGCATAGAGAATAATCCGGCGCAGTGTCTGGATGTATTGGTAGTAGTCAACCAAATGCTTACCGGTTATGATTCCCATTGGGTAAATACCTTATATCTTGATAAAGAACTACGCAACGAAAATCTAATTCAGGCATTCTCTCGCACCAACCGTTTGAACGGACCCGATAAACCGCACGGAACAATATGCTACTATCGCTATCCGCATACCATGAAACGAAATATCGAGCAAGCTATCCGGCTCTATTCGGGAGACAAGCCGCTTGGTATAATGATGGCGGAGCAATTGGAAGTGCATATACAGGCGATCAATACTGCTTACGCTCAGATACAACTCCTGTTCAAAACAGCCGGTATAAAAGACTTTTCCAAACTTCCGGAAGAAAAAGATATACAGGGGCAATTCTCCAAACTGTTCAAAGAACTAAACCGGCATCTTAATGCCGCTAAAGTGCAAGGTTTTACTTGGGACAAACTGCAAGGCAATATTTTCCAGACTGAGGCGGAGGGAGAACATGAAGCGGTTAGTATGTCTATGGCTATTGACGAAACAGCTTATGGCGCATTGCTGCAACGTTATAAAGAGATATACCGCGTTCCGCGAGATAAACCAACGGAAGAAGTTACATTCGAGGTAGATCCCTATATTATTTCTATCAATACAGGAGCTATTGATACGGAGTATATGAATGCCCGTTTCCGTAAATATATGCGGACGTTGGATAACTATGCTACCAAAGAAGAACAGGCGCAAGCGTTAGAGGAACTGCATCGCTCATTCTCTACTTTGACGCAAGAAGAACAAGACTTTGCGGAACTGTTCTTGCATGATGTTCAGCGCGGACAAATACATGTGGATGAATCCAAGACGTTGCGCGATTATCTCACGGAATATATGACACGTGCCAAGAATGACCGTATTCACCGTTTTGCAGAAGCATTGGGATTGAATGAAGATATATTGCGTGAAATAATGACAAACTACATGCCCGATGATATTATACCGCCGGGACCGTTTGAGCAATTGCGTCTTAGTGTGAATAAAGAAAAAGCGAAAGCATGGTTTGAGCAACACGAAGGAGTGCCAATTCAATCCTTCCGCATCAATATGCGTATAGATCGTATTCTTCGTGCTTTTATTGAAGAAGGCGGATTTGAAATATAACTTATGGATATTAATTGGCTGGATATATTAAATGCTATACTCGTGTTTGTTGGCACGTGCGGCACTGCCTTTCTTGTGTGGAAAGCTTGCCAGAAGCCAAAAGCAAAATTGCGCTTTAGTAACGGGAAGAAAGAACTTACTTTCTCTCCTCACTATTATAATGAGACGCTAAAGTATTACGTTGTACCATATCCGGATCTTTCTCAATTTGACAAATATCACGCAGTCGCAGAAAGATATCAAAATTTACACAAGAATGACAATCGTTTCCTGCTAACGTTTAGGCTTTCCAATACTGGCGCTTTTCAGTTGGAGAATTATCGCGTAGAAATAGATTATAATAAGAGTCAATGCTCTGCATACCAAATCAAAGAGCACCGTTTGGGCGAACCATTGATGGATTTTCCCTCTTTTGATGGTGTCAGCTTTAGTAAAGAAAAATCAATGGTTATAATGGCTCCAGTAGGAGTTATGTCTCCTCTTAATCAAAATGACCATGAAGATTACTCATTTCAGGTAACACCTAAAATGGAAGCAAAAGAAATTGAGTTGAATTGGCGAATTATTGCCAAAGACTTTTCAGACAAGGGTAAATTTGTAATTCACCTCAAACCAATCATCACTAAGTTTACGAACATCAAACCTGTGTACCGTGCAAGTGAAATTCCCGAAGGAGCAGAGCGAGTTGATGATTTAACCCCGTACATTAAAGAATTTGAAGAACTATTAAAATAACACCATGATATCATGACTACAGGATATGTATATATAATGATAAATCCGAGTTTTAAGGAGAATATCATCAAAGTGGGACAAACAACGAATATTGAGAAGAGAATTAAAGATTTGTCTCACTCTTCCGGCATTCCTACGCCGTTTCAAGTATATGCCTTAATGAAAACAACACATTACGTGGAGGTGGAAAGAGCGTTGCATAATATACTTGAAAAAGTAGTACATAAACGAGTAAATGCTAAACGTGAATTCTTTGAAATAAAACCGGATGAGGCATATTTTCTAATGCAGCAGTTGGCTCAGTTTATAGAAGATGCAGAAATAACATTAGCGAATGAGCAAATAGATTTGACTTTTACACCGGATAAAGATGCGCAACATAAATATGTGAAAGCTGAGAATCTGACATTGGAGACATATAAATATTACGAGTTCAACAAGGAGTTGTATAACCAACTGAAAGCAGAACTACTGAAATTGCATGAAGGTGTACAAATTGTATATAAGCAGAAATATGTTGCATTCAAATATAAAACCAATTTTGTCGATGTTGTATTCCAAAAGCAAGGTTTACGCCTGACCATCAACTTAAAATACTCTGAGATAAACGATCCTAAACATCTTACGGAAGACGTTTCGCACAAAGGAAGATGGGGAAATGGCGAGGTGTCAATGCATGTGATAAACGAAGATTGTATTGCAGACGCAATAACTTTTGCCGAGCAAGCTTTATCCAAGCAAATTTGAAGTAAAGATGTCCAAGTAGCATGAACAGACTTGTTCTTATAGGAAACGGTTTTGACTTAGCGCACGGCTTGAAAACAAGCTATGCGGACTTCATCAATTGGTACAAGGCACACAGGGTAGAGTCATTAGGAAAAGAACACTCCAATGTGTCTAAGGATCCTTTGTGTACAATCCAACTGAAAGAACGCCAAGCATTAAGTATCTATGTTTCAAATCTTTTCTGGGCAAATCAAAATGTTACACACTTAGAGATTTTTGATTACATAGTACAGAATACAGATGAATTTAAGGTGACTTTTTCTCCATTCTTTGAGCGAATTAATAAAAGCATAGAGACAAAACGATGGGTAGATATTGAGGAAGAATACTACATATTGTTAAGAGCGTATGCTCTGGAATATGGGGTTAATGACGAAGCCAGACAACAATACTTGGAATCTCTGAATGAACAGATGGATTTCTTAAAAGAATCGCTCGTTCAATATATCAAGGAAGTTACCACAAAGCAACCAGAAATTAAAGCAAGTATTGAGAAGGCTATCTATGCTCAATTCGAACCTGAGGATATATCTATTGAAGGAGAGGAAAAATTAGAAGAGCATAAAAAGTTTCTGGAAGATCCCCGAAATGAATCGTTAATAGACGAAAAGATTGTTAAATACGGACTTTCCGAATCAGAGACTCGGAATTGGGTTCAATGGTATAGAGAAGCAAAAGATAAAACATCCGTCTTATATCCGCCTGTTTTCTTGCTACCTGATGAAATTATGCTTTTGAATTTCAATTATACACCCACTGCTGAAATATATGCCAAAAGATATGATAGTTTCGCGGATAACCATATTCATGGAGATATAAGTTATCCATTGAGTGTTATATTTGGCTATGGAGATGAGATAGATGAAAATTTTAAGCGACTTAAGGAGTTAAACGAAAATGAGTGCTTAAGAAATGTCAAGTCTATCCGCTATCAAGAAGCTCCGAATTATCGCGCAGTATTGCGTTTTATAGAATCGGCTCCATTTCAGGTTTTAGTAATGGGACATTCGTGTGGCAATTCAGATAGAACATTACTAAATACCATATTCGAACACAAAAATTGTGTATCTATCAAGCCATATTATTATAAAAAAGAAGATGGGACTGACAATTATATAGAGATGGTGCAAAACATCAGCCGCAATTTCACAGATATGAAACTCATGCGCGACCGCGTAGTCAACAAAACCCAATGCGAACCATTAGTTCATGATTGAAATGCACTACAGATTGTTTTTGACAACCTTTGCAAAAAAAAAATGAAAAAAGTTGCTTTGGAGGTGATAGATTTCAGGTCTTTTTTGACTTATATATGGAGGGATATATATAAACACGAATCTATTAACACAAAAACGCAAATGAACATGAACAAAACTTTACCTTTTGACCCTTGGCACGACAGGCACGAAATTAACATGGAACCGGATCAGATGGACAGGTTTTCCGAGGATGAAAGTCTCTTCGCCGAGCAGTCATCCGAAAGACAATATGTTATAGCCGAAGCTCTGGACAACCTGCCTAATCCGCGGTACCGCAGATTATTGATCGGGCTTTATCGTGAGCATTGCACGCCGCAACTGATGGCAGAAGAATTGGAAGTCTCCCTTCCTAATTTCTACAATCTCCACCGCCGTGCTCTTGCATCCCTGAAATCCCAAATGGAAAAGCAGACCAACCAAACGAATTGAAATTTTGCCTCTAAACATTTTGGGGATAGTGCGTGTTTCGGCTCTAAAAATTTGCGGGATAGTGTAAAATATGCCTTTCATACTATTTCTTTAGTAAGATTATGGGATGTATAGCAACAGTCCATATAAAAAATGCATAAATTTACGGGATAGTGCAAGTTTTTGCTAAGAAAAATTTGCGTAAATAAAATAAAAGCAGTATCTTTGCAGCGCATTTGAGTGTTCGCGATTCGCGAACGGCGAACAAAACAATGTAAAATGCTTAATTTCAACGATATGAAAGAGCAAGATATTGTTATATTATTAAAGAAATTAACAAGCAAAGGACGCAACCTTTCTGTTCGTAAACTGGCTGAAGAACTCAATATGAGTGCTTCAAGTGTAAGCGAGAGTTTGGAACGCAGTAAAAAAGCGCAATTGGTAGATCGTAACAAAAAACGAGTGAACACGCTGGCGCTACAGGAGTTTATGGTTCATGGTCTCGGTTATGTCTTCCCTGCAGAGACTGGACGCGTCATCCGTGGTATTCCTGCATATGTAAGTGCCTCACCGATAAAAGAACAAGTTTCCAATTCTTCCGAGCAGTTTGTTTGGCGCTACGCAAAAGGCGATGCACGCGGGCAACAAATAACACCGCTGTATCCTTCAGTGCCGGAAGCCGCCTTGCGCGACGAGCAGTTGTACCAATTGCTGGTCATCGCGGACACCCTGCGTATGGGGCGTTCCCGCGAAAGAGAGATTGCTGTTGCAGAACTTAACAAATACATCCAGCGTTATGTCGAGGAACAAGAAGAGTGCTATGAAGATCCAATTTGTGAGTGATTTGCATCTGGAGTTTCCGGACAACCGCACGTGGTTGGCGGCGCATCCATTGGAGGTAACGGGCGATATATTGCTTATTGCCGGAGATTCAGCCTACCTTGACCTGCCGGATTCCGGACGTGAGACATATAAGGCGTACGATTTCTGGGACTGGGCTTCACGCAACTATAAGCAAGTCATTGTGTGCCTCGGTAACCATGATTTCTACGGCTACTATGACTTGGCAACTATGCCGGATGGTTATTGTCTGGACATCCGCCCGAACGTAAAAGCGTACTACAACAGCGTAGTGCATCTGCCGGATGTAGATATCATTGTCTCTACCCTTTGGTCATTTATTGAGCCGGATATAGACTTTATAGTCGAACGTAGTGTGAGTGATTTCTACCGCATCAAATATGAAGGTCACCGCTTAAATGCACAGAATTTCAATGCAGAGCATGAGCGTTGCTTAGCTTTTATCAAACAGTCAGTAACAGAGAGTAAAGCCAAAACAAAAATCGTTTTGACACACCATGTGCCCACGCAGTTATGCACAGTTGATGAATTCAAAGGAAGCACAATCAATGGTGCCTTTACGGTTGAATTGGGCGATTACATTGCAGATTCGGGTATCGACTATTGGATTTATGGTCACTCGCACCGTAATATGGATGCGAAGATTGGAAAAACACAAATCATCTCCAACCAGTTTGGCTATCTCTCCCATGGCGAACCACAAAACAATTGTTTTGATCCAAAACGGTATATTGAACTTTCAGCTTTGCAATCGGAATGAAAAAAGTTGCTTTTTAGGTGATAGATGTCTTATCCCCGAGGGAACGATCACTACGTGTGCAGGTCTTTTTTGACTTATATATGGAGGGGTATATATAAACGCAAATCTTTTAACACAAAAAAGTAAATGAACATGAACAAAATAACACATTTATCAAGAATATGAATGAGAACAATCCAGACAACGGAAACATACTGATCTACCAAAGCGAAGACGGTTTGACGCACATTGATGTGCGCATGGAGAATGAAACTATCTGGCTCACACAGCAACAGATGGCTGAACTCTTTCAGACATCCCGCACGAATGTAGTGGAACATATTCAACACATTTATGAGGAAGGAGAATTGACAATAGAGGCAACCTGTCGGAATTTCCGACAAGTTCAGCGAGAAGGTAGTAGAATGGTGACACGGGAGATACCTTTCTACAACCTCGATATGATTATTTCCCTCGGCTATCGTGTCCGTTCGGTGATAGCTACGCGCTTCCGTCAATGGGCGACAAAACGCCTCAACGAATATATCGTCAAAGGCTTTACGATGGATGACGAGCGGCTGAAGAACTTGGGTGGTGGCAACTACTGGAAAGAATTGCTTAACCGTATTCGTGACATCCGTTCGTCGGAAAAAGTGCTTTACCGGCAAGTGCTGGATCTGTACGCAACGGCTGTTGACTATGACCCGAAAAGCAATTTGTCCGTTGAGTTCTTCAAGATTGTGCAGAACAAATTGCATTTTGCTGCACACGGGCACACCGCAGCGGAGGTAATTTACCAGCGGGCAGACAGTGAGCAACCGTTTATGGGAATGACAAATTTCAAAGGTGATTGGCCGACGCTCAAAGAAGCCTTTATCGCAAAGAACTATCTTTCTACGGATGAACTAAAGGTGCTCAACAACCTTGTTTCCGGATACTTTGACTTTGCTGAGATACAGGCCATGCGGCATGTCCCGATGTACATGAGTGATTATATTGCGCAATTGGATTCAATACTCTCTTCTACAGGACAGAAACTATTGGATAATGCAGGGCAAGTCAGCCATCAGCAAGCAATAGACAAAGCTACGGAAGAATACAGAAAATGGCAGAACAACACCCTTTCTCCCGTAGAAGAAGCCTACTTGGAAACTATCAAATCTCTTGAGCAACAGACTAAAAAGTTTAAATAACTCATGCCCGATGATGTCCTGACACCCACCCATCGCCGGGACGCATAAAAACAAAATCTATCTACGCGGGCAGAAAATGGGATTCCCAAATAAATTCCCAAGTCAAAATTTGCATATCTCACTAAATTGTAGTACTTTTGCAGCGGAAATGATCCGATGAAGCGGAAATGATCCGATGAAGCGGATAAAACTCATGAAGCGGATAAAACTCATGAAGCGAGTGCTCATGAAGCGGATAGCAGTCATATTCATTGGCATCGTGTGCGCGGCGGGGTTAATGGCGCAACGGGCGGAAAGCTACACCATCAGCGGCTATGTGACAGACGCGGCAAGTGGTGAGCGGCTTATCGGCGCGACCGTGTATGACACCGTCTCCCACCAAGGCACCGTGACCAATACCGCCGGATTCTATACGCTGACAGTTAAAAGCCAGAAGGCCCTCAAAGCCCCCCTCAGTCCCCCCATGGAGGGGGGAAGAACGGGAGTGGTGCTGATTGCTTCTTATGTGGGGTATGAGCCGTCAGCCATCAGCATTCAGCCGTCAGAAGTCAGCATTCAGCCGTCAGCCATCAGCATTCAGCCGTCAGCCATCAGCATTCAGCCGTCAGAAGTCAGCAGTCAGCCGTCAGCCATCAGCATTCAGCCGTCAGAAGTCAGCAGTCAGACTATTAATTTTGAGTTAAAGCTGGCTACGCAGTTGCAGGAAGTGACTGTGCAGGGACATCAGTCGGTTTCTGCGCCGGAGAATGTGCAGATGAGTGCGATTGAGGTGCCGGTGACGCAGATTCTGGCTATTCCGGCTATCGGGGGTGAGGTGGATGTGCTGAAAGCCATTCAGTTATTGCCGGGTGTGCAGAGCGGCGGCGAAGGGAGCGCGGGTCTGTATGTGCGCGGCGGCGGACCGGATGAGAACCTGGTGATGCTGGACGGTGCGCCGCTATACAATATCAACCATGCCTTGGGTATGTTCTCCGTCTTCAACGCCGACGCGATCAAGAACGTGACGCTGTACAAAGGCAATTTCCCTGCGCGGTTCGGTTCACGACTCAGTTCGGTCATTGATGTGTGGCAGAAAGACGGCAATAACACGTTCTGGCATGGCGGCATAACGGTCGGGCTGATTGCCAGCAAGATCAATCTGGAAGGTCCTATCTTCAGCAAAGCGCAGTTGGACAGCCTGAAAGCCGGACATTCCCCTCGCGCCAAGACGACCTTTAATATCTCTGCACGCAGAACGTATTTCGACCTGCTGACTTCTCCTATTATTGCAACGGTAGCCGCGACCGAAGGAATGTCGCTTTGGGCAGGGTATTATTTCTATGACATCAATGCCAAGTTGAGCCACACTTTTTCCGATAAAGACCGTTTGAGCGTGGGTATCTATAGCGGCTCGGACGTGGAATACCTGCGGATGCGGCAGAGAGATGTCTATACCGACAGCCGCGCGGAGATGCAGATGGGTATGCGTTACGGGTGGGGCAACACGCTTGCCACCATCGACTGGCAGCACAAGATCAACCACCGGCTTTTTCTCAATACGCGGGTGTTCTACAGCGGCTACCGCAGCAGGTTGAGCCAGTCCATGAGCGAGAAGAACATGGAAGAGACAGGCAGCAGTTTTGAGCAGGAGATGGGTTATAACAGCCAGATCAACGATGTGTCCGTTTCCTCCAAACTGGAATACAGTCCTAACCAGAAACACAAGGTGCAAGCCGGAATAGAATATATCTTCCATCATTTCCAGCCGTCCATCCAGAACACGATGTTTTACTCCTCGGGCGATTCCGCTTCGGGGGCGTTCAATATGGACACGACTATCGGCAATAGAGCCTTGTACGGACATGAGGTTGCGGCTTATATCGAAGATACATGGAGTCCGGTCGGATGGTTCAGGCTGAACTACGGCGCACGGTTCAGTATGTACGGCATCCGCGGCAAAGTGTATCCTTCCGCCGAACCGCGGATCGGTATGCGTTTTCTGGTGCATAAGGATGTGGCTATCAAAGCGAGTTATTCGTACATGAGCCAGTATGTGCATTTGCTGAGCAACAGTTCGCTATCGCTACCGAGCGATATGTGGGTTCCTGTGACGCACGATGTGCCTCCTATGCGGTCTATGCAGGTAGCGGCAGGGATCAGTTACAACATCCTCGGACAAGTAGAGTTGAGCGTAGAAGGTTATTACAAGCGGTCGCTGAACCTGATCGAATACAAAGAGGGCGCTTCTTATGTGAGTTACTCGTCCGACTGGCAAACCAAAGTGGCAATCGGCAACGGCTGGAGTTACGGCGTGGAGTTTCTGGTGCAACGCAAGATCGGTCCCGTGACGGGTTGGATCGGTTATACATGGAGCAGGACGATGCGGCAGTTTGACGAGATCAATTACGGCAAGCCGTTCCATGCCAAGTACGACCGCGAGCACGACCTGAGTATCACGCTGCAATACCAGATCACACCGCGGATTGATATTGCGGGTACGTGGGTGTATGCGACCGGCAACCGCGGCACGCTGGTGACGCAGACCTATTACGACGATACGATGAAGCGGTATGTAGAGTACTTCAGCGAGCGCAACGGGTATGTCCTGCCGGATTATCATCGGCTGGACTTGTCCGCCAATTTCCATTTCCCGCACAAGCGTTCGGAGCAGGGCAAGAAAGGCAAAGCGGACGGTTATTACGGCAAAGGCGGCTGGCTGCGGCATGCGGAGCATGTGCTCAATATCAGCTGCTACAACGTCTATTGTCATATGAATCCGATGTTTGTCGAGCTGGATCCCTATAGCGGCAAGTTATACCAGATCAGTATGTTCCCGATATTGCCGAGTATCAGTTATATGTTTAAGTTTTAGGAAGCCGTCAGATGTCAGCATTCAGCCGTCAGATGTCAGCATTCAGCCGTCAGATGTCAGCCATCAGCCGTCAGATGTCAGCCATCAGATGTCAGAAAGACAAAAGAGAGATATGATGAATTATTATAAGATAATATGGTTTTGCGTTGCTGTGGTGAGCCTCAGCGGATGCAGGGATATGTTCTACCGCGAGGTGGATTTCACGGTAGAGGGCGAGAATGAGAAGATTGTGGTGAGCAGCGAGTACCCTATCGGCGAGTCTTTTTCAACCCGCATCTACCACTCTACCCTTGCCAACCAAGCGCTATCCAAGGGCGAAAGCGGGACGGGTGTCGGCGATGCAGATGTGCGTGTACGCGCCAACAGCGGCGCATGGCAACGGATGTACAGTCTTTCGGACAAGCCATACTATTATATGCAGGACTCGGCAGACCAAGCTGTTTACTTCCGTCCTTTGGACACGGTGGAGATGTACGTCTCTCACCCCCATTACCCTGCTGTCTCCGTTCGGCAGGTTCTGCCCTGCAAGACGGAAGGGAGAGTGGTCAGGTGCTATCCCATGCAGGAAGGATGGATCGCTTTGGACATAGAGTTAGATCCTTATCACGGCAATCCGGATGATATGATCGGCATCGGGATACTCCTCGGAAGCGCCCTGATGGCAAACAAATCCGACACGGCAGACAAGCAGACAGAGGTTCTTAATCTGGAATATCTGTATAGCACGTCGGCTGATTTTGCGCAGGCGCAGAATCTACAGAGCGAGGGCTATTATGCGGGGTCACATGCGGAATTTCTCTTCCTGCCTGCTTCGGCATTGCAGGACACGCTGCGGCTCTCCCTTTTTGCCGATGGATGGCAGCTGAATAATAAGAGGGAATATATCAACCGAAATAACTACTATCCGGTCGGCGTACAGGATCTGACTCTGGAGGTTCGTGCCTATACTCACGACAGCTATCTGTATGAAGTGTTCCGCAGGAATAGCACGGGTGTGGTGCTTCCACCTCCGAGCGGCGTGCCGACCCAGAATGGCAACATCGTACAGGAGATACTGGAGGAGATCGCTTCTGCTTTAGGAGGTCAGGAGATGATTCCTCCGTTCACGAATGTAGAAGGAGGCTTGGGGTGCTTCCGGGCGTATTCGTACTCCTATATTATTGCTGAGCCGCGTAGAGTTCTTCCTTGCACGCCTTCAACAACGCCGTAGCCTCAGCCGCGAGACGTTTGTATTTTCTTCCGTTACTCCTCCGACTTTCTCCCGATGTTCTCCCGACGTCGTCGGCTTCCGATTACGTGTCGTTTACGTCTCGTTTACGTGTCGTTTACGTGTTTGAAAGCAGAAAGAGAGCTATTTTCCTTTGCCGCCCAAGATAAATCATGTATGTGGCAAAAAATACACCTATTAGGGTTAAAAAATGAAGATTTGTACGATTTGAGAGTAGATTTGTACGATTTGAGAGTGAAGTTTCAAAAAAAAGGAGTAATTTTGCAGCGCAGTTTTGAATCGATTATAATCGTAACGCTTAAATTTTGTACTGCTTATGAAAAAAATTCTGTTTTTCGCCCTCGCGCTAATGGCTGGCGCAGCATGGGCACAGGACGAACAGCCTGTGCAGAAACTGAACGTTCATATGATGGACGGACAAGTAGTAACGTTCTTGTTAGATCAAGAACCGGTGACGAAGTTCGAGCCGGGACAGTTGATCCTGAAGACTTCGGGTACATCCCCCATCATCTACCTCATCGAGAACGTACGTAAGTACACTTACGAGGGTCTGCCGGAAGGTATCGACTCTCCGGTCGTAACACCGGGTAGCATCCTTATTCGCCAGAATAACGAGATGATGGTCATCGACGGTCTGCCCGACAAGGCAAACGTAGCCGTGTATACGACGGACGGTAAGATGTTGTTCACCAAACGGGCGGTAGCCGGTCAGTCCACGATGCTGATCATGGGTACCTATCCCGCAGGAACCTATATTATTCACGCAGGCGGTGCCTCCTTTAAATTCGTGAGAAAATGAAAAACATAGTTAATCGTGCCTTGTGGGCTAAGAAACGGGTGTTATTAGCTCTTAGCTTTTGGCTCTTAGCCATTGGCTTCGTAAATGCGCAAGAAGCGTTCTATATCTATCGTAATGACGGCGATTTCAACGGATTCTTCTATGATGAAGTGATCGAGATGCGGCAGTCCAAGATCGGCGTGGACTCCGTCGAGTATGACAAGTGGGTGACGCAGGAGATTGTTCTTGCGGATACGACCTACCGCATCCCTCTTGCTGCGATCGACTCGATCGGTTTCCAACAGCCGGAGATCATCATCAATCCTGACGTGCGGCACATGGATCTGTTGGGTATGACGCCTTATGTGACTGCGCGTGATAGCCAAACGCTGACTTTCTCCAATGATTTGCCTTCGAACCTGATGCCTCAGGTAGGAAATGTGCTCTTTGGTATGGAAGGCATTTTTGAGGAACTGAACTTCGGCGGTCGAGTAACGAGTGTACGTAATGATGGAAGCGGTATTATTGTAGAGACCAACCAACTAACCAAGATGTCCGATATCTTCATTCAGTTTATTGGCATAGAAGAGGTCGGCTATTCGGAGGACAATCCCCAGCAACTGAGCTATCGTGCGGCAGGAATGAATAAAATCAGGCAAGATGGCGGACATTATTCTGCGAACCTATTTGATATCAATACGGCTTTGCACATTCCTCTCTTACCGGATAGACCCGTTAACGGCTCTCTTGATCTAAACATCGGGTTTAAATGCAAAATGGCCATGATGTACCAGATTACCGACGATGTCTATTTTATTAAGTACGCAGCACGAACGGATCTGGATATGCAGGCCGGACTTACTATCAGTGCAAGTGTAGATACCGCATATTCAGTTCCGCTCATACCAGAACCTTTTGGTGTCATCAAATGGCCGGTTTATCCGCCTTTCCCGCTTATTGAGATCAAGCCTGTTCCTCGTCTCGGATATCGTTGGGGAGGTAGTTTGACTGCGCAGTTGAAGCTTCCTGCCGTCAAGGGATATCTCTGTTTCTCCATCATTATTGACAGCGATCTGCCCTATGGTATGACCTATACGGAGAATAAAGATCTTATTGCTCCTGATTTGAAGGGAATTTTTGATACCTTCTTAAAATCTGATGCAGAAATAAGGGTAGATGGTTTTTATCAGGTAGGACTACAAGAAGAGGTGGCAGTAGAAACCAATCCTATTTTTGGCGCCATCATTCATGCCAAAACCGGTGTCGATTTCTGGGCCGGGCCTAAAATAGACGGTTCGTTCAATGTGGATATGAGATCTTTCGTTACCAGTGACGACGGTCCGTATATCTTCCGGGATAGCCATATAGGAATAAGTCCTCTGTCATTGGATATGGAGGCTTTTGGCTTGTATTCGTATTACGGATTGGACAAACCGGTTAAACATAAATGGGTGGAAGGAAACTGGGATATCATACCGAAAATAGAATTCCATGCCTTCCCGAAATTCACGCGATTTGAAGCGTACCATAACGACTCTCTGCACCAGGCTCACGCGGCATGGAGAGCAGAGCCGCGACGCGTTATATGGCCGTGTAAATCGGGTATCGTTATGTACCGACTAGAAAAGGGGCAAGCTAAATTTGTAGCACATGACTATGATGCGCAGCCTGAGTTTGGTACCGAGATGAACGACCGGTTCGATGTCGATTTCGGGACAAAAGGTATGAAGCAGGGCGCGTATAAAATCGCACCGTCCTTACTGCTCAATGGTACCGACTACCCCGTGCGTAGCTTGGCGCAGGATATTTATGTGCCGTACATCCTGGAGATAGATAAAGACACCGTGCATTTCAATGCCATGGGATCGAATGAGCAAGTGGTCAATGTGGTGACTAATTATGAGAGACTGGAATTCGTTGGTCACGGAGGAAGCCAATATACGATTGATACGTTGGAGCAAGAAGGAAACTACCGAGTGAGATTCACTATGGCGCCGAATATACATATGTTCAAACCGTATGATAGCTCCAAAGAGGGTACTACGTTTACCCTTACCGGACGATCGGAGGATGGACTTGTGCATACATCGCGTAATATTGAATTTACAATGGATCCGAATGAGTTGACGAATGTGTATGCCGATATATGGGGGGAGTTTAAATATATGGAAGATGGAATTAAGCACGATGCGATAATACGCTACAAAGGCGCTGTAACAGCCACTGGGACAGGTAACAGTATACAAATCAACGGTACGCAAGGTAATATATCGCTCAATATGACCCTCCTTTACCAACCTTATGATGCAGCAAGTCCGGACGTTGCTATAGAAGATCAGATTATGGTTTCTGGAACGCTGAGTGACCCTGTCACAACAATCACTTTTGAGGGCGTGCAGGGGACCGAAGACGGCGGTTTCGGAGGGAAACTTGGCGAAGGTCTGATCGGGACGATGACTGGAACATGTCGGTCGCACCCCATGCTGGATGATGAAGAAAAGAGCATCCTCGGATCTATCATCGTGAGAGCTCCCGGAGATCCCTCTCCATTTGAATTGTAACTCTCTCCCTTTATTTCCTTCCACTCTTTCATCCCTGTCACCCGCGTGGCAGGGATGATTGTTTATACTCCGCCGCGCCCTGATGGTGTTTATTTAGGTAAGCCATCTTGCAAGAATTGAAAGAGACCCATATAGGAAATGCCTTTTTCATCAGTCCAGGGGGCGATGTCATCGCCGACGATGACTATTTTGCGGAAATTGTGCAAATATTTATCCGTATTTTTGTACTAATTTGCACTAAAATGCGGTTAGAAACACCATTTATCCGCACTTTTGTACTAAATTGCACTAAATTACGGACAAGTTCAAACTCTCATCCTCCGCGGTGCCAACCAAATATTTGTTGTACCTTGCACCGAATTGTGAAACTTCTGCTCAACAAAAAAATAACATCTTTCGCAGCATAAATGCTGCGATCGCTTTTTAGTCTAAAATTTTTTTCATAAACATTTGCATATTTTAGAAAAAAGCAGTACCTTTGCGGCGGATTTCAGTGATTAATCACCAAAATATGCTGTAAAGTTATGGAATTTAATCGAGATTTGTACCTTCAGAAACTCATTAGCGCAAGCAAAAATGACATGATTAAAATCGTTACCGGTATTCGTCGGTGCGGTAAATCCTATCTGCTGTTTGAGATTTTCCGTAACTATCTGTTATCCCAAGGAGTGGCAGAAGATCATATTATCGGCTTGGCATTAGATGACAACCGCAACAAAGATTTGCGCAATCCGGATAAACTACTGGAGTACATTGATAGCCAACTTATTCAAGATGGGCAGACTAGTTATGTTATCTTGGATGAAGTACAGATGGTAGATGATTTTGTGGGTGTACTACTTAGTATGACCCATATGCGGAATGTACAGACATACGTTTCCGGCAGTAATAGCAGGTTCCTTAGCAAGGATGTGGTAACAGAGTTCCGTGGTCGAGGCTGGGAAATACGGGTTCGTCCGCTGAGTTTTGCTGAATATTTAGAGGGCGTAGGTGGTGATAAACGCGACGCATTGGAAGATTACTATACTTACGGCGGTCTGCCGGCAGTAGCGAAGATGGAAACAGCGGAAGAAAAAGAAGCGTACCTGAAGGATTTATATCGCACCATCTATCTCAAAGATATTATTGAGCGCAACCGTTTGCAGAACGAGGAGGGTTTGGAGGAGATTTTCCGCGTGTTGGCATCATCAATGGGCACAGCAGTAAATCCTACAAAGATAGCGAATACCTTCAAGTCGGTAGCAAACATAAAAATATCAAGTCATACAATTACCAAATATATAGAATACTTGAAGGATGCATTTTTGGTAAGCGAGGCACTGCGTTATGATGTGAAAGGTCGTAAGTATATCGGGTCTGATAGTAAGTTCTATTTTGAAGACCCGGGCATCCGGAATGCTATCATCGGTTTTCGCCAAGTGGAATACAGCCACATGATGGAGAACGTACTATATAACGAACTTTGCGCGCGCGGTTATAGCGTGGATGTAGGATTGGTAGAGGTTTGGGAAAAGAATGAAGAAGGGAATATCGTTCATAAACGAATTGAAGTGGACTACGTTATTAACCGTGGTTCACAGCGCATATATGTGCAATCGGCATACTCGATGCCGGATGAGGAAAAACGGGATCAAGAGCAGCGACCGCTGATAAAAATAAACGATAGTTTCAGGAAAATCATCATCTCCGGCGAACATAAAGGCAAATTTTACAATGATGAAGGAGTCTTACGGATAGGAGTATTTGATTTTCTATTAGACAGAGACTGCCTGAACGAATAAACAGACGTTCTCTCCCTCTCCCCATCCTTGTCACCCGCGTGGCAGGGATTTTTTGTGTCTGCCGTCAATTTTTCCATATGCAGTGATATAATCCGTCACTTTTGTACGATTTGAGAGTCGATTTGTACGATTTGAGAGTGCTTTTTCATAAAAAAGCAGTAATTTTGCAGCGCAAAATTGGGTAATAAACAAAAACAACATACCTATGAGAAAACTTTTACCTCTTCTTTCTGCCTTGCTCCTCTGCCTTGGAGTATGGGCGCAGGACGCAGCTGTCCAGAAACTGAATGTTCACATGATGGACGGACAGGTGGTAACGTTCCTTTTGGATCAGGAGCCGGTGACGAAGTTCGAGCCGGGACAGCTGATCATTCAGACCTCAGGCGATGCGCCGATCATCTACCTCATCGAAAACGTACGCAAGTACACGTACGAAGGTCTGCCGGAAGGTATCGATGCACCGATAGCAGCTCCGGGTACGATTGTGGTGCGGCAAGGAAAAGACATGGTGGCGTTGGACGGTCTGCCCGACAAGACGACAGTCTCCATCTATTCCGCGGACGGCAAGCTGCTTGTCAGCCGTCAGGCTATAGGCGGCCAAACGACGGTACTTCCTATGACCGCGTTCCCCGCAGGTAACTATATTATTAACGCAGGCGGTGCCTCCTTTAAATTCGTGAAACAATGAAAACAGC
>CACWZZ010000019.1 GCA_902765485.1 uncultured Bacteroidales bacterium
TCGGGCAAGATCGCGAAGAAATTTCGCACGATTTACAATTACATGAAAGCCACCGGACTGAAGTACACTTCCGTCCACGGCGAGCGTACCACTCAACCGGGCACCAAGGAGCTGAAAGCGCGTGAGCGTTTTGCAGGAGTGGCAGCGATGGTCACCGCACGTCGCGCCGATCTGACCAAGATCGTTGCCGATCAGCAGGCTTTCCTTGCGCAGAAAGACACGGCTGGCGGTGCAAAAACTATGCGGGCATACCTCTGGCTCATCTGCGGCGAGGAGTACGACCAGTCGCACCAAGGTTAGCCCCCCAACCCCCTAAAGGGGGAGAGAATTGGAAAAAGCGTCCCACGGGGCGCTTTTTTTTGTATATGTCAAAAAAAAGTACTACCTTTGCGGCGCAATTAAGGAAGACTATTATGACGAAAGAAGAACAATACCAAGAATTGCTGGCGCAGGCGGCTTCGGTAGTATCCGGCGAGACGGACCTGATCGCCAACATGGCGAACGTGGCGGCACTCATCCATGAGACGTTCGGGTTCTGGTGGACGGGATTTTACAGAGTGGCCCCCTCCGACTCCCCTATTAAGGGGGAGAGAAAAGAGCTGGTGTTGGGTCCGTTCCAAGGACCGCTGGCGTGTACACGTATTCCTTATGGAAAGGGTGTCTGCGGCACTGCGTGGGCGAAAAACGAGACCGTGATCGTGCCCAATGTGCATGAGTTTGCCGGACATATCGCCTGCTCCAGCGAGTCCAACAGCGAAATCGTCGTGCCCCTCCGCCGCAACGGCGAGGTGATTGCCGTGCTGGATATAGACAGCAAAGAGTTCAATACTTTCGACCAAATCGACAAAAAATACTTGGAACAAATCGTTAAATTGCTATGAAACACATCCTTTACTTGGCGGCAATCGTGCTATTAGCCGTCAGTTGTCAGAAATCAGCTGTCAGCCTTCAGCCTTCAGCCGGAACGGTTGTGCGCGACACGATCCACGGCACGCCCTGCTGCGTCTATCTGCCTAATGAAGTACCAAGTACCAAATATCCGGTTCTCTATCTGCAGCATGGCATGTACGGCAACGAGGACGACTGGACGAGGCAAGGACGTTTGGTGGAGATCATGGACTCGCTGCTGCAAGCCGGAGAGGTCAAAGAGATGGTGGTTATCATGCCGGATAACTGTCCTTCTCGTCCTACTTCGGAAGAGGAGCGCGCGAACGCCATGAACGGCGAATGGATCCGCCAATTCCCGGACTTCATGGCGGAAGCCGAAGCCAAATATCCAATCAGCAATGAACCTTCCAAGCGCGCCATTGCAGGTCTCTCCATGGGCGGTTTTCACACCCTGCACGTGAGCCATCATCTGCATGGACAATTTGCATACGTGGGTTTATTCTCCGCGGCAATCCGTCCTGTTGAACCGGTTGCGATCTACGACCATTGGGAAGAGGAAATCCGCGAACAGATGAAGACTACCACACTCTATTGGATCGGCATCGGAAGGGAGGATTTTCTGTATGATTTCAATACCGATTACCGCCGTTGGTTAGAAGCCAATCACCTCGAATACACCTATTACGAGAGTGCCGGCGGTCATACCTGGGACAACTGGCAGGACTACCTCTGCCGATTCTTACCTAAACTATTTCAGTAGCCAAAGCCCCCCAGCCCCCTAAAGGGGGAGATGTTTAGTGTTTGCGGTCGCCCTCATGGGATCTACCGCCATGTCTGTTGAGCCGCTGCGGCGAGGGGAATACGATTTTGTGCAGTTTAGACTACCTAAAACTTGCGATTTTGTGCAGTTTAGACTACATAAAACTTGCGATTTTGTGCAGTTTAGAATGATTTTTCTTGCATATATGAATAAATTTTACTACCTTTGCAGCGGTTTTTAGAAAGACATTATTCTTATGAAGAACTTAAAACGTATTTTAGAGTCCCAAAGAGAGGAATTGGAGCATGTGGACACCGGCTTGCTGTGCACGCGCAAGGAAGAGCAAGAAATGGATCTGAACAGCCATTTGGCACAGGTAGTTATCGGCGTACGGCGTAGTGGTAAGTCAACGCTTTGTCAGAAAGTGTTGATTGAGAAGAAAGTGCCTTTCGCTTATGTCAATTTCGATGACGAGCGTCTAAGAAATGCCAAAACGGACGACTTGGATGACGTACTACAGATGCTTTATGAGATTTATGGTGATTTCACACACCTGTTTTTAGACGAGGTTCAGAACGTCAAGGATTGGCCTCTATTCGTTAACCGCCTCTTACGCCAGCAAATTCGATTAATAATAACAGGAAGCAATGCCAATTTGTTAAGCGGAGAATTAGCAACGCATCTCACCGGCCGTTACCATAAGATAGAATTGTTCCCATTCTCTTTTGCAGAAGTATGCAAAATGAACCATATAGATACTGTATCCGGTAGCGTTCGTGCAATCGGACTTAGACAGCACGCATTATCGCAGTATATTATGGAAGGAGGCTTCCCGGAATTGATTGCTGTTCCCGAGACGAATAGACACGATTATTTACAATCACTTCTTAAAGCAATCATTGAGAAAGACATTTGCAAGCGATACAAAGTGCGGTACAAAAAAACGCTATCCGATTTGGCAAACAAGATGCTAGACTGGTTCTGTCAAGAAAAATCCTACAACGATATAACAGAGGAATTAGGAATCCAATCGGTACACACCACGAAGAATTATATGGAGTATCTGCAAAATGCGTATCTGCTATATGTGCTACCTAAGTTTTCCTTAAAGAGCAAAGAAAAGACGATGGCGCGTAAAGCCTATGCTATTGATCCGGCATTTATTGACGAGCATGACAACGCCTTACTGACCGAGAGTTACGGCTTGCGACTGGAGAATGTAGTCGCATTGGAGATAGCACGCCGCATTCATAGTGACTATCAGCAACTATATTATTTACGCAAAGAGCGTGAATATGAAGTGGATTTTGTGGTGGTAGAAAGGAATCATGTGCAAGAACTGGTACAAGTGACTTATGACTTTAGTAATCCTTCTGAGAAATTATATAAGCGTGAGATTGAAGGATTAACACGAGGATCAGTAGCAACTCATTGTGACAACCTGACGCTGATTGTTATGTATGGTGACACGGGTACCATTGAACATAACGGCAAAAAGATCCGTGTAGTGAATGCTGCCGATTGGCTCTTAGAACATTAAAATGCAGCATAAGTGTTGTAATATTCTCCTTACTCTTGTAATGGTTTTCGCGGGTATAAACGCCATGTCCGCCGAGCCGCTGCGGGTGGTGAGTTATAATGTGGAAAACCTTTTCCATCCGAAGCATGACAGCGTCATGGTTGACAGCCTGTGGGTGGAGAAAGACGATTGGGAATGGACGCCGGAGGGTGAGCGGCGGTGGAGCTATTCACGCTATGAACGGAAGGTCGAATCCATTGCCCGCGTGCTGACCGCCATCGGCGAGTGGGATGGGGTGGATATAGCGGGTCTGCAGGAGGTGGAGAATGCCAAATGCCTGCGCAAACTATGCTACACTTTGCGGCGGGGCGAGTACGATTTTGTGCATTACGAGAGCCCTGACCTACGAGGGATAGATGTTGCGCTGATCTATAAAAAGAGCAGGGTGGACACACTCCGGACGAGAAAACTCAGCATACAAAACCCACCCCGGAGTTCTACGGACGGCCACCGGCAGTCCGATCGAGCAGAGCTCTTCACCACCTCAAGGGAGGAGAAACTGGAAACCCGCGACATTCTCTATGTTTGCGCCAAGGTGGACAAAAAAGACACGCTCCATCTGTTTGTATGCCATCTGCCGAGCCAGCGCGGCGGAGCCGCAGAGAGCGAATGGAAAAGGACCGCAGTAAAAGCCGTACTGCAAACCGCCATCGACAGCGTTTATGAGGCTTGTCCGAACGCGAAAATCATCGTTATGGGCGATATGAATAGTGACGCCCCCTCTGTCCCCCTGAAGGGGGAGGAACTACGGGGTGTGAGGTATCGGGAACCGGTTAATGGAAAAGAAATCGGCACGCATAAATGGCAAGGGCGGTGGAGTTGTCTCGATCGGTTCTATACCTCGCCTGCCTTGGACAGCCTCAGCAGAGCGGAGATATACAACGCCGCTTGGATTCAAGAGCCGGATGAGAAATATCTGGACTTGAAACCCAAGCGGACGTATAACGGTTTTCGGTATCAGAAAGACGGCTTTTCGGACCATCTGCCGATTGTGCTTACAGTTTCGCTTTGATACTCACTTTTGCCCACGCTCCGGGTTGGAGGATTCCGCCGTAGTCGTAATAGCGGGTGTTGGTCATGTTCGTACAGTCGGCAGAGACGCGCAGGTACTTGTTTTGCCAGAAGATCGAACCGTCCAAGAGCCATACCGGCTGGTAATCCGCCACAGCTCCTTCGGCATTATTGTACTGCCCTTCGCGTTTCTGGAAACGGACGGTCCATGACGCTCCGAGCCCTTTGTAAATCCCGTGCTCCAGATAGATCGAAAGCTTATGGCTGAGGTAGTCCAAGTACCGCGAACCGGACTCTTTCAGATCCAAATCCAAATAGGTGTAAGCATAGTCCACCGAGATACACCTGAGCCATTCATTCCACCTATACGCCACACTCAGTTCCACACCCGTGGCATTCACCTGTTGCTGGTTCTCGGCGTGGTAAGGACGCTTGGTGTCGGTCGGCACATACACCCAGTCGATGATATTCTTTCCCCAGCGATAGTACCAGTCAGCGGACAGAGACAGCTTGCCTGCTTTGCCAAAGTCCGGCGTGTATTTATACCCCACGGATAGCAGCCATGCTTCTTCGGGTTTGAGATTGCGGTTGCCGAGTTGGTTGCCGGCATTATAATAGAGGTCCGTGAAGGTCGGCATGCGCAGCGACCGGTTGGCATTGGCATAGAGCGTGCCGGCTTTCTCAAAGGTATAACCGATGTTCGCACCTCCGCCTAAATGGTGTCCGAACTGCGTGTTATACGTACCGTTAATACCGATAGACGCAGCCAATCCGGCATAGTAGAACGTCTGCTCGGCGTAGTAATTGGCATGAAACCTATTACCTCCTTTGACCAGATTCAGCACACGCACGTCCGCCAGCGGAAAATCCGCCACGTTAGGCACTTGTCCGTTCGGGTTGATCGTGTCGCCGAGGTTGGTGGAATGCATGTTCTCGTTCCTTACTCCGACGCCAAAAGAGGTCGTACCAACCCGCGAAGCATAGTGCGCTGCAAGAGCAGCAGAAGCGGTCTGGGCGAAATGGAAATTACCATACAACCGCTGGCCTCTATGCCACTCATAGCGGTCGTAGTTAGCGCGATAGCTTGCCTGCGCGTCCAGACGCCATGCACCCCAACGATGCGCATACTTGGCGGAAGCAAAAGCCGTACGCGTGGCGTCAAACTGATCCTGGCTGCCAAAACCATAACCCATTCCAAGTCCTGCATCTTTCCATTGCGCACCGGCTTGCACGTCCAGTCCTCTCCAGCGGGTCTGGAAATAGACATTAGCCAGTTTGAAATCGCTGTTCTTGCAGGCGTTGGCTTCTTTCTCGGTGGGCGACGGCGCATAATATCCATCCGCACGGCTGTACTCGGCGGAGAGGTTAATAACCCCTTCCGACCTCCCCTCAAGGGAGGAGGATTTATTAGGAATGGCAAGGGTAGCCGCCACCTCGGGATTGACCAGACCGTTCATACCTGCCGTAAGTTTGAGGCTGACTTCTGACGGCTGACGGCTGACAGCTTGCTTCGTGACGATATTGATTGCGCCGGAGAAAGCACCGTGCAGGTTCGCCGACGTACCTTGCAGCACTTCCACGCGCTCGATCAGTTCCGCCGAAACAGGTATATTGAGCGCATAGTGCCCGGTGTGAAAATCAGATAGCGGCACACCGTTTAGGAGCACCAGCACTTGGTCGAACGTACCGCCGCGCATGCTGATATCCGCTTGGGCACCGTTCGCGCCGCGCGTTCGCACATCAATCCCGGGCAGATACTGCAAAATATCCGCTACGGTCTGGATCGGCAAGGCTTCTATCTCGGCGTGCGAGACCTGCGTGATCAGACGATAGGCTTCCGAATGAACTTCAGCTTTGTGAGAAACGACCAGCACCTCCTGAAGACTAAGTTGCTGGCTGTTCAATGGGACAGAATCCTTGGGAACGCCTTCATCGGCTTCCGCGGAAGCTACTCCGGCAAAAAGCAGCAACGCCGAAACGGCAATACTCTTTCCGCTCTTGAGCATCTCCAGATCCGTCATGTACGCTGCCACGCGCCCGATCGTCACCTCCCGGTGAACAGAACAGAAAGCGGCATACGCCTTGTGGCTGAACCGACGGAAACGGATTCCTTGTTGTTTTAGAAGATTTTTGAACATAAAATTGATAAGCATTCAGCTGTCAGCTATCCGCATTCAGCAAAAAAGCGTGCAAAATTACTGCTTTTTTTGCATATTTGCAAATATTTTCGTACCTTTGCACACATTTTCAAATGAACAAATCGTAAATCTTCAAATCGTAAATCGTTTTATGCCGGAGATCATACTGCATTATATATGGGAGCATTGCCTGTGGGCGGGATACGCACAACAGACGACGGACGGTCGGTCGGTGGAGATCCTGTCGGTGGGTGAGCACAACCGAGACGCAGGACCGGACTACAGCCATGCACGGATCCGGATCGACGGCAAAGAGTGGGTCGGAAACATCGAGATACATGTCTCTTCCGGCGACTGGGTCAAACACCGCCACCATCTGGATCCGGCGTACGATAATATCATCCTGCATGTCGTTCGGACGGCGGACAAGCCGGTGTATAACTCGCACGGCGAACTGATCCCGCAATGCGAACTCAATTACCCGGGCGACCAAGACTACCTCTCTGACCTCTTCGTTTCAGCCCAACAGATGGATAGCGCCATCAGCCGCATCGGCTGCGCCGAGCAGCTGATCCACGACCCTGATTTGATCACAGCAGGTTGGCGAAAGACACTGCTGAACAAACGGCTGGAGTGCAAAAAAGCGTCTATTGACCGGCTGTTGGAGATCACCAAAGGCAGTTGGGAACACGCGCTCTATATCTCGCTTGCACGCAATTTCGGATTCCACACCAACAGTCTGCCGTTTGAGCAACTGGCTATCAACACACCCCTCTCGTACCTCCAGAAACACCGCAACAGCCTTTTCCAACTAACCGCCCTGCTGATGGGTCAGGCGGGGCTTATCAAAGAAGAGGAAACCGACCTTAAGAAAGAGTACGAATTTCTGCGCACCAAATTCAGCCTGACGCCCATGGATCCAAGTATCTGGAAACATGCCCGAATGCGACCGCAGAACAGCCCGGAGTTGCGAATCAGGCAATTTGCACAACTGATTTATCAGTCCGAGTCGCTGCTCAGTAAGATCCTCGATACCAACGACTTAAAAGACCTCATTTCGCTCTTTGAGTTCAGGGAAATTAATGTGCCGCCGCTGGGCAGAAGCAGTATAGACATCTTGCTGATTAACACCGTCATTCCGTACAAATACGCGTTCGCGAAACGCCATAACAGCCACTGGGACGCATTCGCTATGATGGAACAGATTCCGGCGGAGAACAATAGTATCATTCGCCAGTGGCGGGTGTTGGGACAAGAGGTGAAGAACGCCGCAGACACCCAGGCACTGCTGCATCTATACCAAAACTACTGCCAACACCACGAGTGTATCAACTGCGAAGTGGGGTACCAGATTTTCCAAGACAAACAACTCAAACTCTTCTGATATGTTCGTTTCCATCACAGACCATATAGCTTTGGACCGCGAACGGCGGATCGTGCGCGTGGACGAGAAAGAAGTGTCCCTCACGGGCTTGGAGTTCGGGCTGCTGGAGTACCTCGCTACGCACCCCAATAAGATCTGCAGCAAAGAGGAACTGATCGACCATGTATGGGGCAACCGCTTCCAATACGATATGGGCACGATTGATGTACACCTGAATGCCATTCGCCGCAAGACAGGGTGGACTAAAAGCCGCCCGATCGAGACCTTGCGCGGACTGGGGCTGGTCTTTCGGACGGAAGAGAAACCCGTCGTCTATACCATTGACTTGCAGTCTTTTGCTGCGCAGTGGGTGCAACGACATGCCGTGGAGTTAGCCGGAAAAAGTATCATTCCTTCTGTCCACCTCACGCCGTTTGTGAACGATCTGAGTATCGCGCCGGAAGCATTGAGCGGCTTGCTGGACGCCGTGCTCGCAGCACTACTGCCCAATGCCCAACCCGGTTTGCTCAAACTAACCAGCAAGCTGACGATCCAGCATTTTGTGCTCTCTATCGACCTGAACGGCACAATTAATGAACTGAAAATACCTATTGCATAGATATGAAACAATCTTTTTTCAAAGCCCTTGCGGCTATTATTATGATGACTAACTGGATTGGATGTACTACTTCGGACAAGCAACAAACACTGTACGAAGGGATCGTTTTTTCGGACGCCCGCATGGAGCGGGGTGTGAAACAGGCTGCTGCCCTTTGGACTGAACAAGACGGGTCGGCTGCCGATTTCCGCGAGTTTGTAGAGCACAATTATGCACGGACGGAAGAGGAGCGGAACACGCTTTTTGAGAGCCTCAGCCGGATGATGGAGAAAATGAACGAGAGTGCCGACATGCTGAAGGTCGAACTCCTCAAACCGACCCAGCTCATGAATGCCGGCGAACCGACGGATATAGACTGGATCATGTCCGGCTACGACCCGAGTGCACACATGATGGATGACCTCTTTGCTAACAAAGTGGCGTTTATCACGATTCTAAATTTCCCTTTTTATACCTTGGAGGAAAAGAATACGCTTGGCGAGCACTGGACGCGCCGCGAATGGGCGGAAGCACGATTGGGAGATGTCTTCACAAGCCGTATTCCCGCTAAGGTCAAAACAGCCGAATCGGAAGCACTCGCAGCAGCAGAGAACTATATTGCCGATTATAATATCTGCATGGACCGCCTGCGCACGGAGGACGGACGGCAGATCTTCCCGGATGGCATGAAGCTGTTGAGTCACTGGAACTTACGGGACGAACTGAAGGTCAATTATTCCAATCAGGAGAAGCAGGAGATGATCTACCAAGTTATGCAACGTATTGTGCGTCAAGAGATTCCACTCTCCGTCATCAATAATGCCGGACCGGAATGGTACCCCTATAGCAATCGGGTCGTGAACGGAGAAAGCACCCGCGAACCCGACACACGATACCAAAAAATACTGGATATTTTTCATACCATGCAGCAGGTGGACGCCTATTGCCCCAATATGCCCACAGCGATCATTCGCAATTTCGAAGGAGACATCGAGATTCCTGCCGCCGAAGTGGACAGCCTTTTCTGCCAACTCTTATCCTCCGAACAGGTCAAGACCGTAGCAGCCGAGATACAGACCCGCTTGGGACGCGAGTTGAGACCATACGACATCTGGTACGACGGTTTTAAGGCACGCAGTAACATGGACGAAGAAGCACTCTCTGCCGAGACACGCAAGCGTTTCCCCGATCCCATCACATACGAAAAGAAAATAGCATCCATGCTCACCATGCTCGGTTTTCAGAAGGAGAACGCGGAAGATATAGCCCGTCATATAGTAGTCGAACCCGCACGCGGATCGGGTCACGCGTGGCCCTGCGTCGGCAGGAACGAACCTACACGTCTTCGGACACGTATCGCGTCCGAAGGAATGGATTACAAAGGCTATAACATCGCCGTCCACGAGATGGGACATAATGTAGAGGAAGTGATCAACCTTTACCGGATGGACGAGTACATGCTTCATGGTATTCCGAACACCGGTTTCACGGAGACAAGCGCCTTCCTCTTTCAGTCGCGCGACCTGCAGTTATTAGGCTACGGCAAGCAGACCATGAACCGGGAAACCGTCATGGACCAGTTCTGGGGAATGTATGAGATCATGGGCGTCAGCCTGGTGGACATGCGAATGTGGCAGTGGCTGTATGCTCATCCGAAAGCGAATGCCGCCGAACTGAGAGAAGCCGTTCTGGCGATCGCCGCTGAGGTTTGGAACACCTATTACGAACCCGTTCTCGGCGAAAAAGACTGCGTCTTGCTGGCGATCTACTCCCACATGGTCAACAGCCCGATGTACCTGCCTAATTATCCGATCGGACATATTATCCAGTTCCAGCTGGAGCAAGCGCTGGCGGATAAAGAAGGGCGCGAATGGGCGGAGTCCTACGAGCGTTGGTATCGTTTAGGCAGACTCACACCCCAACAATGGATGAAACAAGCAGTAAATGGAGAACTCTCCGTACAGCCTATATTGCAAAAAATACAGTAATACATATCCCTATTTATGGTGATTTAAGCCTGTCTTAAGCATTTCTTAAGAAATATATCATTTATTTGTTGTACTTTTGTGGCGAATTTCAAAGCAAAGGTACAATGAATATGCGTGCTAAAATACTGATTATATGTTTATTATGCGCATGTAGCATAACTGCGCAAGTGAGCGAAGGAATAGCTAAAAATAAAGTCTATCAAGGCTTTTCTGGAGGTATGATGTTACATACCGGATATCTCTTTGGACAAGACTAAAATGCACCTCTTGCAGCTAACGGACGTTCTGCCAGCCCGCAAGGAGCACTTTTTGGTATCGGAGGAGCTTTGCGAGTGCATTTATGGAAATACCTGCGGACCGGATTCGAAGGATATGTATCTACTATGCCGAGTACAGCTACCGATTGCAATTCTATTCTTAAACCGGGAAGTTATGTGCGGGTCGGATGCGGAGGAGTGCTGGCTGACTGTTGTTGGCGGATGGATAAAGTTTGGCCCTATATAGGGGGAGTAATAGGCGGTGGATCTATGAAAGGACTTTATATATTAGAGGGCAATCAAACGAGTTGGAACAAAGATCCCAACAGCACGTTTCATAAACAACCTTTTTTCTATATCACACCTTATGTAGGATGCGATTATTGCCTTACCCAAAAGGTACATTTAACTTTCCGCTTCGATTGGATGCTGGCTATTCATCGTAATGAATTAGTCCTGCCTACCGGACCGAGGCTATATTTCGGGTTTATGTTTACACACTAAATGAAATAAAAAATTATTAATTATTTATGAACTGGACAGGAATTATCATCGGAGCAGCTGTCTTTCTGAGTATTGGCATCTGCCATCCTATTACGATCAAACTGGAGTATTATTTCGGGCGCAAAGGCTGGTGGGGCTTTAACTCATTTCCAGCATTCGTTGGATAGAAGAGATAGCTTTTTCGGCTGTCTCTTTTTTTACCTCCATCTCCGGCTGCTCGTCTCTGAGACACGCGTACACTTTCTCCAACGTGTTCATCCGCATGTACTCGCACTCGTTGCAGCTGCACCCAACTCCTTCCGTCACCTCCGGCGGAACAGGAATAAACTCCTTGTCCGGACATGCACGCTGCATCTCAAAGAGAATACCGCTTTCTGTGGCGATTATAAAGCGTTTGGCGCTCGATTGGATCGTGTGCTCCAGCAATGCCTTGGTCGAACCAATTACGTCGCTCTGAGCTAAAATAGGAGCCTTGCACTCCGGATGAGCCAATACTTCCACACCCGGGTTCTCTTTCTTCAACTGCAGCAATGCCTCCAGCGAGAAACGGCTATGCACATGGCACGCTCCGTTCCACAGCAGCATATTGCGCCCGGTGACCGAATTGATATAACTTCCTAAGTTATGATCCGGACCAAAGATGATCTTTGCGTCTTTCGGCAGCTGATCCACGATCTTCTTGGCGTTCGAACTCGTCACCACCACATCCGTCAGAGCTTTCACATCCGCGCTCGTGTTCACATAGCTCACCACCATGTGATCCGGATGTTGCGCTTTGAATACCGCCAGATCCTCCGCCTTGCAACTGTCCGCCAGCGAACAACCCGCATTCATATCAGGAATCAGCACTTTCTTCTCCGGACAAAGGATCTTCATCGTCTCGCCCATGAAATGCACGCCACACATTACTAATATATCCGCGTTCACGCGCGTAGCCTGTTGCGCGAGCGCGAGAGAATCTCCTATGAAATCGGCTATTTCTTGTATTTCCGGACGTGTGTAATAGTGCGCGAAAATGACCGCATTCTTCTCTTTTGCCAAACTTCTGATCTTTTCCTTCAACTCCTCCATCTACCTTCTTATTTTATAAATATTTCTTAATTTTAAAAATCCAATGAATATTATATTCTGTTAATTTTGTTAATAACTGCTCTAACCCGTTGATCCACTATTTATTATTTTTAATTTTCACCTTTCCGCAAATGTTATAATTTTTGATAATTGCAACGTGGAACAGGTTTTGAATTGTGGAACGCAGCACTTGTTAACAATATGTTTATAACCATTTTTTCAGTCTGAAAATCAACAAGATAATTACTACCGAAAGTATCATCAGACCGAGCGCAAAAAGATAGCCCAAACGCCAATGTAACTCCGGCATAAAATCAAAGTTCATGCCGTACAAACTACCGATCAAGGTTGGCGGCAGGAAGATAATATTGATGACCGTAAAGATCTTGATGATTCGGTTCTGCTCGATGTTTACCAAACCGAGGAACGTATCCTGGAGGTAGTCCAGACGGTCAAAACCGAACCGCGTGTAGTCGAAAAGCGAATTGATATCTTTGATGATCATCGTCAGCCGCGGATACAGCTCTTCCGGGAAGAAATCGCACTTCAGGAAGTTGGAAATAACGCGCTGTTTATCCATGATGTTCTGTCGGATGATAGTCACTTTTTCTTGCAAGTCCTTGATCTGAACCAGCAAATCTTCGTCCACGTGATCGCTCTCCGCGTTGATCTGTTGCGATAGTGCGGTAATCATATCCGTCGTGTCCTCGATCATATCCGCATCCTTTTCTACTCGCGTCTCGAAGAGCGCCACCAACACGTGGTATCCGGTAGGGAAATTACGCGTGTTCACGAATAGTTTCTTGAATGTCTCGTTGAACGTGTCCAATTCATGATCGCGGATCGATACCAAGATGGAATTCTTCAAAATGAAGTTCACAGCCTCGGTCTCAAAATCCGACTTCAAGAAGTTCGAGTTCGCTACAATCGAATCGTCCGTCTGGATATAACGGCTGGAGAACTCGATCTCCTCCATTTCCTCGTCTTCCTGAATATCAATCTTCAGGAATCCCTCCAATGTATCCTCGGTCTTGTCGCTCACATCGAGCAGATCGATCCAGATAATATCTTTCTTATCGAGCTCGCGAAGCGCGGAGATAGAACGCGCTACCTTGATCTTCTCCTTATCTTTATAGAATATCTTGATTTCACTCATGGCTTTTCTCTATTAAATTAGTTAATTCAATAAATTCTTCAACACTCAGCTGTTCCGGTCTGCGGGTTAGAAAAAACTCTAATCGTTGATTCTCTTCTCCCTCTGTGGTGGGGTTTACTAATCCCTTCAGAGAATTCCGCATCTGCTTTCGTCTCTGGTTGAAAGCAGTCTTCACTACCGTCTTGAACAGCTCTTCATCGCATTCCAATCGTCGTCGCTTATTCCGCGTCATGCGGATCACAGCCGACTTCACCTTGGGCGGAGGGTTGAACACATATTCATCTACCGTAAATAGATATTCTATATCATAATACGCTTGTAGTAACACACTCAAAATCCCGTACGCTTTCTTGCCGGGCTTCGACGCAATCCGTTCTGCCACTTCTTTTTGGATCATACCCGAGCACACGGGAATACGGTCCTTGTATTCCAATACCTTAAAGAAAATCTGGCTGGATATATTGTACGGATAATTGCCGATGACGTTAAATTCGCCTTCGGGATAAAGAATATTAAGGTCGAGTTTCAGAAAATCTCCTTCTATCAGATGCAGCTCTGGGTACCATTCTTTGAGGTACGCCACACTTTCGCGGTCGATCTCTATCGCCGTGAGCTGTATATTCGGATCTTTCAGCAGAAACTGGGTCAATACACCCATACCGGGACCGATCTCCAATACACGTACTTTTTCGGTACTTGGTACTTGGTCACTTTGTCCCTTATAGGTGGTCTCAGCAATCCTCTGGGCGACATTCAAGTCCTTCAAGAAGTGCTGACCAAGAAATTTTTTGGCATGTACTCGCTGCATTTTCAGGGTGATAGTCGTCCATAAATTGTTACTTTTAGTTACTAATTTGAAAAGGCACTTACCTTTTGCGGCTGCAAAAGTAGTATTTTTTTTTTACATACGCAAATAAAATCGTGTTTTGTATGCAATTTTAACGAAATAATTTGCATATTTGGCAAAAAAGCAGTACTTTTGTGCTCAATTTTACGAAATGGGTTCTCGTTTATTACATAAGATATTTCTATTTATCCTTATTATTATGAGCGTAAGTAATGTTTTATACGCTCAGGATGAACTCTGTACGGATGGGATTCTGTTGTTCCGCGAAGATTTCGGAGGTAATGATGCTGGAGATTCAGAAATCAGTTGCGCACACGTGTCAGGAATTGCAAATTTTTATACGAATGCATGTCAGGAGGTAAGAAAACATCCTGAATACGGAATGAGCACAATGAATTATGTGCTCACTAAAAAAGGGCAAGGAAATCGTCAGTGGCATGTGCAAGATGATCATACTTATCCCAATGATTATACTCGTGGGTATTTTCTTGAAGTAGATGGATATGGTGGAACCATCTATAAAACGACTGTAAATAATTTGTATGAAGGGATGGAATTGACCTTCTCTGCTTATATCGCTAATTTACACGATTCATGTGTCATCGCAAATATGCGGAAGAACTACGGTTACACATATCCGCGATTTAAGTTCATTTTGAAGGATGCGGAATCCAATGCAGAGTTAGCCACATATACTACAGGTAATATTTTGCCGGACATAACGACGCCATGTGTTCTCGCAAAATCGGCTCTATGGCAATTGAAAGGAATGAAGTATGTAGTGCCAGAAGGGGTTTCATCTATTCAAATGCTTATCAACAATGATGTGGCTTCCAATGATGGCAATGATTTTGGTATAGACGACATCGAGATTCGTTTGTGTTATATGCCAGCCAAAAAGATAGTACAAGACACGATCATTTGCGACACTATTTATAATATTGTTTGGAGAAATAAGATCTATCCATTGAAAAATGAATTACGCGACACGGTATATGATAGTAGTGGGGCAGATAGTATTTATTACATATTGAATGTAATTATGGAACATTGTTGCCCGGAAATCAAAGAGAAAACAATAACCATAGGAACTCTATGTGATACCTTGCTCCCATATACTTTGTATTTTAGAGATACAGTACTGACTTTTAAAATGGCAGGAGATCTCCTTCTGGAATTTCAGCACCCCCAATGGGATTGTATAGATTCTATTTATACCCTCCACCTTGATACCATCCATTGTGAGCGGTTATATGACATCATCGTCAATAAGTATAATTGGCAGTTACTCTTGGATAATGTCACTTTCGCGCGTTTGTTCCCGGAGTGTACGGCGCGAGCTTTACAATGGTTCAAGAACGAAGAGCCCATACCCGGTGCGACCGGCGATGATTATTCCGAGCAGAATGAACTACATGGACGATTCCAGTTGCGCCTTGAGTTGGATAACGACAAAACGATCTGGTCGAATATCCTCATTATTTTGGATACAGAGGCGGAAGTGCCGATCAAAACAAGCGTGTATAATTGGCAGAATCTTTATCTGATTCGCTATGAGCAGGGAGATAAGCAGTGGACTGAAAAGAAATTAGTTCAATGAGACGAACCATCCTATCCATAGTATTCCTTTTGCCGCTCATGGCGCACGCGGAACACCTGTTTGAGATGGGTGTTCATGGTGGTATAGCAGGCTTATCGTCTCAACCGATTTATGTCGATAAACGAGTAGGTTTCAACGGCGGTGCACAACTCTATTATAACTACCTTTCACCCTATGTAGTGGGCTTCCGAACGGGTATAACGCTTGATATTCACAATGCCGGTTTTGGTAAGACTAATTACGAAGATCACTACTCAACCATCGATGTAGAGAACGAACAAATGGACATCGATTATACGATAGGTCACCTTAGCGAACGTTATACGACCTGGTCGGTCGGTGTACCACTGCAATTGGCGCTTTCCAAGAAAAACATTTTGTTTTTAGCGGGCGTTAAAGCGGTGTTTCCGTTGAGTACTACTTGGAAGCAAAAAGTAGAAAATGCCGCGTTATCCGTCTATTTCCCAGCATACAATAACCGCGTCGAAGAGTCGTATCCATTAGCCGCTTCGCAAGATTTTACGATGTTCCAAAACGGCAAACTGAACCTCCCGAAAGTGCAATGGTGGTTGGCGATGGAGTTGAGTTATGTGCTCCCGCTCCATACATGGTCGCGCAACTCGCATTCCTATATCATCGTCGGTGCTTATTTTGATTATTGTTTTACCAAATACGCGCCTTCTCAGAGCCTTACGGAAAGCCTGATCATGCTCACCGATACGCGTGACGGTTTTCCGCTTCAACGTATCCTGACACCGATCATGGAAGCGAATCGAAAAGGTCGCAAACTGGTCACCGATGGCTCTCTCTTCGACGTAGGCATCAAAATCTCCTATGTCATCTCTCCTTACAACCCCCATCGCCGCAGTTCTCATTCCTGCAATTGTCTCTAAAAAAATGCGCTAAAACTTGCATATTTCGCAAAAAAGCAGTACCTTTGCACCGAAAAATAAAATATACTCACCTTTTAAACACATGAAGTATGAAAACACCCGTTACTGACGTCGATCATTTAGCGATGATTATTGTGCTCATGGACGAATACATGGCGAATTGGGCGAAATATGAAGTGGATGATGTCGATAAAAACCTCATTCTCCAATTCGGCTTTGTCAAAACCCTGGAGCTGATAGGCGAAGAAACTTTAGCCCTGACCGACGAATTTAAGGGAAAATATAGCGTCAATTGGACACAACTGGAGTCCTACAAAGATGCCTTCCATTGGCAAATAAACGCCGAAGAATTACACGACATCAATTGGAATCCGTACTTCTCCGTCACGTGGAATAAACTGCTAAATATATACGATGGGGTAAGTGAATAAATAGACCTGCTGATGAACCGTATTGCTCAGACTATAACTAAAATCATAGACTTTTTCTATCGTCCTTTCTCCAACTGGATGTCGGAGCAGCTCTTCCGTTATGCCGCCTGCGGAGGGGGAAACCTCGTCCTCGACTGGGTACTCTATTTCTTCATCTATAACTTTGTTATAGGACACGATCTGGTATATTTAAATCTTCAAATCTTCAAATTATCAAATCTTCAAATTTGTCTCACTCCCCACATAGCCACCCTCTGTATAGTCTTTCCGATCACCCTTCTCACGGGTTTTTGGCTCCAGAAATACGTCACTTTCTCCCAATCCGAACTCAATAGTTGGCGTCAACTCGGGCGCTATATTCTGATCGTAGCCCTCAATCTGGCAATCAACTATTTCGGTCTCAAACTCTGCGTCGAAACCCTCGGCTGGTACCCCACGCCATCCAAGATGGCAATCACCCTCATTACCGTCGCCATCAGCTATATTGGACAAAAATATTTCACCTTTAGAGTCTCCAAATGAATTACGAAATCATATCCGACCGCCAGGAAAAAGTGCTGCGTTTTCTCGAAGAGAACCATATTCCTTTCACCACCTATAACCATCCGGAAGGCAAAACGATCGAAGAAGCCAAACGCTGGTGGCATGACGACGGCAGCGTCCATTGCAAAAATATCTTCATGCGGAATCACAAGGGCGACCAGCACTATCTGATCTGTTTCCCCTGTGATGACGACTTGGCGATCCATGATATAGAGCATTGGCTCAAAGACATCTTGGTCTCGCAGGGCAAAAAAGCACCCGGCAAACTCTCTTTTGCTTCGCCCGAACGGATGATGCGATATTTGGGACTCGAACCGGGTAGCGTCAGTCCTTTCGGACTCATCAACGACACGGACCACCATGTGATCCTTTTCTTGGATTCCCGCCTGAAGTCCGCTCCCTCTCTCAGTTTCCATCCCAACGACTGCCGCGGTACAGTCGTTCTCTCCCAATCCGCCTTCCGTCAATACCTCTCCCTCCTCCCCAATCCCGTCGAATATATCCATACCTGCGATTAATCCCGTCACCCCTCCCTTCTTCCTTTCATTTTCACCCCTAAATAAGGGGCGCATAAGGGTACCTTCGTGGTAGTTCTAGACTTTGTACTACACACATACGGCACAAAAGGCTGAATATCAGCACATTACACGCCACTCCAAAGCACCAGAAAAATAGCCTAAAAACCACTTTCAAACACCCATTTTACCCACTTTTATTTTAAAATTCTCGCACAAATGTTTGCATATCTCGCAAAAAAGCAGTACTTTTGTACGCCAATTAGTAACCATAGCATTATGTCGCAGCAAGAATCAGAAGCAGGATATGTCGGATCGCGTAGAATAAGGGTGTTTCTCTCTTCGACCTTCCAGGACATGCAGGCAGAGCGCGATTACCTCGTCAAAAACACTTTTCCGGCAATCATGCAGATTGCCAGACGCCGAAATGTGGACTTTTCGGTCGTCGATCTGCGTTGGGGAGTAACGGAGGAAGAGGCACACGAAGGAAAAGTGATTGAGATCTGCCTTAACCAGATTGAAGACACGCGTCCTTTCTTTATCGGACTTATTGGAGATCGCTACGGCTGGTGTCCAATCGAAGCGGACATATCCTCCAACCAACGTCTGCTGAACGCGTATCCTTGGGTGAAAGAGAGCATCGCCTCGGGGCTGAGCATGACCGAGATAGAGATGCGCTTTGGTGTCTTCATGGCGGAAAAACAGATTTTCGCTAATTTCTATCTCAAGGACAGCAACGGCGCTTCCGACCAGCCGGAAGCTATCCGGAACAAACTGCGTTCACTCCGTGAAATGGTGGAGAAAAAAGGCGAAGAAGGCATTTGCAACGTATCGCATTTCGGCTCTCCCAAACAGTTGGGACAGCATATATATAGGTCGCTGCTTGCCTTGTTGGACGAATTATACCCCGAATCGCAAGCGGATCCGCTTCATGTAACGATGGACAAGCAGGTCTATCTGGTGCGTCAAATGCAGCAGATTTACGCGAACCGCGCTGCCTTACAGATGCTTGATACATGGCTCAAAGAGTGCAAAGAAACCAAATGGTGTTGGTTCATAGGAGGCGGAAGCGGAGAAGGAAAAACGGCGCTTGTCTGCAACTGGCGGAAGGACGATCCGCATATCATTCGCACCTTGCTGAATGAAGAATTGCATACCTCCGCTGAGGCTATAGCTCATTTTGAGGCGGAGCGCGAAAAACGCGGTCTGCAACCCGGAGAAGTGATTTGGATCATAGACGGTTTGGATTGTTTGGTGACGGATGATGACACGGGTCTGCAGTGGCTCAAAGACGAGAAATTGCAGGACGTAAATATAATCCTCACCTCCCGCAGCCAAGATTTCGAGAAGATAGCACAAGGCATCGCGCAAATGGAGAACCGCGGTTTTCGTTCTGCTACTCCTCCTATTCCTGCTGCAAATGAAATAAAGTCGATCACAATCGGCTATCTGCGTCATTTTGCGAAAGGTCTCTCGGACGCGCAACTGGATCGGATCGCGCGTTTTCCGCTTTTCAAAAACATATTGGTATTGCAGTATTTCTTGCAAGAATTGGTTCAGTTTGGCGTTTACGAAGAGTTGGATAATTATATAGACATATATCTTCGCGTAAATAACACAGAGGAGTTGATCACTCTTATCTTGGATCGTTTGGAGAAGGACTATGGCGAAAAGAATGTACGAACCTATTTCGGTATGTTGTCGCTCACGAGTTGTGGCATTCCTGAATCGGAAATGCAGACTTTCACAGGGTTAAACACGATTGAATGGGCGGCTTTTTCCTCCGCGCTGTCCCTCTATACCAACCGAGCGAATCAAATGCTGACCCTTCGTCCGAAATGGAAAGAAATAGCTCAAAAAAGGTATTGCGCAGATGAGCAACAACTCACCGAATGGAGAAAGAAACTGATTATCGTATTCCAAGAATTATTAGATCATAAAGCAAAGAAGGAAGATGAGGATGGATGGCTCTTCAATCTGCTATATTCATCATTAAAATTATTGTTCAGAATAGCAAAATTTGATATTGTACTATCCTCGGAGAGCGAAAAAGAGGTTAATATTAAAAATGAGTTACTCCTGAATAAGATCCATGTAGAAGGACCTGAATCTACATTTAAGGATGTGGCGTATTTAGAGATATTATCATCCTTTAGAAATGCTGATTTGTACCGCTATTACCGGGAATACATAAATGGTTCTGCTAAGAAATTTTTGTCGGGTACGAACTATATGAGTTTGATAACCATCTCATTCTTTGACCTTGTTTCCATGTATGCCCTTATGGTAAGCCAACTTCTTCCCTCTATGGAAGAGCGTCAGAAGGTCTATAACTATATTCGCAGAAAACTACTTCCAAGGTCCATAAAAAAGAGGTTCTTAGACGCTCTTGCGCAATATATAACTACGAACTCCGGTACGAACACCAATATAGAAGACACATGGGCAGATGCTGATTGTAAGAATCTCAATTACGCAGAGATTGTGGTATTCTGTACAGGAAACTTGCCATATATCCTTTCCGACACACGAATCCGGCATATTGAAGAGGAAACGGACAAGATGATTGAGCGCATCGGAGAAGGAGGGGATAAAACGGATCTAAGTTTATTTTATATCTTAAAGGCCTATTGTCTATACCGGAATGGGGAATATAATAGAGCCTATGATACATTTACGATTGCCTTCCAATATAACGACGTGATGTTTAAAGCGGTTCCGCTGCTCGTCTATTTTCTTATATTATTGAAAGTCAAACGCTACAAAGAATGTCAAGATATTTTCAATAAATTTGAAAATCTATCATCACAGGAGAACAAAAACAAAATTGTTCGGGATGCCCTGCAAATCTATTATATAGAAAAACTCTTGTACTATTATACTTTACAGGAATATGACCAAGCAGAAGCGATCATAAAACAGGTGGTAGAACTATATTCCAAGGAAGATCCCAATGAAGCCTATGATTATTTGAGGAACATGGGATACGTCTGTACAAATCATCAGTTCTACCATCTCGGAGCGCTAATATATCTGGAAGCAAGGAAAATAAAGAGCAATCCTTCTCCTGAGGATGATTACTCTTTGCTGGATAATATCGTCTCTAATTATCTAAAGACCGATGCCTTGGAGGAGATGCGTCCGTTTATTCAAGAATTGATAGAGGCAGAAAAAGCCCGAAATAATTTCAATAATGAGGTGTGGGCGGAAACAAGATATACGGAAACATTCCTGAAAGAGAAAGACCGATATATCCGCAGAAGCCAAATAAAACAATGTTTTGAGAACTATATTGAGGCGATGAAACCGCTGCTTCAATACGGACCCGAAAAGGTGGGCGAGAGGAGTTATTACGTCTGGAGAGTGAATTATTATATCGAGTTAGCCCAAGGAGAACTAAATTACCATCTCTGGGGACCGGAATCGGCATTCATTCAGCAATTAGCGGACGACATGGAAACCATTTATGAGAAGGCTAAACAATATGGAGATGTGGAATGGATATACAATTTGTGTATGCTTGCCGCAGAGCGTGTGGATCGAATCCAAAACGACCATTTCACAAGCAATGTTTCATACCAAAATCATTATTACATCCTGACACACCGAAAGGATGAGGATTTCGAGAAAAGGATGGAGTATATTGCGACGAGAGATACCAACAAACTCTTCAGTCTTTGGGACAAAATAGAGCCGATTCATCCCTTCGAATGGCGCGCCCGGAATGCCGAAGCACGGATCAAATACATCTATGATACAGTCTGGAACGACGCGATGGAAATATATCGCTTGCCGTTCCTGCGAAAAATGGCGGAAGATAAGAATACCAACGCGATTGCGTCTATGATCCTGTATTCGTATTTGACGGATAATAACGAGGAAATGCAGTATTATCTCCAAATGGCAGAACCTTTCGACACTCCACCTTTGAAGGCGCTCCGGCAATGTCTGAAATCACTAAATCGTAAATAAAATAAATCTTCAAATCCTCAAATCTTCAAATCCTCAAATCCTCAAATAGTTATGCGAGTAGTAGTACAACGATGCAGCCGCGCAGAAGTGCGGATTGACGGCGAGTGCGTCGGCAAAATAGGGAAGGGTTTTATGCTCTTGGTGGGCGTCACGGAGGGCGATACCCAAAAAGAAGCCGATCTCTTGGCGAAAAAAATTGCACAACTTCGCGTCTTCGAAGACGAGGCGGGAAAGATGAACCTTGCGCTCCATGACATCGGAGGCGAGATACTTAGTATCTCCCAGTTCACGCTCTATGCCGATTGCCGCAAAGGAAACCGGCCTTCTTTCGTCCGCGCAGCACGTCCCGAGACCGCCGAACCGCTCTACGAATACCTGAATAACACGCTCCGCAATACGTACGCTCTCCACGTCGAAACAGGGCGCTTCGGAGCCGATATGAAGGTCGATTTCATCAACGACGGACCCGTCACTATTCTCCTCGATACAGACGACTTATAGAAAAAAAATCGCCAAATATTTGCATATATGCAAAAAAAGTAGTAACTTTGCGCCGATTTGTAAATAAACCCCTAAAAATAATACAACCATGCTACACAAATTATGCTCGAAACTCCACACGGAGGTATCAGACATGCCGTTCAAGGTGTCGGATTCTTTTGCAGAAGAAAACCAAGTGGTAGCCGTCCTTTCCGGAGGTACTGAGGCTATGTTTATTGATTTGGTTCGTGAGAAGAAGATCGATCTCAAGAGACCTGTTTATCTCATGGTCAGCGGATTCAGCAACTCAATCCCTGCAGCACTGGAGATACTTAGTTTCATCCGCCAAAGAAACGGTATTGCCAAAATCATGCACCATGCGAAAGATACGGTCTTTGTGGACGACAGCGACACAGCTTCTCTCACCCGTACGCCGCTGGAGAAAGTGCTGAAGAGCGATACAAGAATGCGTCTCGGAGTAGTGGGCAAATCCCAAGATTGGTTGATCGCTTCCAATGTGGATTACAAGGCTGTGCTGGATACGATGAACTATGAACTCATCGATATTCCTTTCGAGGAGGTTTCCTCGCTCGGCGAAGTGGATCCCGGCATGAAAGGAGCTGAAGCTATCTACGCTCGGCTCAAAGAGATCATTGCGAAATACAAACTGGATGGTATCACGATTCGTTGCTTCGACCTGTTCGCAACGGTTAAGAATACCGGTTGCATCGCCGTTTCCAAGCTGAACGACGAAGGCATTCCGGCGGGCTGCGAAAGCGATATTCCTGTGCTCCTTACGATGATGGCGTGCAAGAGACTGACAGGAGAAGTAGCATGGATGGGTTCGCCCGCACGGATTCAGCCGGATGGCAAAGTCCTCCTCGCTAAATGTACGATCGCCCTCTCGATGACCAAGAAGCACGAATATACCACCCATTTCGAATCGGGTATAGGAGTAGCGATCCACGGCGAAGTGGAGCCGGGCGACTACACGCTCGTCAAACTGAGCCACGATATGAAACGACTCTTGGCGGTAAACGTACAGGTAACAGGATGCCAATACGAGAAAAATATGTGCCGCACACAAATCTGGATTCAGACTACGCCGATCGTCAGCCAATATCTGCTGACTTCGCCGCTCTCCGACCACCATGTTTTGATCAAAGGACACCACGCTGCTAAATTCTGGAGAAAATAATGATATTACATATCTTATCATCGGAGATGCATCGTGAGCGGCTGGGGCTGCCGTTCGAGCTGAGTGAGGACTTTCTGCAAACCCACCAAGTGGTTGCGGTTCTCACGGGAGGAACGGAAGGCAAGTTTGTCCAGCTCGTCAAAGAAGGGCTCATCGACCTCAAGAAACCGGTTTATCTCATGGTCAGCGGACATAGCAATTCGCTTGCCGCTTCGCTCGAAATACTGAGTTACATCCGCCAGCATAACGGAGTGGGAAAAGTAATGATGAACGCCGACGATACCTTGTTATCGGAGGAGTCTTCATCACGACCTCTCGTCGGGACGCCGTCGACCTCTGTGCTCCATAGCGACCGGCCGCTGAGGCTCGGTGTCGTCGGTTTCCCTTCCGATTGGCTCATCTCCTCCCGCACGGACTACCAACAAGTGCTGGACACTATGAACTGCGAACTGATCAACATCCCCATCGAAGAGATGACTTCGCTCGGAGAAGTGGATCCCGGCATGAAAGGAGCAGAAGCTATCTACGCACGCCTCAAAGAGATAGTTCTCAAATACGACCTGCAGGGCGTGACGCTCCGCTGCTTTGACCTCCTGACGACCGTCAAGAATACCGGATGTATTGCGCTCTCCAAACTGAATGACGAAGGTATTCCTGCTGCTTGCGAAGGAGACATTCCGACGCTTCTGACCATGATGGTCTGCAAGCGGCTCACAGGTGAACTATGCTTCCAGGTCAATCCGGCACGCATACAATCCAACGGAGAAATGCTCTTCGCCCATTGTACCCTGCCGCTCGGCATGACCGAGAAGCACGAATATACCACCCATTTCGAGTCGGGTATAGGCGTAGCCATCCATGGCGATCTGCCCATTGGCGACTACACGCTCGTCAAACTATCGGGTGACCTGAAACGGATGCTGGCGGTCGATGTAGAGCTGGAGCGATGCCAATACGAGCAGAACCTCTGCCGCACACAGGTGTGGATCAAAGCAACGCCCGAAGTAGCGCACTATTTCCTGACCGACCCGATCCACAACCACCATGTCCTCATCCGAGGTCACCATGCAAATGAATTTAGAAACTAGTCTGCTAATCCTCTAGTCAGCTAGTCAACTAGATATTTTTTTAACAAAATAAATTATTAATAACTATGGTAAGTTTCAAAGAATTAGGCTTGGTAAACACCCGTGAGATGTTTGCTAAAGCAATCAAGGGAGGCTATGCTATCCCTGCGTTCAATTTCAACAACATGGAGCAACTCCAGGCGATCATCAAAGCTGCGGCTGAGACCAAATCTCCGGTAATCCTCCAGGTATCCAAAGGTGCGCGTAACTATGCGAACCAAACTCTGCTGCGCTACATGGCTCAAGGAGCTGTTGAGTATGCGAAAGAGCTCGGTTGGGAGCACCCGCAGATCTGTCTCCACTTGGACCACGGAGATAGCTTCGAACTCTGCAAATCCTGCGTGGACTTCGGTTTCTCCAGCGTTATGATCGACGCTTCTTCCCTTCCGTACGAAGAGAACATCGCCCTCACCAAGAAAGTGGTTGACTACGCTCACCAGTTCGATGTAACGGTTGAGGCTGAGCTTGGCGTTCTTGCCGGTGTAGAGGATGAAGTAGCTTCTGAGGTTAGCCACTATACCAAACCGGAAGAGGTAGTTGATTTCGCTACCCGTACGGGCTGCGACTCTCTCGCAATCTCTATCGGTACCAGCCACGGCGCATACAAATTCACTCCGGAGCAATGTACCCGCGACCCGAAGACCGGACGTCTCGTTCCTCCTCCATTGGCTTTCGACGTACTCGACGCTGTGATGGAGAAACTCCCGGGCTTCCCCATCGTGCTCCACGGTTCGTCTTCTGTTCCGCAGGAGTATGTGGATATGATCAACAAATACGGCGGCAAACTGCCTGACGCAGTAGGTATTCCTGAGGAGCAACTCCGCAAGGCTGCTAAATCCGCTGTTTGCAAGATCAATATCGACTCTGACTCCCGTCTCGCCTTCACAGCTGCTGTCCGCAAAGTGTTTGCAGAGAAACCGGCTGAGTTCGATCCGCGTAAGTACTGCGGTCCGGCTCGTGACTTGATGACCGAGCTGTACAAACATAAGATCATCAACGTCCTCGGTTCCGACGGCAAAGCTGAATAATCATGGCACTTCCTTTCATGTCAGCTGAAGAAGCTGCCGAATTGATACAAAATGGTGACGTCTTAGGCATGGGTGGTTTTACCGCCACCGGAGTGCCTAAGGCGGTTCCTTTTGCTTTGGCGCAACGCGCAGAGCGTCTGCACGCAGAGGGTATTCCTTTCCGCGTGGGACTGGAGACAGGTGCGTCCATGGGTGACAGCTGCGACGGAGCTTTGGCGCGTGCGCACGCAGTAGAGTTCCGTACGCCGTACCAGTCCAATAAATCCATGCGCGAAGAGATCAACGCAGAAGGTACCCACTATTTCGATATGCACTTGAGCCACATGGCGCAAGATCTGCGCTACGGCTTCCTCCCGCGTCCTAAATTCGCAATCATCGAGGCTTCCTATGTGGGCGAAGATGGTACAATCGTGCCCGCTGCCGGTGTAGGTATCATGCCCACCATCTGCCGCATGGCGGATAAGATCATTGTGGAGCTCAACGAGATGTTCCCCGCTACCATGCGGGGTATGCACGACCTCTACGAACCGCTCGACCCGCCCGCACGTCGCGAGATCCCGATCTACAAACCCTCCGACCGCTGCGGCTCGGATCATATCAAGGTCGATCCCGCTAAGATTGCTGCCGTCGTGAAGACCAACCGTCCGAACGAGATTGCTGCTTTCACCCCGGTTGATGCTACTACGGCGAAAATCGGCGAGAACGTAGCTATGTTCTTGGAGGCAGAGATGAAAGCCGGACGTATTCCGTCTTCCTTCCTCCCGATCCAATCCGGTGTGGGAAATGTAGCAAACGCCGTACTCGGCGAACTCGGTAAGAACCCGCATATCCCGCCGTTCGAGATGTACTCGGAGGTAGTACAGGATTCCGTCGTGGACCTCATCAAAGCAGGCCACTGTAAGTTCGCTTCCGGCTGCTCCCTGCGTCTGGTGGAGAGCAAGATGGCGGAGGTGCTGGAGAACCTCGATTTCTACCACGACAAGATGTTGCTCCGTCCGCAAGAGACGTCCAATAACCCGGAGGTCATCCGCCGACTCGGTCTGATTGCTATCAACACCGCCCTGGAGGTAGATATCTACGGAAACGTCAACTCGACGCATGTATGTGGTACCAAGATGATGAATGGTATCGGCGGTTCGGGTGACTTCGCGCGCAACGCGTACCTTAGTATATTTACTACGGCTTCCACTGCGAAGAACGGCGCTATCTCGTCTATCGTACCGATGGTAACCCACCTCGACCACTCCGAGCACTCCGTCAAAGTGATCGTAACGGAAATAGGTGTGGCGGATCTTCGCGGCAAGAGCCCGCGTCAGCGTGCGGAAGAGATCATCAACAACTGTGTAGCTCCGGAGTATCGCGAGATGCTGCGTGACTACCTCAAGATCGCTAAGCACGGTCAGACCCCGCATGAGCTCTCCTGTGCATTCGCTATGCACGAGGAGTTCATGAAATCCGGCGATATGCGAAACACCAAGTGGGAGAACTACAAACGTTAGAGGGAAGATTTAAGACAATTTTTTATTAATTTGGAGGTGCAAAAACTCGCGGAAAGGATAAAAAAAACGAGTTTTTGCACCTTTTTGCATGTTATGATAAATTTTTTGCATTTTATGATAACAATTATATGCAAAAAAAGTTGTACCTTTGCAGCGGATTTTGAAATCTTGACTCTATGAATCTCTATCGCAGTCTCAAATGGTTTCTTGGCTTGTTGTCTTTTTTGTGGATTGCTATGCCGCTGGGTGCCTCTGATTTCTCCGACCGGATGGACAATTATGCGCTTCGTTATTCCCGGACGAAGCAGCCGGAAGTGCGTTTGGCGAGAGCGAACGATTTTTTCGAGTACCTCTATGCGCAGAGGTATATTGATTCGCAGGTGCGCTTCCCTGCCGATGCGCACATGGATTCCGTGGACGTCAATGTCTGGTATTATCTCGCCGAGTATTACTATGGCGAGGGAGACTACCGCCGCGCTGTGCAGTATTGCGAAAACGCGGCGGCTTCATGTACGGAGCATGTGAACCCCGACTCCAGGGGGGATGTCTATAGCCTCCTCGGTGCCGCTTATTTCCGCCTCAGCGAGTTTGACAAGGCGGCTGAGGCGCTCAACGAGTGCTATCTCATTGACTCCAAGAGCGGCAATTACGACCACCTCAGCTCGACACTCAATAATATCGCCGGAGTCTATATTGCTGCGGGTAAACCTGCCGAGGCGGAGAAATACGTACGCGAGGCGGTGGCGGCTAATTCGCTTACTTCCAATCTGGCGCGCAGGGCGGTTATCTTCGGTACCGCCTCGGAGATGTACAAAGCCATGGGTGACCCCAAGCAGTCACTCTCTTATGCACGCAAAGCGCTTGCGATTGAGCGGCAGAGAAAGGACAGCGCCAGGATTGGCGTACGCCTCTCACAGGTCGCCAATGCCGAACTGGCGATGGGAAAGATAACTGAAGCCAAACGCTCCCTCGCGGAGGCGATGCCGCTGCTTGAGAAAGCCGGTAACACCCATTCGCTCGGTATCTGCCAGAACCAGATGGGGGATATACTCTTGGCGCAGGGAGATGAAAAGGAAGCGGCGGAATACTACCGCGAAGCGGCGGCGCTCTTCTTTATTCAGGGAGATTTATATAATGAATCGCACGCGCGTGAGGGACTCGGCAAGGCGCTCAAGACCTCCGCTCCGGACGAAGCGGTCCTCCATCTCGAACGCGTGAAGCAGCTTCAGGACTCTATCCATAGCCGCGAGACCGACGAAGCGATCAGCCGCTATAACGCTATCTATCATAACGATATCCTCCAGCAGGAGGCGCAGAGGGCGAGAGCCCGGGAACGGCGCGTACTCTGGATAGCCCTAGCAGCTGTACTCGCACTCGTGCTGATCATGGCGGCGGCGGCTTGTTATACCTACAGGCGCCATAAGAGAAACGAACAGGAGTACAACCGCAATATATCATCCATGGAGGACAAATATTCCGAGGCGGACAGACGCTACCGGAATATCATGTCTGACCAGGTCTTCGCCAAAACGGAGATGACCGAGGACGACAGGCTCTTCCTCTCCAACCTTGCTCAGACCATCAGTGTGCTCTCCGAACAAGGAGAACTGGACCTCAAGACACTCGCCAAAACCATGCATGTCTCTGTCTCGGGGATGCGTACCAGACTCGACAAACTCGTCTCCGAGACTCCGCAGTCTTATATACTCAAGGTGCGTATGAGCAAAGCCAAATATCTCCTCCATAATTTCCGCGACATGCCTATCTCCGTGGTTGCAGAGAAATGCGGATATATGCAGCTCCCTAATTTCACCAGGGCGGTCACCAAATACTACGGTGTCACCCCTACCCAGATGAGGAATACGGCGCCTATTGACAAACCTAAGCTGAAAGAGTAAATTTTTTTCATAAATTGGTGGAAAGCGGTGTACAAATGTTGTATATCGCTTTTATTATGTATTTTTCCGTATATTTTATGATAAATTTTTGCACGTTATGATAAGCGCGCATAAAATGATAAAACTTTTGCATTTTGTGCTAACAATTTATTCGAGAAAAAGCAGTAATTTTGCCCGCAAAATCAACTATCTTAACTTTTTAATCATGAATAAATGCGTTTGTATTATGGTACTTGCTACACTTTTAACGGGACGAGCAGCCGCAACCCTGACCTTCTCCGACCACTATTCAATTACGGTGCACGAGTGGGTGATTAGTGGGTGATTAGTGGGTGATTAGTGGGTTGTTAATAGGACAAAAGCGGCACAAAAGCGGCACATAACCACCTCAAACAAGCGGCTCCGCCGCCAAAATTATAACTAACTTCAAACAACATCAAACAAGCGGCTCCGCCGCCAAACCATTATAACTAACATCAAACAATTTCAAACAAATGAAAAAGAAAAAACTTTTGTTCTTTGCCCTTATGGCAACATTAGGCATCTTCTTCACCGCCTGCGAACCCAAGCAGCCCGAAGAACCCGCCATCACCTTGCAGGGCATCAAACTCAACCAAACTTCCGTCACGCTCTACGAGAAAGAGGAGGTCAAACTCCGTGTCCGCTACACGCCGGAGGAAGCCGCAGCGATAGCTCCTGCTGTCGTCTGGTATAGCGATAAACAGCGTGTCGCTTCCGTTGACGACAACGGTCTCGTTAAAGCCGACCGCGTCGGTACTGCCGTCATCACCGCCCAATGCGGTCAGTTCGAAGCCAAATGTACCGTCGAGGTCGTCAAACTTGACCTACCTGAGCCCGAACCCGACCCCGAGATCAATTTCTCCCTTTCTACGGAGCTCATCGAAGCGCCGGCGAAGGGCGGTACGTTTGACATCACCGTGACTACGGACACCACTTGGAAAGCCGCTTGCGAGAAAAGTTGGGCGCACCTCAGTCAGACGGAGGGAAAGGGCAACGCTACTATTCAAGTAACCGTCGATCCCGCGGAAACGGAGTCCACGCTGACCCAGAAAATAACCTTCTCTGTCGGCAAGGGTAAATACTTCGTTACCATCCAGCGAAAAGGAAAGATTATGGCTATCACGATAGACCAAAGCCAAATAGACGTGCCCGTAACAGGCGGTACTTATACCGTCAATGTGACATCCGGAAACGAAGAATGGGATGTGAAAGCAGTTTGTCCTAACTCTCTCAGCTATGACCATGTAACCGTTTCGAAATCAGGTAATACGGCTACAATTAAAGTGGCTGTAAATAAAGTATTAACAGGACTGTATACCGACAGTTACAATCGTTTCTCTGATCGCTTAACCTATAGCGTTATCAAAGTTATCTTCACGGATGGCGACCTCTCAACCACGCTTACTCTCCAGCAAGAAAAACCGTATATACAAGTTGTAGATCATGGTTATGGGGTGTTCTTATATGTGAAAAATGGAAACGAAGCATTAGCATATTATGATGGAAATTATTATAAGTTCTCAACGGAGAAGTTTACGATAAAATCAAACATCCCATGGAAATTTGACGGAATTGAATATCTCGACGGAGAACAAATAACATCCGGCAACTATAATGACGGAATGCGAGATTTTACTAGTACGTTATCTCCGGACCATGGAAAAGCAGGAGAGACTTCTGCGATAGCAACAATAACCGTTCCAGCTCATCTGCGCTTTTACTATGGTGGATGCAGATTTTTGGTTAACGGTACCGGCGAGTGGTCTAATTTGGTTACAGAAGAATATTTTAAAACACGTGTAGCTACAATTGCATTTGATTTTACTTACTGATTGAAAAATCAACCCTTAATAATAACAAACAAAATCCACACAACAATGAAAAAAATCCTTTTTTTAGCAGTGGCAGTTATTGCCCTGATCACAACCGGCTGTGAGAACCTCCAGCCGACGCAGGTCTCCTCCAAGGACCTCAAGGACAAAGTGACGGTAAGCGGTTACGCACGTTACACAGTCAACAACGGCAAAGGCGAAGCCCAGAAACCCCAGCTGCTGACCGACCAGGAACTCGTCCTCTACTACGGTATGAAGGACGCCGAAGGCAAGATGGCGTACACCCATTATGCCCTGAAGACCAACGAAGACGGCTACTTCGCTATCGACCTGCCTCTCCAACCCGGAAAGGTGATCATTGACGAAGTCAAAGTCGTATGTTCTTTCTCGCTCGATCTGGCTACTTATGCTTACAACAAGGTCTCCAAGAAATGGGAGATGACCAATGCCGATTTCTTCGGCGAAGTGGCAAAACAGAACCTCGCTGCAGGTAGTTCGTATTATTATGCTCTCGAGGTAGCAGCCGTGGCGTACACCTCCAGTCCCGATCTGGAGCAACCGAAGTAAACTGAAAGTTGAAAATTGAAAATTGAAAGTTATGAAAAAGATTTTAGCAACTCTTCTTGCGGCGATGATAGCCCTCCCGATGCTCTATGCCAAGGACGAGAAAGCGCAACCGCAAGAGTGGAACGAGCCGGGTGTAGGCTCCTGGGCAATAGGTATCACTTTCAACCCTGTCAGCCTCGCTTCGCGTCTGACCGTTCAGCCGAAAGCCGGTACGGCGGTCAACGGTACTATATCCGGCAGTATGGCTATCGAGAAACAGCTCTATGCTCTCTCTCAGGACCCGGTACTCGCCATCCGTGCCAAATACCGCATCCAGCAGAACTGGAACCTGCGTATGGCATTGGGCTTCAGCGGTTCGCATATCCATTATTCCGAGTACGTACAGGATGATGCGGCAGTGCTGCTGAACCCTGCTTCCGAGAACAAAGTGACGGACGCCGTCAAGTCCGACCTCACCTCCGGTAACCTCGTCCTCGGTGCGGAGTTCGTGAAAGGAAAGAAAGTGAAATTCACCATGGGCTTCAGCCTCCTCTACGCCATCGGCGGCGGCAAGCTGAATTTCGCGTACGGCAATGCCATGACTTATAGCAATCCCATCCCGTCCTCGATGCCGTATTCCGGTTGGATCAACGGTGCTTCGGCTGCCTTGAACCCCGACCACGGAGCTGCGGCTGCGCAGGGTATAGGCTGGGCGCGACCCCTCAAGACCAATAACTCCGGCGTACACCACGGTATAGGCGTAGCTATGGATATGGGTATCGAGTGGTTCTTCCAGGACCGCATCTCGCTTGGTGCGGCAGTCACTTTCTCACCGGTTATGTTCACCTTCCGTCCGCAGACTTATACCGTCATGGAAGGTCTGAGCACCCTTTCCGGCAAGGTGGAGCAGTATAACCTGCTCGTCAGCCCGGGTAGCTGGTCCTGCCTCTACGGTACGGAGAACATCGGTTTCCAGTTATCGTTGAACTATTATCTATAAGTTAACTTTTCCCCGTGATCTTTGAATTATAAATCGAAAATTATTTTTATTATTTTTGTAAGCGTTAGCGCATTTTTGTAAGGCGGTAGTACGGCATTTAGCCGGACGCAGCGGGGCTACGGGGCGGCAGAACGAGGAGCTCGCTCATCGGGCAGACGAGCCGGAGCAACGTAAAGGCGCATCAAGCGCCGAACCGCCGCATTTTCGATTTACTAAAAATACCAACCGGGAAACAATTAATTAAAACAATTATGAAAAAGATTTTTTATTTCATGTCCCTGGCAGCAGTAGTCTTTGCCATGGCGTCTTGTAAAGACAAAGAGGAGCCTGTTCCTCAAGGCGAGAAAGTGATCCCGCAGCAGATCAGGCTGGCGGACGCTTTCCAGGAGTATTTCATGAGCGAAGGAGAGACGGCTGTCATCCAGTACACCGTCACGCCCTCCAACGTCAATGTCACCTACACGCTCGCGTGGGCCTCTTCCGACGAGAAGGTGGTTAAGGTGGACAGCAAAGGTAGGGTTACCGCTCTGGCAGAAGGTTCCGCTACGGTCACTGTCTCTATTAACGAGTATCCGGAGGTAAAGCCGGCGGTGGCTTCCATCACTATTCTGGCGCCCGCGAAAGTAGGAGATTATATCTACAATGACGGCTCCTGGGGCGAGAATCCCAATCCTGATGGCAAGAAAGTGATTGCGGTCGTTTACTGGCTCGGCAACGCTTCTCTCTTCGACCCGATCCTCGAGGTGGATTATCCGAACTGCACTCACGGTCTGGCAATGTCTATCAAGCAAGGAAAGGCAGGCGAATGGATGAAGGATTTCCATTCTTATTTCCTTGGTACGGATATCGAATACACTTCATTGGAAGAAGTCTTTATGAATATGGGTAACGGACCTCTCTGTGACAACTCCGGTTCGCTGACTGAGTGGGGTATTGAGCATTCTTCTTATGCGGAGCTCATCCGTCCGTATTTTGAGAACAAAGATTTATGGGCTGGTGATGGCTTCTGCGGATTGGGTGGCTACACCTATACTTCCGTGCTGGAGCAATATACGCGCGAGTATCCGAATGCAGATCAATACCCCTTCGAGTTCTATATCAACGCCATGAATCTCGTAAAAGACATTGAGGCGCCGCTGACTACTTCGCGCTGGTATGTGCCCTCTATCTTTGAGGCGGCACTGATGGTCAATACCGCGCTTACCAAACCGAGCGATTTCAATAACTCCCAAGTGGATGACGATATGAATCCGCTCATCAACCACAACAATGACAATTTGGCGGTTATGAACACTGCGCTTCAGAAAGTGCAGGGTGCCGATCTCCTGCCTACGACGGATGAGTATGCTATCGCTTCTGCTACAGATGCATATTGTCCGTTCAAAGAGATATGCAGTTCTATGAGCTGCGGCGATTTCTTCGAGTGCTGCTATGTATGCAATACAGGCGAAGGACGCCCGGCCGACGAAGCGGCGGAGATTGAAGCAAGATGGGATAGCTGGCTCAAAGACAATGCCGGTGACAAGTATCAGGAGTACAAGAACTACGCCGAGACTATTAATGAGCGCTATGAAGTATTCCTGGCAATCAGAGGATATGATAATGTCACTCCCGAGCAGATAAGAGGTGACCGTGTAGGTGTTGGGCTTTCCATACTGGTTGCTTCGATATATGCCAATGTGGGTGTAGCAGATGGAAAGATGCATGCCCGCATGACTAAAATTGATGGCTATTGGCCATACGTATCCGGCCAGAAAGGAGAAGACAACGAAGGCGACGTAGTCCGCGCTATCATCGCATTCTAAAATAACAAATCACAAATAACAAAAAACAAATGAAAAAAATCTTTACAAAACTGCTTGTGCTGCTGGTGGTAGTGGCAAGCGGAATGGTTCTCACCGGATGTGAGAAAAACAATCAGAAAAACCTGATTGGCAGATGGAAACTCGTTTCGCACGATGTCGAGTACAAAAATGGCGGCGACGTGGAAAAAAACACAGTGCCGCTTCAATATAGCCTGATCTGGGAGTTTACGGCTGACGGTACTGTTATACAGACCATGGAAGAAGAGGGTGAAATTGATACAGCTACAGCCTCCTATACATTCGGAAACAATATAATTACTACGAATGATGATGGTGATGTCATGCAGATGGTTGTCAAAGAACTAACCTCCAAGAAGTTAGTCATTGAAAAAAGTGAATCAGAAATAGAAGATGGAATACGGTACACCATTACCACTACTCTTACATTCGAGAAGATGAACTAATATCCGTTCGCGGATTTCAGCTCGGCGGGATTGGTTTCCCGCCGGGTTACAAAAGCTGAATGCTGATAACTGAATGCTGACGGCAAAATGTGACCTATATAAATAATAATGAGTATGAAAAAAATCTTTACCCTTTTCGTAGTTGCCGTAGCGGCAGTAACGATGTCCGCCAAAACCGCCGAAAGCGGCTCATGCGGCGCCAATCTGACATGGAACTTTGATTCCGGCACTCTCACAATCTCCGGTACGGGACCCATGACCGACTATTCGACGGACAATCTCGCTCCATGGTTTGATCTGAAAGACAATATCACTGTCCTGCACATCAATCCCGGTCTCACCACCATCGGTGATTATGCCTTCTATGGATTAACCAAAGTGGCAAACGATGTACATATTCCTGCCGGTGTGACTTATATCGGCAAATATGCATTCGATGTGTGTGTGTCTATCCCCTCTGTGTTTATTCCCGTCGTGGATAGTATCGGCGCCTATGCGTTCGGATTATGCGCCGCTTTGAATAGCGTGTTTATTCCTTATGGTGTGAATAGGGTCGGAGAAAGTGCTTTCGCTTTCTGCACCGGCTTGAAAGAAGTGGCTCTGTCTTCTACAACCGGAATTGGACAATACGCCTTCCGCAGTTGCACGGCTTTGGAAAGGGTAGCGGATTATTCATTATACCCGCAGAGCAATAGAGACAATATCTTCGAAGATGTTAATGTAGGTCAGTGTGAGCTCTTTGTGCCGGTTGACGAACATGCACAAACATGGTATAACAAAGGGATATGGGACGGATTCAGGCAACGAATAATATCATCCATTGAAGACATGGGCAATGGCTTCTATCACTTCTATGATTTTGAAGAAGGCAGCATGCGTGTGGCCGGGGAAGGCATGTTACCCGATAATGTTTATGAATCGATGCTGCATCCTTCCGTAACTGATCCGAGGTTCCAGGTCGTCAGTCTTTCTCTGCCGGAAGGTCTGACCGGTATCGGCAAATATTATTTCGGAAACTACTGGTATCTGGACTCCCTGACGATTCCTGAAGGAGTGTCAGTACTCAAAACAAGTGCTTTCCAGAACTGCTATTCGCTGCGCACCGTGACGATACCAAGTAGCACTGTATTAATCGAAGATTATGTTTTCGCTGACTGCTATCCGCTGAAAACGGTTTATAACTATGCTACTGCTCCGCAATCCATTAACGCGGGTGTATTTGATCGCGTAAATATATCCAAGTGCACGCTCTATGTGCCGAAAGGATACAAATCCGCGTACGAAGCCGCGCCTGTATGGCAAGACTTTATCATCAAGGAGATGGAGTATCCGGAAGCCATCGAACAGCCTACCTCCGACTCCTCCCTGAAGGGAAGAGCCAATAAGGTGCTGCGCGACGGACAGTTGTTTATCCTCCGCAACGGCAAGACCTATACCACTTCCGGCGCCGAGGTAAAGTAAGCCAACATTTTGGGCCATTTGGGACGACTAACAACTAAATAATAATTTTATGAAAAAGATATTTACTCTATTGGCATTAAGCCTTGTTACCCTGTTTGCGCTGAATGTGCAGGCGCAGGAGATCTACGCCGTGCGAAGTAGCGACGGCAACACGGTAACCCTCTATTACGACAACCAGCGAACATCGCGCGGAGGAGTAACTAACTGGAGTATCTATAACGATAACCCATATGCCGGCGATGGAATCGACCACACGCAAAACCATGTTACCAAGATTGTCTTTGACTCGTCCATGAAGAGCGCAAGACCGACATCAACGTATAGATGGTTCCAATGGTTCACAGGCGTAACGCAGTATGAGCATCTGGACTACCTCAATACGTCTCAAGTCACCAATATGTCATCCATGTTTAGCCACTGTTCCGGGCTTGTTTCGTTGGATGTAAGTACGTTTAACACGTCCAATGTAACCGATATTTCAGCCATGTTTAGCGCCTGTTCCGGGCTTGTTTCGTTGGATGTAAGTACGTTTAACACGTCCAATGTAACCGATATGTCATCCATGTTTAGCGACTGTTCCGGGCTTGGTTCGTTGGATGTAAGTACGTTGAACACGTCCAATGTAACCGATATGTCATACATGTTTAGCCACTGTTCCGGGCTTGTTTCGCTGGATGTAAGTTCGTTTAACACGTCCAATGTAACGAATATGAAAATGATGTTTGAACATTGCGCGAAACTAAATCAGTTGGATGTAAGCCGTTTCAACACCTCTAAAGTCGAATGGTTTGAATATATGTTTCGCGACTGCGTCACATTGGCTTCACTGGATGTAAACAATTTCAATTTAACTAAAGCCAAAAACATCACGTCGCTATTCCAAGGCTGTATCGCTTTACAAACCATTTACTGCGAAAACGATTGGAGCGTCCAGGCGCCAACATCTTGCACTTCGTATGTTATATTCTCTTCCTGTTCGAATCTGGTTGGCGGCAATGGAACTATATATGACAGCAATCATAGGGGTATAGAGTATGCCCGACCAGACTTGCCCAATCAACCCGGCTATTTCACTTCGAAGTCACCTGTCATAGCTGATGCGGTATCATTGAGAGGCGTCTTCTCCGTGTCAGCGGACAAAAAAGTGAATTTCTCGCAGGGCAACTTGCAATACATCGCGGCTACCGGCACGTGGGCGTTTGCCGGCAACCAGTACGACATCGTGGGTAATGATAACTCCGGTATATCTAGTTTCAATACAGGCTGGATAGATCTGTTCGGTTGGGGAACTTCCGGCTACCACAGCAAAGATCCCTGGATGACCTCTTACAACGACGAGGACTATACCAATGGCAACACGAACGATATCTACGGCACGGATTACGACTGGGGTCACTATAACTCCGTTGCCAACGGCGGCGCCGAAGCCGGGGTGTGGTACACCATGCCGCAGGAGGAGTGGAACTACCTGCTACGTACGCGCCCGAACGCAAGCCAATTGCAAGGAATAGCCACTGTGAACAATAATAAGGCATATATCCTTCTGCCGGATAACTGGGAGCAACCCTCTTCCGTGAGCTTCACGGCTCTGGCTGCGTCTTTCTCCACCAACACATACACCGCTGACCAATGGAAAATAATGGAGAATGCCGGTGCGGTCTGCCTGCCTGCAGGCGGCTACCGGAACGGGAAAAAAGTTTCGGGATTGGATAGTTTCGGGCGTTATTGGACCTCTTCCTCCGACTCGTATGACAAAGCGCAGGCATATGAAGCCATCTTTGGCGAAGGCTCCTATATGACGATGAAAGTGGAGCGGTTCAACAAGAGTTACGGCTTGAGCGTGAGATTGGTGAAAGTGGCGGATACGACACCCATCGAGAATGTACAAAGTGAGAATGTACAAAGTACCAAAATTCTGCGCAACGGCATGCTCCTCATTGACTGCGACGGCAGGACCTACAACGCACAAGGCGCGGAAGTGAAATAAAGCCATCAGCCTTCAGCTGTCAGCCGGATATTCCGGACAAACCAGACAAACCAGACAAACCAAAAAATAACAACATTATGAGAAAAATCTTTTTATTTCTCCTGCCGGCGGTGATGCTGTTTGCGGCGGGATGCAAGGACAAGAACGAGCCTGAGCAAGGACAGAGCCAGGAACAAGGACAAGGTCAAGGTGAGGAACAAGGCGGGACACAGACGGACACCCTGCGGGTTTATACCGTCTTTGATGCCGCTTCCGGCGTGATGACCTATTATTGCGACAACAAGATGAATTCCCGCGCGGGAGACTACAAGGAGATCTTCATCCCCAAAAAAGACTACCAAACAACCCGTCTGGAAGCGTACAAGTATTACAGCAACGTGAAAAAAGTGGTCATTGACCCCTCTATGAAGGATTATCCGTACACCTCCATGTGCTCTTTATTCGGCAAAGTTTTTGATGCCGAAACGAAAGGTTCGAAAGGTCTGGAAAACATGACGGAAATCGAGGGAATAGAGAATCTGCATACCGAAAACGTGACGGATATGAGGATTATGTTCTGTTGCTGCTCTTCGCTGAAGTCGCTGGATTTGCGCGCTTTCAATATCGCCAAACTGGAGACTGCGTATTCTATGTTCCTAAAGTGCACTTCGCTGGAGACAATTTACTGCAACGACGACTGGAGCCAAAGTGCTGTACTGACTGAATCCGGCTATATGTTTGAAGACTGTCTGGCGCTGGAGGGCGGAAAAGGTACAAAATACTATTCGTCAAAAAAAGACAAAACCTATGCCCGTCCGGACGGCGGTACTGCCAATCCGGGATATTTCACGCCGGTTAAGGAGTTGAATCCCATTGCCTTCTCCGTAGCCAAAGCAAACCAAGTGTTCTTCTCCAAAGCCAACCTGCAATACCATCCCACCAATGAGGTCTGGCGATTCGCTGACGCGGCATACGATATCGTCGGAAACGACAACTCCAAGATCGCTCGTTTCTGCGATGGCTGGATCGACCTCTTCGGCTGGGGCTCCGCCGACGAACCGTACAATGCCTCCACCTACACCTCGGAGTATCCGTCTGATTTCACCGACTGGGGTACAAAGAATATCTCCAACGGTGGCGGCAGGGCTTGGCGCACGCTGACCGCCGCGGAGTGGGAGTA
>CACWZZ010000020.1 GCA_902765485.1 uncultured Bacteroidales bacterium
ACGGTTTCTTCAGTTTCAAGGCCGTCAGCTTCAGATCAACCGATGCCACGGGTTTATTCTCTGCATCGTACACCGTATAGTCTTCTAAGGTAGCATATAGCTGGGTATCTATCGTATCGGTTCGCAGCTCCGTTCCATTCCACGCGACGCGGTTGTCGTCCACAAACTGATAGAGGCTGTCGGTGGTCTTCAGTGGCAGCAGTTGAACGGTTTGGGCATCCGAGAAATCACTCTGGAACGCACGCTGTATCTCGAAATAGTCGCCCTGAATCAGATCCTTGGCCGCCGGATATTTGGTACTCCAGGTGATTACACTTGCGCCGGTATAGCTGCCGTAATCATCCTGCTGCGCCGTCGCTTTGAAATCATAGATACGGTGGTACGCCGGAACATGTACGGCATTAGAATGAATGGTCTCTATATCTCCGGTGTCCTCGTTGCGATAGACCCTGAACGTGGCATCAAACGCGTAGTACCCCGAGTCGGAAGTAGGTACATACATCGTACCGCTGTTCTCCTGGATTTGCACCGTTTCACTGGAAAGCGGATGGGTAGGTGGTGGAGAACTCGAAGAGCGGCGAGTAGTCAGCCTTGGTGGAAGCGCGCTTGCGGATATCCGTTTGGATGGAGATCTTGAATTTCTTGTTATTGAGCACTGCAGGCGGATACCAATCAAACTCCAGGATCGTCACGCGCTTGCAGTCGTCATCCGCCTGCTGCTTGAGATCGATGGTCGTCCAACCGCCAGTGAACTCAATCTGAGGGCGATTGCCGTTATACTCATTGGTCACGACAATCACGCCGCCCTTGGTATGATGATCATCGGAGCCGCGCCACATCCATACGCGGGCGTTACCCTTGTCGTTATCCTCGCGGTTGACACCCAAGGCAGGACCGCCCACACTCAGGAACCCCTCGACGGACTCGCCCAGCACCTGCCAGCGAACGACCGTATTGGCTGAATCCAGATGGTAGTCATTCCAGTTACCATGTGCCCATACGGGGATCTTAAAGTGAATCGAATTGCGGCCGTTGCTATAGACCTGGTAGTGACGCTGCACCTCCAGATAGTCGTTCGCCTGTACGTTGGAGACAACTCCCGGTAACATCGTACCAAGTACCAGGATTAATAAGTAGATTCTTTTCATATTATTGTGTTTTTTTAGATTTTCATCAAAAAACGGCGGCTGGCATAGTTGTCAGACACCGTTTAAACGTTGCAAAATCGATTCATGTGAAGGTAAGTAAGCATACTCAATTCCAAAAATCGCTGCAAAGGTAAAACTTTTTTCGGAATTACGCAAGGATTTTCGTAAAAAAGCGTATAAATCACAAAATAATTTGCGTATGTGGGATTTTTGCGGTGCGTTTCGCGTGCTTGGGAATGCCGTTGACAATAATTCTTTTTTTAGACAAAAAACAGACCCGCGAAAACATTCGCGAGCCTGTTTACTGACGCTTTAACAACTTAACACTTTAACGGTTTAACGCACTTCAGCGCCTAAGATGTTGAATACCTTGCCATCGGGATGGATGAGATAGATATGGTCGTTGATAAGCACCTTGCGCACCTTGGTACTTGGTACTTGGTCACTTGGTACTTTGTCACTTGGTACTTGGTCACTTGGTACTTCCTCAATGCCCTCCGTGGCATTGAGTTGTATCACATATGGTTCCCACGGGGTACCGATATGGTTGTCGGAGACGAAGGTGAGGGTCTTGTCTATGACTCTCTCTTCACCATTGATGACGGTACGGAGCTCCATCGCCTGGCCTGCGCCGTCGCCGGCAATGACGAGGTAATAGAGGCTGTCGGTATGCGCACGTACCGCTCCGCGGCACTCACCGCCGATGTACGCCGCTATCTCGCATGTATCCACTACCGCCTCGCCGTCCATCAGACGGATCGTCATCGTCATGTTGCTCGGATAGGCACTGTACGCCCTTTGTACTTTGTACTTGGTACTTTGTCCCTTGGTACTTGCCATCAACTTCCGCTGCATATGGCTGACGGAGGAGGAGAGGGTCGGATAGACGAAGGACTTAGCCGTGCTGTCGGTGCTGTAATAGAGGTAGCCGTGGCCCGGTTCGAGCGCGGTGAGCGTGCCTTCCCAGCCGTAGAGGTCATAGACGGAAACGCCTGTCTGCGACTTGATGATGTCGCCCCACTTGGGCTGCACGCCCGCAAGGGCTTCGTCCACCGTCATGGTTGACAGCGGCGTATAAGGCAACCAGTTCCAACCCTGCTCTATTCGTACTTCCATCGAGTCGGAAGGCAGCCGCTTGCCGCTAACGGAGAGCTGCGGGTCGAGGGTGGCGTTCGCCGTCTTGGTCGTCCGCAGGATACGCAGTTTGTACATCCTGTTCACCGCAAGCTTCAGCGGACCGTTGAAGATCGAGCCGGAGCTCTGGCTGAAGGTCTCCTGATCCTTGACAAGAACGTTCCAGCCCTTGTATTGGGGCGTGAAGACGAGGTCGCAGTACACCGACGGCGGCTCTACGCCGAAGGCGATCCAGTTCCAGTTCTCGTGTACCGGAATGAGCTGCTCCACGCGGTCGGACTTGGTCCAGATAGCCGGTGTGTTGAAATTACCGATCATCGTGTCCTGACGGAAAATCACTTGGTCACTTGGTACTTGGTAACTTGGTACTTGGTCACTTGGTACTTGTATATTCGCATCGGTATAGGCGATGCCTTTGGAGGCATCCCAGATACGGAAGGAGACGGGTTGGTTCTGGTCGGCGTCGGGAGTGTCGGAGCCGTAGATGATCAGGGTCTCGTACGCCGCGCCGCGTATCTTCTTCGGTGCAGCCACGCCGCGGCACTCGCCGCCGATGAAGGCAGCCACCATGCTCTCGGGGTTCTCCATCAGGATACCGCTGAGGTAAACCTGTCCGATGATGGTCATGGAGTGGTCGTACTTGGTCGGGTCAACGGTCCAGTTAGGCGTCTCGCCGCGCACTTTCATGACGATACGGAGCGGTTCGAGGATGCCCTTGTTGCCCTGCACGCCTATCGTCGCTTCGTAGTTGCCTACCGGTACGAGCGGATTGACCGCAAAGCGCAACACTTTGGTCTTGAGCGGCTGGACATCGCTGACGGCTGAAGGCTGATAGCTGACGGCTTCGTCGTTTACCAGACTCAGCCACGTCGGCATGTTCTCCACCGTGTAGTACTCGGTCTGACCGGACTTGTTCTCGATGGTCACATCGAAGGTGTAGTCCTCGCCGTACTGCTTGGTGATATTGACGGAGTCTTTACCCCAGAGGAGTGTGTTCTGCTGCACGTAGGCTGTCCATTTGATCGGCTCGGAGGTGTTGCCGTTGAGGTCGTGTACATCCGTCAGGGTGATGTTGAGCGTCGTGCCCTCCAGGTCGCGCGCGGTGACTTCCGTTTCAGCGAGATTGATGACCACCTTGCGCTCGGACGCTACCGGCATTGCCGTGAGAACGGTCTCGGAGGGTGCGCGCTTGAGCGGCGGGGTGTTGGCTACATACGTATGACGAGTGGACTGCATATCGCCCGCATTGCCGTAGATGGAGACGGGTGCCATGTTCTGCAGCGTGAAGCCCTTGGTGTCCACGCCGTTGATGGTGCTGTCTTTCTCAAACGGATAGTACCCCACTAAGCCCTGCGAATAGACCTTGGCGGTGTCGATGGTGTTGTACATATTGCTCAAAAGCCTGTCTTCGGAGAGCGTAGCTTTCCATATACGCACCTCATCGATGAAGGCATACTCCGCGTTCTTGGCGAAGACGAGTGCCGAGCCGCTCAGGTTCGGTACATCCGCCTCGGCGATGACGGCAGTGCGTGCCCCGTCGAGGTAGAACGAAGCCGCCTGTCCGCGTACCACGTTGAGCGCGAAGTGGTGCCAGCCATAGACGATCTCCGGGAAATCAGTATGGGAGGCTACTGTCCGTGACTTCAAGCCGTAGTCCAACACGAGGTTCTGCGCCGTGTCGTAGCGCAGGCAGAGCTTCTCGGACTGCGCCTGCAGGTCGCCTGCCACGGAAGGCACGGCGGTCTCGAAGACGGTATCTGTTCCTATCGTCGGATAATACCATAGCTCGATGGCATAGCTGTCGTTGAAGCCGGTGGTGATGTGCGAGATGTCCGCCTGCATGCCGGCGGTGCTGTCCATACGGGCGGAGAGGTTTTTGCTGAGGATGTCCCATGCGTCTTTGCCGGTGAAGTTATGCGTGCGGCGTGTGTCTGCCGCCACGAAGCCGTGACCCTCGTTCATGTGCCAGTAGTTGGTCAGACCGTAGGTGTAGGTGTCTTTGGACACATACTTGTCGGTTTTCGCTTCCTTCAGGTCGCGGAAGATATTGTAGATCGCGAGGTCGTGGATGTTCGCGTCGATAGGACCGAGGTACAGGTAGTTGTCGTCGCGGTAGTCCGCTTTGTCTATCTCTACCTCCGAGACGGTCTGTCCGGTGAACAGGTCAAGGGTCGTCGTGTCGTACTGCGCTACCATGTTGAAGAGCATGGAGTCGGCGCGGTAGTTCATGGCGACGAACATCCATTCGTCCATCGGAACGGCTTTCTCGGAAGTGTATTTGGCGCCGGCGATATTGACTACCACATAGCCGTTCGGGTCTATCGAGAGCCCGAAGTTGCCATCCCCTTTCCCTTGGTGCAGGATAGTGCCGCTTTCGTGGGGGTTGAGCCAGAACTCCATAGCGAAGTTACCGCTGAGGAAGAGCGGGTTGTCCGTCCTCACCTCTTCGCCGTAAGGTCTGAGCCGCATCGACACCTCATGGTCGATCGGCTTGCCGTTCAGCCGGGCGGTAATCACGATATTGGAGCTGCCCACATAGCCGGGGATGATGTCCTCGTTGAACTCTACCGAGAGCTGCTCGCCTATACCTAATATACCGTTCGCAGGCGCAGGCGTGTAAAGCGGACGCGGACGTTTCATATCTTTGATGACGGTCACCACGTCGCTGTAGGCGCGTATCGGGTCCTTGCCGTAAGGCGTGGTGGTGTACGCGCGGAACTCATACTTGCCCTCGGGGTAATAGATGTCCTGGAGCATGTCGAGCGTCATCCACAGGTCGCCCTCCGTGGGCAGGAGCGTGCGGTTGGAGCCCGCCGTGTCCGTCACACTCGTTGCCCAGGCGTAGAGGTCACTCCACTGGGTGTTGCCCGCGAAGCGGTACTGCACGCCTATCTCCTTCAGATTGCGGAAATGGCGGTTGAAGCCCGACAGCTTGAGCTGCAGTTTGCCGTTGCCCGTCGTCACGTCAGTGTTGAGCACCGGGTTCTCCGCCGTCAGGGTCACCGGAGAGGACGAGGGCTGGAAGTGTACGCTCAGCAGTACCTTGTCGTAGATAACATTCGGCTGGTACTGCGACATGAACCATATCTCGATGCTGTCGTAGTCGAGGATCGACTCGTCGGTCTGACGGATGGAAATCACTTTCTGCGCAGTCTCGTTCTGGTTCAGGAGGATAGAGCGTCCGTTAACGGGCGTGCCGTCCATGAGGATCTCCAGACCTTTCCGGTTCGTGCTCTCCGAGATACCGAAGTCGTAGCAGAAGTTCCTGCCTTGGTTGGAGTTGCTCATGTTGGAGCAGTAGAGCACGGCGTTCACGCTCTGCCCGGCGGGGATGTCGGTCAGGGTAAGGCTCTTGCCGGGATTGCCGGTGCCGTCGCCGATGCTGATACGCGGTTCCTCCATCCGTACAGAACCGTTGCCTAAAGGCAGAGGCTGCCCGTTGGGCTTGTAGTAATGGGTCGAATCAGCCGGCTCGTAGGGGTTGTAGGTCTGACCGCCGAAGAGGGTCCGCATCGCGGTTGCCGTCAGCAAGAACGTAATCCCACTCGGTATAGTTTGTCGAATCTTTACCCGTTCCGGAGATAGTACCGCCGCCTACTGTGTTCTGCAGGTTTGTTATGACACCTACATCTATAAAGTCGCTGATGTTCCAGTTGTTTTTCCAGCCTATTACGGCTTGGATTGTATAGTCTGTCTGAATCTGGTCAAGGCCGGTGGTGTCGTTGCGGTAGGTGAAGGTGCGGCTGCTACCACCGTCGATGGAGTAGTTCTTCGGCGTCTGGCTGTCCATCACGTTGATCTTTGCCTCCTCGTTTCGCCGGATGCAGTTTTCCCACGCCTCTATCTGCTCGTTGCACCACTCTACGCTGTCCCGCTCGTCCTTCTCGGGATGCTCCGGACCTACGAAGAGATAAGTGCCCTTTTCGCCGTAGTTGGAGGCGGAAGGATCAAGCCATGTCAACCATTTGGCGGACTTGCCGTGATTGACGTAGCTCTCGGCTGCCTCCTTCGACGCTACTTGCGTGAGGAACTGCTTGCGCTGGCTTTTCCATTTCGGAATCATCACTTTCTCCAATTCGTATTGCGAATAGGCGAACATAGTCTTGATCTGTGTGCCCAATGCCAATGCGTCCTCCAATACGATTTCGTACTTGCCGCTCTGCACATTCTTCTTGATATGTACCTTCCGGCAGGTGCCGACGAGGATATTATTGGACGTACCTACATACACATCGCCCATGGCACCTACGTACGGATATTTGTCGCTGGTGGAAATGGATTCCACCGTAGTCTCGATGAACATGGAGTCTTTTTTGTGCGTATATTTCCAGTTAGACTTCACTCCGGTATTAACATCGGTATGTACTTCACTTGAACTGATAAGGGCTACACCTAATCCTTTTGCGGTAATGACTGTCGCTCCGGCGAGCCAATCCACCATCAGCGAATGCTCTCCCGATCTCTGATAGGTATAGTATTTCGTTTTGGTAAATACTTTACCTGTCTTGAGGGTGGTCTTGGAGTTCGCGCCGTACGGGTCACGCAGGATGAACTGCACATTGTCCGGTCCTTGGGTGACGAAGTTGTTACCCGTGGTGAGCGAGCCCAATACCACCGCGTCCATGCGGAAGGGCGTATAGGTGCGGTCGTCGCGGGTGAGGTTGATATAGAACTGACGCGTGAAGGGCGAGACGATGTTCGGGAAACCTACTGTCCACTGCACGCGGGCACGGCCGTTCTTGTCGAGCGTAATCGGGTCGTGCTGCATCTGATAGACCTTACCGGGGGTATATTGCGTGGAGTCCTCCGGTGCATCGTAGATGACGGACTGGGTGGCACTCATCTCATTGCCGATGACCAGTTCCTGACCGTTGAGGTTCAGCGTATCCGTCACGGGTGCAGCACCGTCGTAGTTGGTATATGCCTCGTAGGCGTGGATCGCGTACTCTACAGCATCCAGCATCTGATAGACCGGATAGCCGAAGCGGTAAGCCACAGTGTCGCCATTTATCGTATAGAGTTGGCGGAGGGTGTCGCTTACTACATCGTCCAGCTTCACGATGATGGAGTCCATACCGAACGCACCGGCGGGATTTCCTACTTGCACCACATCCACTTGCGGACGGGCGAAATAGGTCTGCACCATCTTGGTGTTGTACGTGTAGTTCAGCGTAACGGAGTCGCCTTGTGCATTGGTCGTCCGGAGAGAATCCGTCCGCTCTGCTCTCGGGTTGGTCAGGTCGATCTCCGGCAAGCTGGTGAACGCTATTTCTTTGCTGTTCTTGTCTATCTTAATACTCTTGGTGATATATTTGAGCGGCGGAAGCAGGGCGGAGAACTCGCCTGTCGCCGAGTCCGTGGTGATGGTAATATAGCGGGACAATTCCCCAACACCGGTAGAAGCATGGCTCCGGATAGACGCGGTGTCGGAAGCGAAGAAGCGGTCCGTAGTAGCATATTCGGTCACCTTGGGCTGTTGGCGGTTGAAGGAGAGGTTGGCGTTGTTCAGACCGAGGGTGATGGTCGCCACGCCGATATTGTTCTTCGACAGCCCGAAGCCGACAGGCAGCGTGTCGTTGACCGTACCGCCGCCTATACGACCTGCGAAATTGACAAGCGTCGAGTCGAAGAAGTCGTACTGCACTTCGTCGGTGAAGTTATAGGTGCCGGTAAGGGGGTACCTGCCGCCGGCTACCATGGTGTGTCCTTCCAGACTTGCCTCGACGTAGTGCTCGCCGATAGGCACGCTGATGGAATAGCGACCCTCCGCATCGGTCTCTTTCACCTTGCCGTTGGCGGTCACCAACTCGCCGTCGATATAGAAGCGGACGCCCTCGGCAGGGATGTTCGTGCCGGCGTAATAGACATGTCCCCGCATGGGGAAGGAGCTGACGTCCTCAAAGTCGATATTGTTCGCCGTAAGGGACGAGGGGCTGACAAACATCGAGCGTTTCTCGGGATTGAACCGGTGGATGCCCAACTCGGGCGCAATCTTGTAGTTCGTACCGCCCTGCTGGAAGGGGATGCCGCGGATGATGTAGTCGCCCTCGCTGTCGGTCAGTCCGTACAGACCGAGGCGCTTCGGCACATCGGTAGTGGGGATCACGTTCGCACCTACCTCGGGGTGGTTGAGCTGGTAGATACCTTCCTGGCAGGCTACATCGAAGGCGTATTTCACGACGCGCAGTCCTTCGTCGAGCGGCCAGTAGAGGAACAGACCTTTCTCCGTGCCGCCGAGGATACGGCAGTAGTTGTTCTCTATCTCCTTGCGCGGAAGGGCGCGGCTCCATAGGCGCACATCGTCCACGCTGCCGGTGTAGGCGCTTCCCGCTGCGCGGTTGTCGCCGCCGATGCTGAAGGTCAGCGTTCCGGCGGTCTGGATGGCTTGCCAGCCGCTGTTAGCCACCTGCATACTGTCGGTGCGCAGGCTGTCCGTGCCCATGTAGAAACGCCACTTGCCGCCGCTATAGACAGCCGAGATATGGGTGAAGTCGGTCGCGGAGAACGTCAGCGAGGGGAACTCGGTGAGGTCGGTGGCGCCGTTCGAGCGGTCGATGGCGTAGAGGTGGAACACACCCTCGCTGCGCCGGATTCCCAATTCGATTGCGTTCGTGAGTTGCAGCAGCTGCTGCTGGTCGGCACCGAAGCTGCTCGGGCGTGCCCATAGCTGCAGCGTCACGCCCTTGCCGCCGTTCAGCACCGAGGCATAGCGCGTCGAGTCGCCTCTCCATTGCAGACCCTTGCCCGCGCCGCTGATATAGCGCGAGAAATACTGCGGTAGGATATCGTTCTCCTCCGTAGGCACGTTGTAGAGCTGTACCTTCGCGCCCTGCACCGCCGTACCCGTGCCGAAGGAGACATGTCCGGTGATCGTGGCGTTTGCCTGACTGAAGCCCGGAGCAATCACTTCGTTCTTCTTCGTGAGCTGCGCCTCGCATTGCGCGCCGTACGCCTCTACCGAGTATTCGTAGTACGAGCCTGCCACGGCGCGCGTATCGGTAAACGTATATTCGGAGGCGGTGCCGTGCTTGTCGTCCGTGAGCAGCGTCCATTCGCTGTCGCCTATCACGCGGCGGAGCACGCGGTACCAGATGTCATACTGCCTGTCAGGGCTCACCACTTTCCATTTGACGGTCACGGAACTCTCTTCCGTACCCGTAGAGGCAACCACCTCGCTGATATAAGTGCTGTCGGGCACGGAGGTGGAAGCGATATTGGAATAGAGCACCCGTCCGTTGATAGAGACGCGCACGCGGTACTCTTTCGGTTCGCAGACCGAACTGCCGGTAATATCCAGCATCGCTTCGGACTGATTCTTGTCCACCACAGGTGCCTCGCTCCGCGTCTGCCATGCCTTGTTGCTGCCCGCATCGCGGTAGTCGATATGCCAAGTCAGGTCATCCAACTCGATGCCGTAGTTCCATTTCAGACGCACCGCTGCGGTGTATTTCATGTCCTGCCAGAGTTCGATCTTCACCTCCATCTTCGTCTCTACCTCGTCTGTCTCCATCCAAAGGTCGTAGTCGTTGCGGGTGCGCTGGTAGCCCGGCAGTTGCGTCAACTTGTCCTTGTACGTGCTCTCCAAGATATCCGGCAGGAAGATGACGCGATACGTATATTTCTTGTCGTACTCAATATTGCTGTCGGTCATTTTCAGGGAGGAGGCATTGCCGTTCAGCGTATTGACAAGGGTGTAGTCATTGGGCTTGCCCGGCTCGTAGCGGATCACATACCATTTGCCGTCCGTGCGGCAGCTGACTTCCTTGGTCGTGGAGCCGTCGTAGGCGGTCTCGGTCTCGTTTCTTTCCCAACTGACGGTCACCTCCTTGGTCCATTTGTTGTAGTCGGTGCTTACCGATATAGGGCGTGTGTAGGGCTGGATATAAGTGCCCGTGATATACGGCTGGTTGAGGTAGTTGTCATGCGCAAGGGTCCCGCCCAAGTTCACATGCATACCGCCTCGGTATTTCAGATAGACGGGCATGGTGTAGGCGTACTCGGCATGCCCTGCGTTGGGGCTGCGGAGCCAGGATTTCCACTCTACATCCATCTTGCCGCCGCTCTTTTCGGTGATATGCACATTGCTGCTGGAGGTGGTGTAGAAGTACTGGTAAGTGCTCATCTCTACGCTATCGTAGAAATACGCCCTCACTTCGTACGACTGCTTGAAGCGGTTGTCGGAGCGTTTGTCCGGCACATCCATCGCCACGCCCCGAAAAGAGCCGTCCGTGCCCCATGATACGGAAGAGAGCTTCGGCATCGGATAACCCTCTTTGAGCGCCGTGCAGTTGATGTCCTTGTCCCATTGCACCCACGCCAAGCTGTGCCAAATATTTTCCTCTGCGTTCTCTTTCATCATAATACACTTCACGCCATCTTCAAAGGCTCTGGAGGAAGGCATATATTGTATGGTTATATATCTATAATTGGATAAATTGGAAGCATGGATGTAGCCCCATGTGCTGTCGGTGATACTATAGGATACTGCTTGCCATTCACCATGTTTTTTCTTCCAATTGGCTATCGAATGTGCCTGACTGTCAGCAGTCATCACATAGATTTCTCCACTATACACACAATCCATATGTGATACACTGAAGTAATCACCATAACCCGCAAACACGGTGAATTCCCAATAGAATTGGTTGTTATCAGGATTGAACGTTTTCTTTGTCTCGAAAGAGCCCGAATAACCCTGAGACCCAATTTTGAAACTCTCTCCCCTGTATCGCACTGTCCCTCCGCCTTCATCATCCCTTATCCTATCCCATGCCCATGCGGGTAGAGCGGTGGTGCAGAGTAAGAGCAGCATAGCCGCCACTCTCGCGGCGTATGTTGCGCGTCTCTTGCGCGTCTCTTGCAACGCCTCTTGCGCGCGCTCTGTCGCAGTGTCTGTTCCAGCCACTCTCGCGCCACTCTCGCGCCACTTTTGGTTGCCACTCTCGCGCCACTCCGAAAAGTGAGTAAGCAGTCTTCCGACTGTCGTTTCTGTTTTCATAAATGTTGTTTGTTTTTTATTTGTTAATATTTGTTTCTTTTCTTAATCAGAGTACATTTTTCTGCCTTTTTCTTGTGCCGCTTGTGTCTCGCTTGTGTCCCGTTTGTCTCTCGGTGGTGACAGTTATTCTTCCGCGAGGCGGCAATCTTAATAATAGTACATTTCGTATAGGGTTACTATACCCTTGCTATACCCATAGGCTATTATTGACATTGGATTACCTGATTGCACTAAAAAAATGCATATTTCTGTAAAATCTGCACTAAAAAGATGCATTTCTTGCGGAATTACTTGCATATATCATTTATTTTTACTACTTTTGCAGCCGAATAGAGTTCACCAATTGGTGGACCACCGTTTAGTAAACCACCTAATTGTTTGTAAATTAAAAGATTAATACGATGAAAAAAGAAGCGAAGCCGGCATTTTTGTATGGAGTGTCTGTAGGAGGTGATAATTTTACAGACCGAGTTCGTGAGACACGCCGTCTGAAAATGAATTTCGAGAACGGACTGAATGTTATTTTGATTTCTCCCCGACGAATGGGAAAGACATCGCTTGTCAAACATGTAGCCCAAGAGGTGGATAAAGAGATCGTCCAAACTGTGTATATGGACATCTATGACTGCCGCTCGGAATATGATTTCTATAACAAGTTTGCTGAAGCCATTATGATGCAGACCGGTTCAAAGATAGAACACACTTTGGATAATATACGTCAATTCTTAACACGTATTTCTCCTAAGCTATCTATTAATCCCGACCCAAGCACAGAATATTCTATATCGTTAGGAATTACCCCAAAAGAATATTCCCCTGAGGAAATCCTATCCCTGCCAGAACGGATGGCGAATCACATAGGTAAGCATATCGTGGTCTGCATAGATGAGTTTCAGCAGGTAGGCGAGTGGCCAGATAGTCTGTTAGTACAGAAACGTATGCGCGGAGTATGGCAGCATCACACACATGCTTCCTATTGCCTGTTCGGTAGCCGCCAGCACATGATGAACCAACTATTTCAGAACAAGCGCATGCCATTCTATCAGTTCGGAGAACCTAACTACCTGCAACCTATTCCCACAGAAGACTGGATACCCTTCATTCAGTCCAAATTCGAAAAGAAAGACCTGACTATCAGCGATACCTATGTCCGGCAGATATGTGACATCGTAGGAAACCAGTCTTCCTATGTACAACAATTGTCATGGGATGTGATGCTCAATACGGAGAAAACTGTAGATGACGAAGCGTTAGAAGCCGGTATCAATGATCTGCTCATGCAATGCACTCCGCTATTTATGGAGCAGACAGGTGGTCTGACATCGTATCAACTCAATCTGCTGCGAGCCATTGTAGATGGTCAGCATACGCAATGGACCTCCCAAGAAGTGCTCTCCAAATATGGTTTGGGCACTAAATCCAATGTAGCGAAGATGCAAAAAGTAATGCTTGAGCGGGATTTCATTGTTTCTACAGAACAAGGACTTTTTCTTGCAGACCCCGTCATGAAGCTGTGGCTTCAGCATCGGTAATCCAATATGTCAAAGATCGTATTTGGGCTGTCAGCATTCAGCTGTCAGCTTTGAGATTCTACGGCTGCTTTTCGAGCCTTAGCCCGGTGGCAGGCACAAACTCGCCTTCTTTAAGGACGGCTTTCGCCGTGCCGATGTAGGTGCCGTTTGTGGTGGCGTTGTCGGTGGTACTGGTGACGGTGAAATTGTAAATTACGCCATCTTCGTCATCAATAGGGAACAGCGCAACATAGACCTCCGTCGGGTTAGTGCCTATAGGGGTGGTAATTGTAAGCGGCTTGCCGCCAGTAATTTCCCACACCGGATCTACGGAGACGTTCGATGTCGGTTTGTTCTGCGCGATGGACACCGTGCCCTGCTGCGGATAGGTGCCGTCATAGGCACCACCAACAATGCTGATTTCAAGCGAGCTTATTGGGAGCGGCTTGTCATTTTCATCCACGAACGAGAACTTACAAACCGTGAGCAGGCTCTTCATCTCAGCCAGCTCCGCGTTGGCGGTCGTCTCCGTGACGGACACCACGCTCGCGATACCATAGATATGGTGGAAATCCTTCGCCAACTTTGCTAACGTTCCGTTCTGTCCGGCTACGGAGATGGTGTACTCCGCAGACAGAGGGCTATCGTGGAAGGTGAAGTCCGCCGGATCCGGCACCGGATAGATAAGCGCCAATTGGTCTGACGCGGTGCACCAAACCCTGTCCCCGACAAACGACGCAATACGCTCCGCCTTGTCCGCACTGAGCGTGCCGGAGAGATCCACTGGGCCCTCTTGGGGGTCAATGTACTCGTTGCGGCTCAGATTGCGGTAGAACACCTCGTCGCCAATGCTCCATAGGGCATCCAGCACATCCCCGTTCTCCGTGATGGTAGCCTGCGGAAGACGTCTGACGGCTGATGCAGGTGTGACCTTGCTGACGGCTTGCTGCGTCACTATCAGCGTGCGGGGCTTGAGCTCCGCCTGCTGTTTGGGCTGGTCAGGGTTATTGGTAGAACAAGCCGTTCCCAAGAACAGCAGCGACGAGCACACCGCGCCTGCCAGCCACATAAAAAAGCCGCCAGTGTTCTTTTTATAGCCGGAGATTTGTGCTTTGATACCTCCGCTGGCGCAGAGCATCTGCTGCGGAGTGGTTGCCACGGTCTCTATGCGTGGCAGAATGTAGATTTTCTTCATTATGTATGGTAGTCAAAAATTATCAATATATACACGCAAGCGGCACCCGCGAATTGCGGGCACCGCCTGTGATAGCGTTGCGTTGGTCTGTGGGTTGCTTACAATATGACTGCGGAGGCGAGGTATGCGAATACCTCCTCCATATGGCAGCAGGGGTATTTCGTTGGCTATGAGCGCCGTATGTGCAGTGCGTAAGCATATGAATCCTAATCAAAGTGTTTATCAAAAATCGCTGCAAAGGTACGACTTTTTTCGGAATTACGCAAGAGATATATAAGAAAAAAAACAAAGTAGGCGGGATTTTATTTGCATATTTGCAAAAAAAGCAGTACCTTTGCAGCCGATTTATGTTACCTGTTGATTTCATAGAGTCTATGCGACAGCTGCTCGGAACCGAAGCGGAGCTGCTCATACGCGCGCTCGAGACCGAGCCCGTGACCTCCATTCGCCTCAACAGCAAGCTCGACGTGCTGACCTTTGAGGGCGACACCGAGGAGGTGCCGTGGCATATAGACGGCTATTATCTCAGCGTCCGTCCGCAGTTCACCTTAGACCCCCTCTTTCACGCCGGCTGCTACTATGTGCAGGAAGCCAGTTCGATGTTTCTCCAGCAGGTACTGGAGCAATACCTGGACAGTTCGTCGCTTGTATTGGATCTATGTGCTGCTCCGGGCGGCAAGAGTACGCTGATCAGCGAATACCTCGGTCGCGACGGACTATTAGTGAGCAACGAGGTCGTACGCCAGCGCGTGTTCATCTTATCGGAGAATATCCAGAAATGGGGCAACGGCAACACCGTCGTCACCCATAACACCGCCGAGGAGTTCGGCGAGCGGTGCAAGCACCTCTTCGACTGCGTGGTTGTGGATGCGCCCTGCTCGGGAGAAGGTATGTTCCGCAAGGATCCGCAGGCGCGCGAGGAATGGAGTCCGAAGACGGTGATCCTCTGCGCAGAGCGCCAACGGTCCATTCTGATGGACGTTTGGGACGCGCTCAAACCCGGCGGTTTACTGGTCTATAGCACCTGCACGTTCAACGAAGAAGAGAACGAGAAGAACGTGGAATGGCTATGCGACATCTTGGGCGGAGAAGTGCTCGAGGTGGATTACGAGCCGGAATGGGGCATCACCGAAGGGCGCGCAGGATACCATTTCTATCCGCATAAGACCAAAGGCGAGGGTTTCTACCTGTGCGCCATCCGCAAGAGCGAGCGCGAGGCATTGGATCCCGCTAAGATCAAGGCTCCGAAGCGCGACACGCCTATGGCTCATCCCGAATACATGGCGGCTATGCGGAGCTGGTTGCAGCACCCGGACGAGTGGGCAATCCGCTATTCGGACCGTTTTGCCACCGCCTATCCGTTGAAATGGAAAGAGATCATTGATTGGTTAGGCACCCGAATGACCTGTATCTCGACGGGGTTCGGCATCGGCGAAGAGCGCGGCAAGGGGATTGCGCCGCAGCATAGCCTGAGTATGGCGAAAGAGTTGCGGAAAGAGGCGTTCCCGAATATCAGTTTGAGCCGCGAGCAGGCTTTGAGTTACCTGCGTTGCGAGGCTTTGAGTCTGAGCGACGTGCCTTTGGGGCTCGTCCTCCTGACTTACGAGGGTGTGCCCCTCGGTTTCGCGAAGAATGTCGGGAACCGGCTGAATAACCTTTATCCGAACGAGTGGCGGATCCGTCACCTTTGAGAAACGATTCTATTTTCGACCAATAATGTCTATCAGCGGCGGAGACCAGGGTCAGGGCTTCTCCGCTGTTTTCAGCTCTGGCAGTCCGTCCGATACGATGGACGTAGTCTTCCGGGTCATGCGGCACGTCATAATTGATGACGAGCGGCACATCGTTGACGTCAATGCCCCGCGCAACGACATCGGTAGCGACCAACACCGCCACTTTGCCATTTCTGAAATCAAGCATGACCTGGTCTCGCTCCTGCTGCTCCAGATCGGAATGCATTGCGCGCGCGTCAATATGGAGCGCGCGTAGCGTGCGCGTGAGTTCCTTCACGCGCTGTTTCTTGCCCGCAAAAAGGATGACCTTTTTTAAGGTTGAATGATGACTGCGTAGAGTGGAGAGGACGGCTTCGACTTTGTCGGTCTCCTCCAGGAAGAGATGTCGCTGGGTGATCGTCTCCGGCGGCCGCGAGACGGCGATCTTGATCTCCACCGGATCGCGCATGATAGCGCGCGCCATGCGGCGGATATTCTCCGGCATAGTAGCGGAGAACATAATGGTCTGGCGGTCTGCAGGCAGCCGGCGGACGATCGTCATGATGTCGTCATAGAAACCCATGTCCAGCATCCGGTCCGCTTCATCGAGGATAAAATACTTGACGCCGGAGAAGTCAATATCGTATATGTTCATCTGGCTCAGCAGCCGTCCGGGCGTAGCAATGACGATGTCCGCTCCTCGTTGCAATCCGTTGACCTGGTTTCCCCACGCGCCGTTATCCCGTCCGCCGTAGATAGCGACGGAGGAGAAGGGAACGTAGAAACCGAATCCCTCCATCTGCTGGTCTATCTGCTGCGCGAGCTCGCGCGTCGGCGCCATAATGATCGCATTGAGTTTGTCGGGGTCGTGGTCGTCGAAGGCGAGGTTGGTCAACAGCGGCAGGATATACGCCGCGGTCTTTCCTGTGCCGGTCTGGGCACAAGAAATAACATCCCGCCGATCCAAGATCACAGGTATCGTCTGCTCCTGGACGGGCGTGCATGTATCGAAATGCATGTCCCACAGGGCGTCCAGGACTTCGTCAGAAAGTGCTAATTCATCGAAATACATAAATAACTTTCAACTTCTTTCAACTTTCAACTTTCAACTTTCAACTTACTTCTCCCAGCCGTCGAAGATCTCAGGACCGTAGATGTTGTTCTCCGAGGGGTCATGCAGCGGTGCCCATAGTTGCGCAAAGAAGGGGTTTTCTTTTGCCACTTCGTCCCAATGCCAGGGGATAGCTGATGGCTCTCCCTCATATGGGAACGGCATGTCGTACGGAGACCAGTGTCCGCCGAGGAGGACCAGACGGCGCGAGGCATGGAATGAACGTCCGTGCGCATCTTCCCAGGTATCGTTGCCGAGATACTTACCGCCGCGGAAGGCTGCCGCTTTCTGCAGCTCCGCGTCGGTGAGGGTGTCCACATCCTTGGACTCGTCGTAGCCGTGATCGAGCAGTACGGGCGTCGTAGAAGGGTGCGAGAGGTCAAAATGCGCCCAGTCGGGTATTGCGCGATAGGCTTCGAGCGAGCCGTAATAAGCCGATACACGCTGGAGGGCACGCTCTTTGTCCTTGGTACTTTGTCCCTTGGTACTTTGTCCCTTGGTACTTTGCTTGATCCACCATTGGGTGCCGTGCTCTTTGCTGTTTGCCATAAACCACATGGCGGCTTTGACGCAATGAGGGAAGAGTTTGGCAATATGGGTCTTGGCGGCGAACTTGATTCCCGCCGGTAGCGAAGGTGCTTTTGCCATCTGCGCGAAATACTCCTTGACGGGCACGTTCGCGCGGAAGTGAAGATAAGATTCCAGCACGTCGCCGTCAATATACCACATACCGTGGAAATTGCGGGTGGTAAACCAATTGGCGTTGAAGATCTTCTCCGGCGCCGGACATCCGATGGCGTCGAGGAGCAGCACTTCGAACTCATAGTTCGAGAGCCGGTATTGGTCACCGGAGCCGATGTTATAATAACGGTTCCAGAACTCTGTCGGCACTTCGGGCCGGCAGACGCGCTCCAGCAGCCGTCCGCTATCCTCGACAGTAGCCCATTCGAGCACGCCGCGGATCGGAACATGGAACATAATCGGGTCGTAGTTCTTCAGGATCGCCGGATAGAGAATACCGGACTGACGCAGAGAGACCCAGGTCTTGATGCCCGAATCGGTAATGATCCGTTCCGCCATCGCCTTGGTGACACCATAATGGTCATAGGCAGAGACGCAGATCGGGTCTCCTGCCCTGCCCCAATGAAGAGGTTCACGGCGGTCTCCCATCTGCGCTACCGAACCGATATAAACCACTTTGGGTTGCTTGTCCTCGGGTTGAGCCAGTACAGCCTTGGTAATATTCTGCGCCGCAGTTATATTCGTGCGGAAAGTTGCTTTAGGTCGGTAGTCCGCTTGGGGCGAGACCATGCCGCCGACATGAAGGATTATATCTGCGCCCGTGACACCGCGAAGGACATCGTCATAGTTCGTGAGATCGCCCCAGACGATGGACAGTTGGGGGTTGCAAGAGGAGAGAGGCGCGAGCAGTTCTTTATTTTTCTTGCTGGGTCGGGCAAGGATACGGAGGTCGTAACGGTCCGGGTAACGGAGTATCTCGGTCATTCCGGCGAAACCCATCGTGCCGGTGGCTCCGGTGAGAAAAACGGTAGTCTTCATATAATTGGTAATTGGTAATTGGTGATTTATTTTTTATGCATCCATCGGGTGACACGGAGCCAGCGTTCATGCGCACGCTGGCGCACTTCGGCACGCCAGAGCGCTTCTTCCTCCGCATCGGAGATCATGTGCTGGTACGTAGCTTCGGCATCCTGGTCGCTGATAGCAAGGAGTTGGTCTCCGACCTGCAGGACGGAAGTTCCGGTGGGGACGAAGAAGTCTTCGCCCCTGCGGACCATAATGATCAGGGTATGCGGAGGTATTTTCATCTCCCGGAGCGTTGCCCCGGGTTCCAACATCTTCGGAGTAACCTCCACCTCGCGCGCGGAGGACTGGATCTCATCGGGCAGGTCCATGTCAAAATGCTCCAAGGTGCGCGTTTCCGTTTGCGGCAGGTCGAGTTTCAGTCTGCGTGCTATCCACGTCAAGGTAGTACCTTGAACCAAGAGAGAAAGGATCGTACAGAGGAATACTACATTGAAGATCGAGTCGGCAAAAGGCACATCCTGCGCCTTGCACATGATAGCAAAAATGATCGGCACAGCGCCCTTCAGTCCCACCCAAGAGAGCAGCAACTTATCGCGCTGGCGGTATTGGCGGAAAGGAAGCATACAGATCCACACCGAGAGAGGACGTGCAATAAAGATCATTGCAATCGAGATCAACAACCCCGGCAGCCAGACATGGTAGTCCAGCAAGTCGGTCGGGTTAACGATCAGACCGAGCATAAGGAACATAACAAGCTGGGAGAGCCAAGTCAGTCCGTTGAAGAAAGAGCGGGTCTGGCGTTTGCGGGTGAACTTATTATTCCCGATGATGAGTCCGCCGACATAGACCGCGAGGTACGTATTGCCCTGCAGGTAATACGTGATCGCAAAGATGAAGATACACGCGGTCAGGATCATGATCGGATAGAGGGATTCGTTGCCCAGTTTGACCCTTCTCATGAGTGCGACCAGCCCTTCTCCGAGGACGAAGCCGAGGACCGTACCCATAACGAGCTGGATGACGATCGTCTGGATAATAGGCAGTGCTGTCACCGGCGCAGCCAGCCCTTTGATCGTATGGACGGAGACGACGACCGAGATCAGGGTAGTTGTCAAGACATACGCCATGGGGTCGTTCGCTCCGGATTCGAGTTCCAAGAGAGGTCTGAGGTTATGTTTGAGTCCTATTCCGTTGGTACGAAGGAGCGAGAAGACGGACGCCGAGTCGGTAGAAGACATCGTTGCCGCCATGAGAAGCGCCAGCCAAATCGACATAGACGAGAGGGCAGAGAGCCAGCCGTAAAGGAAATAAATGATGACGCCGATAATAACGCAGGTCAGGAAGACACCAAGGGTCGCCAGCGTGACACCGGGCGCAAGGACGGATTTGATGTCCGACAGCTTGGTCTCCATTCCTCCGGTGAAGAGAATAATACACATAGCGACCGTGGAGAGCGCCTGCGCGCTACCAATATCAATCGTTACTCCCTCCATACCGAAGAGGGAAGTCATGGTATGGGAGCCAAAGAACATACCGACCGCCAGGAACAGAAGGAGCGCCGGTACACCGTATTTATATCCGATCTTGTCTGCAAAAATAGAGACAAAGAAAAGGAGAGACAGGATAAGAAGGATCAATTCAACCTGCATAGCTGCTAGTTGTTTGTTTTAGTGTCAGTTTTAGCGTCCGTTTTCGCAGCGTCCTGTTTAAGGAGGAACTCGTCTATTATTTGGACGATGTTCTCTTTCGGCATGAGCCCTTTGAGCAAAGCGGGTTTGCCTTCTACAGGGATATAGAGGACCTGCGGGATGGACTGGATATTGAATATATACGCAAGCTCACGCTCACGCTCGGTGTCGACCTTGTAGAAATACACTTGGTCACAATAGGTCTGGCTGAGTTCCTCCATGATCGGCGCAAGGCGTTTGCACGGTCCGCACCAAGTCGTATAGAAATCAATGACGCAGGGTTTATCGCCTTTATAGACCCAGCCACCCTTGCTTGTCCGGTAGTCGCAGACGCGTTGGAGGAATTGCTCCGTAGTGAGATAGACTACATCCTCGGCAAAAGCAGTAAGAGCCATACAGGCGAGGAGGGATATAATTAGAAATTTTCGCATAGTACACAAAATTTGCGCAAAATTACAAAATAATTTTGACATACGCAAAAAATGTTGTAACTTTGCAGCGAAAATAGAGAAAAAAATGTTTTGCAAAGATATACAGAGCGCATTATCGCCAATTTTGAGTCATTACGATCCGGATCAGGTCGTATGGATCGTGGACGAGCACGTGCGTAGTTTTTCGTTGTTTTCTCGTGGTTGTTCCGTGGTTGTTTCGTGGTTTGAATCTATTTCAGAGGACGACAAATCGCTCCAAACGGTAGAGCGGATTTGGGATTTGTTGCTGGAGAAAGGCATTACACGGCGCGGTCTGCTGGTCGCCGTCGGAGGCGGTGTATTGACCGACGTAGCGGGTTTTGCCGCAGCTACCTACAGACGCGGGATCGACTGGGTGGCGGTTCCGACTACTTTGCTGGCGATGGTGGACGCAAGCACGGGAGGCAAGACCGGAATCAATTACAAGGGAATGAAGAATATGATCGGTGCGTTCTATCCGCCGGTGGAGACCATTATATGGTCCGGATGGCTGGAGACCCTACCGGCGAAGGAGCTATTAAGCGGATTCGGGGAGATCGTGAAGATGGGACTGATAGAGCCTTCAGCTGTCAGCCATCAGCCTTCGGACCGGCTCTGGGAGGCGTTGATGCGTTATGATTTGGAGAAGATGGATATAGAGGAGTTGGAACCGATCATTGAGGCTTGCGTGGCGGCGAAGGAGCGGATAGTAGCAGCAGACCCGAAAGAGGAAGGACTGCGGAAGGTTTTGAATTTCGGTCACACGTTCGGGCACGCGATAGAAGCCGTCAGCCATCAGCCATCAGCCGTCAGCCATCAGCCGTCAGCTCACGGCTATGCCGTGTTATACGGAATGGTCGCAGAGACGTACCTGAGTGTGGTGAAGTTGGGTTGCGACAAAGGGGTATTGCAGCAGCTGACGCAGATGGTCATTCATTATTACGGCAAGCCGGAGTGCAAGTGCTCCGACCGAGGCAAGTTGATTGAATTGATGAAGCAGGACAAAAAGAACGAGCATGCAGGAGAGATCAACTGCACACTCATTCGTGGTATAGGTGAACCGGTGATAAACCAGGTGATCACAGAGGCGGAAGCCGAGGAGGCTTGGGAGTACCTGTTCAGTCTTTAGACTCGTACGCCGCTACGATCCGTTTCACCAGCGGATGGCGGACGATGTCTTTTTCGTTGAAGGTAATGATTTTGATTCCTTTGATGCCTTGGAACCGTTCCAGAGCGTCGCGGAGTCCCGATTTCTGGGTAGGCGGCAGGTCTATCTGGGTCATATCGCCTGTGACGATCATTTTGCCGCCCATTCCAAGGCGGGTAAGGAACATTTTGAGTTGGAGCGCCGTAGTATTCTGGGCTTCATCAAGAATGACGACGGCGTCAGAGAGTGTGCGTCCGCGCATAAAGGCTAGGGGCGCAATCTGGATCGTTCCTTTCTCCATGTATTCGGTCAGTTTCGCTCCTGGGATCATGTCCTGGAGGGCATCATAGAGAGGCTGCAGATACGGGTCTATTTTCTCCTTCATGTCTCCCGGAAGGAAACCGAGTTTCTCTCCGGCTTCAACGGCGGGTCGGGAAAGGATGATACGCCGTACTTCTTTGTTTTTGAGAGCCCTTACGGCAAGTGCGATTGCCGTATAAGTCTTACCGGATCCGGCAGGTCCGACAGCAAAGAGAAGATCGTTCTCTTCGTACGCATTGACAAGTGCCTGCTGGTTGAGAGAGCGGGCATAGATGGACTTGCCGTTGACACCATGGAGGATCAAGTTATCGGTAGCCCGCTCCTGCGGTTTATCGCCGTGGAGGAGCATAAGGATGTCTTGTTCCGAGAGGCGGTTATTGCGGATACAGAACTGCTCGCAGAGAGCGAGAGAGTGCTGAAAATGAGCAATCGCGGTTTCCGAACCGGTTACTTTGACTTGGTATCCCCGTGCTACGATGCGTACATCGGGGTGTTGGTTTTTGAGACAGAGGATGTTCGAATTATTGACCCCGTAGAAGGTCGGCGTATCGAGGGCATCCTGAAGATTGATGATCGTTTCCATTCACATAAATTGCCTGTATTCCATTGTATAACAATAGGTGAGGCACGTTAAGTTTTCTATTATATGTTAATGCTTGGTCAAGCGTTTTTTGGGTAAGGGGCACCGTCTCTGCCTTACATTCGATGAGCATGAGAGGCACAACCCCACCCTTGCCCTCCCCACAAGGGAGGGAAGTCTTAGCATAGACGACTGCGTCACACCTTTTCTTTGTTTCTCCGACAGAGATCGCTTGCTCTACCGCGATGAGCGAAGCGGGATAGTCCAGTTGCTCCACCAGATGGTGAAGCAACTGTTGCCTGACCCACTCTTCGGGCGTTAGTCGCACCCAACGGTGACGCCATTCGCAGAAGATCTGCTCCTTATTTTGGTTTATGCGGGTGCGCATAAGGACAGAGGGATAGTTTACTAGTCTTCTAGTCTACTAGTTTACTAGTTATTTTAGGTAATTATCCTTGAGCGAGCAGGTGCGGTTGAGTACCAACTTCTCTGCTGTAGTGTCCGGATCCACGACGAAGTAACCTTGTTTCAAGAGTTGGTAGTGATTCTCTTGCTCGATTCCGTCTTTGAGTACCGGTTCGTGCATCTCGCTGCGGAGGGAACCTTCCACTTTGGCGGTAACGACCTTGAGGCTATCAGGGTTGAGGAGGTCACGGAAGTCTCCTTCTTCAGCAGAGGGGTTCTCTACCGCAAAAAGACGGTCGTAGAGACGTACCTCGGCATCGATGCAGGAGTTGCACTCCACCCAGTTGATAGTTGCTTTGGTCTTGCGGTTGCCTCCTTCTGTTCCCGATTTGGAGTTGGGATCGTAAGTCGCATAAACGGTGGTAATATTGCCGTTTTCGTCCTTCTCGCAGCCGGTAGCCTGAATGATATAAGATGCTTTGAGTCGCACTTCGCGTCCGCCGGGAGAGAGGCGATAGAACTTATTGTCCGCTTCCTCCAGGAAATCGCCGCGCTCTATCCAGAGTTCCTTTCCGAACTTCATTTCGCGCGTACCGAGTTCCTCATGCCCGTCGATGTTTTCCGCTACGATGGTTTCTCCTTCGCCCTCATAATTGGTAATGACGAGTTTGACGGGATCGAAGATAGCACATACACGCGGAGCGGTCTCTTTGAGGTCTTCGCGGATGGTGTGCTCCAGCAGCCCTTGGTCGATCATTCCTTCCACCTTGGTGTAACCGATCTTGTCCATGAACGTACGGATGGCGGAAGGTGTATAGCCGCGCCGGCGGAGACCACAGACGGTCGGCATTCGCGGATCGTCCCAACCTGCTACGAGACCCTCTTTGACGAGCTGGAGCATTTTGCGTTTGGACATAACGGTATAGGTAATGTTCAGACGGTTGAACTCCCGCTGTTTCGGACGGTAGTCCGGTCCGTAAGGAGAGAGTCCGGCGAAGTTCTCTCCTGTGATTTGATCCAGGAAATAGTCATAGAGCGGACGGTGTACCTCAAATTCGAGTGTACAGATGGAGTGGGTCACACCCTCGAAATAGTCGCTCTGTCCGTGTGCGAAATCGTACATCGGATAGACGTTCCAGCGGCGACCCGTACGGTGGTGCGGATGGGAGGTAATGATACGATACATGATCGGGTCGCGGAAGTGCATGTTGGGGTTCGCCATGTCTATTTTGGCACGAAGAACCATCTTGCCTTCCTCTATCTCGCCGGCCTGCATAGCTTCGAAGAGACGGAGGTTCTCTTCGATCGGACGGTCGCGATAAGGGGACGCTACACCGGGTTCGGTCGGCGTACCTTTCTGCTCGGCTATCTGTTCCGCGGTCTGCTCATCGACATAGGCCTTGCCCTCTTTGATGAAGCGGATGGCAAGTTCATAGAGTTGCTCGAAATAGTCGGAGGCATAGAAGATCTTGCCCCATTTGAATCCGAGCCAGCGAATGTCGCGTTCGATGGTCTCTACGTACTCGGTGTCCTCTTTGGCAGGGTTGGTGTCGTCGAAACGGAGGTTGCAGACGCCGTTGTATTTTTCGGCGATGCCGAAGTCCATGCAGATGGCTTTGACGTGTCCGATATGCAGGTATCCGTTCGGCTCCGGCGGGAAACGGGTCTGAATACGTCCGTTGTTCACTCCCTCAGCGAGGTCTTTTTCCACGATCTGCTCAATGAAATTGAGGCTACGTTCTTCTGTTTGGATTTTTTCGTTTTCCATAATTATATGTGTGTATTTAATTATTTATCATTATTTTCTTTTGGTCAATTATAGTACCGTTCTGGTCTTTATAGAGGACTATATATACTCCTTGCGGCAGACCTGTGGTCTCTATTGGCTCGTCAGTATTTTGTATTTCTTGTGTACGCATTAAGCCATAGACAGAATGCCAAAGTTCCAAAGTATATGCCTCGTTATTAGTTATAGCAGGCTTATACAAAGGTGAGGACGGGCGGTTGATATTTTTACTTATCTATATTGTATCCAACCGCAAGAGGCTCCCTCTAACATCAAAATATTTCTTTTATATGATTCATCGTAACCATCATAGAAATACCTCATCATACTGTCTTGTATACAAGAAAAAAGCGTAAACATTGAGCATTCGGAAGAGTTGACTTTTCCAGTAAGATTATATTCGTTGGGACTCCATATGGAACTCTTCTCTCTTCTTGTTCTTCGTTCTGCATAATTAAGAAAAGTAATAGAAGATGTATCTTGGAAGTAAACGATTTTGCCTTTGTAACTAAATGCCTCAAATGTTTTAGGTAGTTTGAATTTACGCATTATACCGCAATTCACTAATTTATTTGACTTATACTGCTGCCAAGAACCATCCATGTGTAATAATAGAACATTAGTAGAATCTGTTCTGCATTCGCAATCAGTGCCAAAAACATAAGAATTGGCATTGAATAGATATGTCCCCGCGCGGTGCTCCAAAGGCTCATATTCTACATTGAAAGCTCCGCCCCATAGTCCGGTTTTCTGCTGGTGTTCTATGCCTTGTTGTCTAAGTTCATAGTACTTATTTAGATTCTTTGCGCTCATGCTTTTTATTTCTAACGGATAGTTGCATGGTTCGGTAGCCGGCATGACGGGATAGACGAGAGAGTCGTTGTATTTGATGATGAACAATTCGCGCGTGGGGATATAGAATGTATATCGCCTTGTGGTGTCGTTTGCTGCTTGGTTCAGGAGTGCGCTCTTTGTGTCTCTTGGTGCTTCGTACAGGTAGAGGGTGTCCTTGTCTGCTTTGGCACGGAGCAGCTGACGCCCTTGGTTGAGCGTGATACGCAGGGTGTCGGCATGCCAAAGAAGGCTCATGGTGCCTTTGAGGGTTTGGGATGAGTCGTTCACTTCTGCGTCAATAATCTCTCCGCTTAACGGCTGTGTGCCATATTTGCCCGTAACATATCCGCTCTTCACGCCGCAGGCGGAGAGGGAGAATGCAAGGATAAGCAATACTATGTATGTATAGTTGGTCATTTACTCATTTACTCATTAGTTTTTATTGCTCGTGTGCCTGTTGGCGGAGGCGGGAATAGATGAGGGCATAGAGGAAGCGGTCGAACTGGGTGTAGATCTTCTGCTTGCCTGTTTTCTTGAGGACGGGTGCTTCGGGGTCGGGTTTGCCTGTAGTCAGTTGGCGGTCAAAGCGTGCGCGGAGAGTCGTCAGGTCCGTCGAATCGGAAGAGAGTAGTTGGTTGGTAAGACGTTGCGCCTGCTGCATGAGTTCCATATTCCGTTTTTCGTCTCCCCGCGGCGGTTTTTTCTTGAAGTTCCGTTTATCGACCTGGGTATAAGCGTGTCTCTTATCGAGTACGACGCGGCCGCGCGCATCGTACCTGCGCGTTCCTCGAAAAATAACTTCATCTTTGTGATTGAGTTTGCCCGTCAATCGCTCAAACATTGCTGTGAGACTAAATTTTGCCATATTGTCGTTGGTTTATCGTCATACTCCGGGGCCGACAATAACCTAGGTATAACCTAGGTATCACCTAGGTATCACCTAGGGTTGACCCGAAAGTTATAGTATTATGCACGAACGATACCTCTTGTGGAGGCACGTACGAAATTCAGTATGAGGTCCCGTTCGGGCGAAGCGGGTATTTCCGCTTCGATGCGTTCGAGCGCTTGGGAGACGATCAAGCCTGAGTTATAGATGAGGCGGTAGGTCTCCTGGATCGTGTGTATCTGTTCGGGCGTAAAGCCGCGGCGGTTGAGTCCGACGGAGTTGATGCCGCAGAAAGCGATCGGATCTCTGGCGGCAATAACGTACGGCGGAATGTCCTTATTGATCTTCGATCCGCCCTGAATCATGACGTGCGAGCCGATATGCGAGAACTGGTGAACGAGTGTACCTCCGCCGATGATGGCGAAATCGTCCACTTCCACTTCTCCGGCTAACTGGGTCGCATTGGACATGATGATATTATCATGCAGGACACAATCGTGCGCGACATGGCAGTACGCCATGATGAGGTTGTTGGAGCCAATGACCGTTTTTCCTTTGGAGGCGGTACCGCGATGGACGGTAACGAACTCACGGAGGACACAGTTATCGCCGATGACGGTCCACGTCTCTTCGCCGCGGAACTTGAGATCCTGCGGAACAGCGCCGATGACGGCGGAAGGGAAGACATGGCAGTTATCGCCGAGAATCACATTATCGTCGATATAGGCAAAGGCGTCGATGGTGACATTTTTGCCGATTTGAGCCTTTGGGCTCACATATGCTAAAGGAGAGATGTTATTTTCGCATTTATTCATTTTCACATTTTCCTATTTATTCGTTTATTCTGAGAGGATCTGGTTGCGGAGGCGGCGGACGCACTGGGTATTGAAGGTGTGTCCGGGTTTATAGGCTTTGACACGTCCCCGGAGCCGCAGCCCGAGGAGGGAGAGGTCTCCGATGACGTCCAGCAGTTTGTGCCGCGCCGGTTCATTGGGATAATTGAGCGGCGAGAGGTAACCGAGTTTCTTTGCATCCAGATGCGGCTGCCCCAGTTTGTCGCAGAAATAATCCATTCCGTCCTGGGAGAGTTCGGTTTCGTAGATGACAAGCGCATTCTTGAGGTCTCCGCCTTTGATGAGTCCGACGCGGAGAAGGGGTTCGATCTCGCGCACGAAACAGAAGGTCCGCGCCGCCGCCATGTCCACGGGGTAATCCGCGAGGTTTTTCAGCGTCGCATGTTGCTCACGGAGGAGCCGCGAGTCGAAGGCGATGGTGACATCAATCTCGTAATGGTCGCAAGGCTCGATACGCATCATGTTTCCGTGCTCGGATATATACTCGATGGGTTCGCGCACGACATAGACCTGTTGCTCGGCATCCTGTTCGACCAAGCCGACACGCTGGATCTCCTGCACAAAGAGTTTGGCAGAGCCATCGAGGATCGGCATTTCGGGTGCATCGACATCGATGATACAGTTATCGACTCCCAGCGCGTAGAGGGCAGAGAGGGCATGTTCGACTGTGGAGATTTTCCATTTTCCCCGTTCAAGTACGGTGCCTCGCTCGGTAGCGGAGACATATTCCGCGAGTGCTTGGTGGCAAGGCTGTCCGGGCAAGTCCACGCGGCGAAGACAAACGCCTGTGTTCTCCGGCGCAGGACGGAAGGTAGCGGTCACAAAGAGACCTGTGTGCAGTCCGACCGAAGAGAGGGTAAAGCTATCTTTTAGGGTATGCTGTTTCAAGGGAAATTAAAAATTAAAAATTATGAATTAAAAATTAGTGTTTGCCGCTTTGTTTGAAGCGTACAACGGCGCGTCGCCAGACAGAGGCGTCGATGGCAGGAGTGCCCATGTACGTGCCGGGTGCTTTGACTGTGTTCGGTACACCGGATTGCGCGCCAAAGACACAGTGGTCGGGTATCTCGATGTGTCCGGCTATGCCGACTTGTCCCGCGAGGATACAATGTGCGCCGATCTTGGAACTGCCGGCTATACCAACCTGTGCGCAGAGGAAAGAAGACGCGCCGACCTCGACGTTATGCCCGATCTGGACAAGATTGTCCAGTTTGGCGTTGGTGCGAATGACGGTCGAACCCATCATAGCGCGGTCGATCGTAGTGTTGGCTCCGATCTCCACATCGTCATCTATGATGACATTTCCTATCTGCGGGATCTTCCGGTTGATACCCTGTGCGTCGGGTTCGAAACCGAAGCCGTCCGAGCCGACTACTGCTCCGGCATGGAGGATACAGTTCGCTCCAATGAGGCAGTTATAATAGACTTTGACGCCGGCATAGAGGACGGTATTGTCGCCAATCGTCACATTATCGCCGATATAGACATGCGGATAGATCTGCACGCCTTTGCCGAGGCGGACGTTGCGCCCGATGTATGCGAATGCGCCGATATACGCATCGGATGGGATCTGTACTCCTTCGGCGACGAAGGACGGCTGCTCAACGCCTTTGCGGGGCGGGTTCATCGCTTTGGAGACGATGGAGAGAAGTTGCGCCATCGCTCCGCGTGCGTTAGGAACGAGGATGAAAGCGCCAGAAACCCCACCCCGCCCCTCTCCACAAGGGAGGGAGTTCGGATCAGAGATGAGCGAGCGGGTGATGAGGACCACGCCGGCTTTGGTGTTAGCGAGGAAAGGGAGATATTTCTCCTCCGTGACAAAGGAGAGATGTTTGGGTTCCGCAGCCTCGATGGGCGCTACGTCGCAGACCATCGAAGACGCGTTTCCGTATAGTTCTCCGCCCAAGAGAGCGGCTATTTGCTGTGCACTAAATTCCATGAAATTATTTACCATTTAGTCATTTACCATGTACCATTTATTCAGTCAAGGCGATATTTGAACAAATACCTCTTTGTCGGTTTTCGTGTGAGTGCGGCGAGGTCGAGTATCTCGGAGGCTTCGGCTATGTCGCGCACGGTACCATCGTTATACAAGATGTCGATTGAGTCCGCTTTCTCGGAATAGGTATTGCTGGTGGATATATGTTCGGACCAGAAGTAACGGGCGTCCTCTTCGCTGATATGCAGGGCTTCGGCATATTCGCGGTTGAGGGCTTGTTTTTGGGCATCGGTAAGCGGCTCGGAGAGCAGTTCTCCGCGGAAAAGGCGGCGGTTGATGAAGCTCTCGGAAAGAGCGGAGAGCACTTTGTCGCCGCTGCTGATCCACGCCTTGATGGCGCAGAGCACGTCGTTATCGTCCAGCAGGGCATAGCGGTCCAGCGCTTCGCTATGAACGGCAAAATCCGCAAACGTGATGTGATTATACAGGAAATAATGAAGCGCAGGGGAGCAGAAGAGCTCCACCCCTTTATGCGCCAGCTCCTTTGCGCGGGAGAGGATCTGGATGAGTTGCTGCTCGGCGGCGACGGAGGTCTTATGGAGATAGACCTGCCAGTACATGAGCCGGCGTGCGACAAGGAATTTCTCTACGGAGTAGATTCCTTTGACCTGCACGACGAGGCGGTCGTTCCGTACGTCGAGCATCTTCAGGAGCCGTTCGCTCGCCACACGCCCCTCCTGCACACCCGTGAAGAAGGAGTCGCGGCAGAGGTAATCCATCCGGTCCACATCCAGTTGGCTGGAGATGAGCTGGTGGAGGAAATGCTTGTGGTACTCATTCTTGAAGATCGCAATCGCCATGTCGAGCGGTCCCTGTTCGTTGCGCGCCTTGCTGAGGTCGGCATTGATACGCTCCATCATAAGGAGAGATATATCTTCGTGTGTAACGCCATCGACGAGGGTATGTTCGAGGACATGGGAGAACGGTCCGTGACCGATGTCATGGAGGAGGATCGCAATCATAGCGGAAGTTGCTTCTTCGTCCGTTATTTCAACGCCTTTGAGCCTCAGCGAAGTAATTGCTTCCTGCATGAGGTGCATCGCTCCGAGCGAGTGCCCGAAACGGCTGTGCATCGCACCGGGATAGACCAAATAAGAGAGCCCTAATTGGCGGATTCGATTAAGTCGCTGCACATAAGGATGCTGCAGCACATCGTATATCAGTTCATTCGGAATCGAGAGGAAACCGAAGACAGGATCGTTAATAATTTTCAGTTTGTTAGCCATACGCACATAAATCGGGCACAAAGGTACGAAAAATATTTCGAAATTCAAAATAAAAATTAAAAATTAGCGAGAAAGACAAAAAAAACTATACTAAAAGTGTAGTAACACGTCCGTAATGGTCGCGGAGTGGTCGCGGAGGTGAAATTAGCGTTTGAGAAGCAATATGCAAATTTTTAGTACATTTTTTTGCGTAATTCAAAAAAAAGCAGTACCTTTGCAGGCGCAAAGGTTTATGAATCATTTTAAAACAAACAAAAACAACAAATTTAAACAATTTTTATGTCAAGCGTAAACAAAGTAATTTTAATTGGTAACGTTGGTGCAGATCCGGAAGTACGTTACCTGGACAGAGGCGTAGCGATTGCAACATTCAATTTGGCAACCACCGAACGCGGTTATGTAATGCAGAACGGTACTCAGGTGCCGGACGTGACGGAATGGCACTCGATCGTATTATGGCGCAATCTGGCGGAATGGGCTCAGCAGAACCTGAAGAAGAGCATGAAAGTGTATGTAGAAGGCAAACTGAAAACGCGCAGTTGGGAGAAAGACGGACAGATCCGCCGCAAGACAGAGGTGGTAGCAGAGAACATTCAGATCCTTTACCGTCCTGAGATTTACAGAAATCAGAATGCAGCCGGCAGCAGTCAGCCGTCAGACGAAGCAGTAGCACAGAACGACGGAGCAGAGGAGCCGAAGGAAGGCAGCCAGGGCGGTTTCTTTGACGGCATATTCAGATGAGTAACAAAGAGCGATATAGCGAATGGGTAGCGGCTCAGGAGTACGTGCCGATTTTCATGCAGCCGTGGTGGATGGATGCCGTCTGCGCGGGCAAGGAATGGGACGTGCTGCTGGTGGAGCAGGAAGGCGAAATCGTCGGAGCTATGCCTTATTTATTACGCAAGCGCGCGTGGTTTCGGTATATCGTCATGCCCCAGCAGACCCAGATCGGCGGTATATGGGTGACGCCGGAGATCACGGCGGACCGATGGAAGACCGCAGAGGTGTGCCGGCTGATCAAAGAGCAGATAGACGGGTTAGGTATCGCTTATTACTACCAGCAATACCTGCCCGGCAGTCTTTGTGTAGATGCGATGCGTGCGTTAGGGTTCAAGACCAAGGAGCGCGTGACGTACCGGATGGAGAATCTGAGCAATCTGGACGAAGTGGTTGCGGGCTTCAGCAAGAACAAAAAAAGGCAGTTGCAGAAGGCGTTAAGTCTGCATGCCGAGCACGGAATGGAGATCGAAGATTTCTACCGGTTTCATGTCCGCTGTCTGGCGGAAAAGAAGCGCAAGATCAGTTACAGCCGCGAGTTCCTGCTGGTGCTGGAGCGCAAAGCGCGGCGGTTAGGGCAATGCGAAGTGCTGAGTATCTGCAACGCCGACGGCGTGCCGTACGCAGCTGCGTTCCTCGTCTGGGACAAGCACTATATGTACTATCTGATACCGGCTTACGATCCGGCTTTCGGTGAGAGCGGCGCAGGTGCGTTGCTGGCGCTGGAAGCGATGAAACTGGCGCGTGAGAAACAGGTGCAGTTCGATTTCGAGGGTTCGATGGAGCGCGGTACCGCGAAACATTACAAGCAATTCGGTTCCGTTCCGGCGACCTATTACAGCGTAGAGAAATACTACAAACCTATTTTCCGGATTGCAATCTGGCTGCAGAAGTTGCGGGAACTGAAGTTCCATTAAACGGTTAAACTGTTAAACTGTTAAAACGTTCCTTGCGAGTACTCTACCTCACACCGTGGTATCCGTCTGAGCAAGACGCGATGAGTGGTCTCTTCGTGCAGAAGCACGCGGAGTCTGTTCGTGCGCAGGGTTGCGAAGTGTGGGTGATTCATTCAGAGAGTTGGCGCGAACTGCTCTTGGCATGGCGAGACTTGCGGCGCGAAGGATGGATGCCGGATGTGGTGCAACTGAATGTCATTCAGAAGCAAGGTGTTCTCGCATTGTGGCTGAAACGGCGATATGGGATTCCGTATGTGATCGTAGAGCACTGGAGCGGGTACCTGCCGGAGAACGGGATGTTCGGGCGACTGAACATTCTCAAAAAGAAACTCTACAAACGCATTGCCGCAGAGGCTTCCGCGATCCTGCCCGTAAGCGACCGGTTAGCCGAAGCGATGCAAGAATGCGGCATAGAAAACCACAAGTGGCTGAGGATCAACAATGTAGTGGATGACTTCTTTTTCGATAAATCGACATATCGAAATATTGATATATCGAACCGTCCCAAAAGGTTTCTCCATGTAAGCTGTTTTGACGAGCGCGCGAAGAACGTATCGGGTCTGCTACGGGCGGCAAAGATGCTGAGCGAAAAAAGGCAGGACTGGCAGCTGGTAATGGTCGGAACCGGTATTGATTATGAGGATATGCGCGCGTACGAGCGGGATTTGGATATCCCTGAAGGTCTGATCCGCTGGACGGGTGAGTTGACGCCGCGCGAAGTGGCGGACGAGATGCACCGCGCGGATGTGTTTGTGCTCTCCAGCCGGTACGAGACGTACGGCGTAGTGCTGGCGGAAGCGGCAGTCGCAGGCATGCAGATTGTGAGTACGCCGGTGGGGATAGCCGAAGAAGTGGGTGCACTCATTGTGTCGCAAGAGATCGCGCAAAACAAAGCCGGTAAGTTTGCGGAGTTTCTGGAAGCGGCGGCGTGGAAGCCGTCAGAGATCAGCCCTCAGAAGTCAGCTATCAGTTGTCAGCCGTCAGAGGTCAGAAGTCAGTATTCGGCAGAAAGTATTGGAAAGAAACTCAAAGAGGTCTATGATAGCTGTTTGCATCGCGACATATAATCATGAGGCTTTTATCGCCGAGGCGATCGAGAGTGTGCTCTCGCAGCAATGCGATGAGGCGATGTGCATCTATATAGGCGACGATGCTTCCACGGACGGTACCTCGTCGGTATGTCGTCGGTATGCGGCGCAGGACAAACGGATCGTGTATATACGGCGTGAGACGAACATGGGGCTGGTGCGCAACACGATTGATTTATACCGCCGGATCATGGCGGACGGAGCGGATTATATCGCGATGCTGGACGGAGACGATTTTTGGTGCCACGAGGGGAAACTGCAGATGCAAGTGGACTACCTGCGCGCGCACCCCGAATGCGGGTTCGTGCATACCGGCGGCAGGGTGCTCTCCGGCAGCAACAAATGGACTTTCGGTCAACGGGAAGGGGTCTATGGGATTGATTCGCCGGGGTTCGCCAACTGCACGGTGGTTTTTCGGACAGAGTTGCTGGACGAGAAGGTGTTAGAAGCGATCGAAGCACAGGATTTTCGATGGTTGGATTACCCGCTGTACGGCGTTTTCTACCAGAAGACGAAATGGGCTTATTTGCCGGAGGAAACCGCCATTTGGCGGGATCATGAGTCCGTTTCGCAACCCCGAGAGGCGAAAGCGATCTTACGCAACCGCGAAGAGCGATGCCGGATGTGGCGATGGCTGGACACACAGTTTCCCGGAAAAGTGGGCTATTCGCAAGAAGTGGAAAAGAACTATTTATGCGAAGTGAGACTGAATTTGATTTACCAATTTGACGACCTTAGTCTGGTCACTCCGGAGTTGCTAAAAGCCTACCAGCCGGGGAGTTGGAAGCAGAGAATGAAGAAAATAGGGCTCAAAAACAAGATATTTTATTCTATTTTGCGAAAATTTTCACAAAAATTTGCATAAATCGCAAAAAAGCAGTATCTTTGTAGCCGATTTTGAAATCTGAGTGCCTGCGGGCGGAAGATAAACGACCTAAAAAACACAAGATATGCAAGTAAAGAAGTCAGAAAATGCCAGTTTGGAGAAGGACAAACTCGTCTATGTATTGATGGGTTTGGTATTCGTACTCAGCGTTATATACGTAGCGCTGGAGTGGACTGAGCGCGAGGTCACAAAGTACGAAGTGACCGACACAGAGTTCCTCTTTGAGGAAGAGGTAGAGATTCAGCAGACGAGTCAAGAGACTCCTCCCCCTCCCCCACCCCCTGCCGTACAGGAAGTGGAAGTGCTGAACGTAGTAGAGGATAACGTAGAGACCGAGTCAATCGAGGTGAACACCGAGGACGACAAGGAAGCTGAAGTGGTTATCGCTGCGCCGGTAGAGGCTCCCGTTGAGGAAGAGGAAGAAGAGGTTGTCTTCGTCGTTGTTGAGACGATGCCGGAGTTCCCGGGTGGACAGCAGGCATTGTTCAAATACCTGAGCGAGAACGTGAAGTATCCGGTTATTGCGCAGGAGAACGGTATCCAAGGTCGTGTGATCTGCCAGTTCGTGGTGAACCGTGACGGTTCGATCGTTGATGTAGAGGTTGTTCGTTCGGGTGGAGATCCTTCGCTGGACAAAGAGGCTATCCGCGTCATCAAATCGATGCCGAAATGGAAACCGGGTAAGCAGCGTGGTAAAGCCGTTCGCGTGAAATATACCGTGCCTGTTAATTTCAAGCTCCAATAAGCCATCAGCCGTCAGAAATCAGCCATCAGAAAGCTGAATACTGAATGTCAATTATGGAGCTATCTCACAGAGATATAACGTATTGTAAGAATGTCGGTGCGAAGCGTGCCGACATTCTTCGTAAAGAATTGAAGGTGAATACCGCACTGGACATGGTGCGGCAGTATCCGTATAAGTATATCGACCGAAGCCGGTTCTATCGGATTGCGGAGATAGAGGACGAGGACACGTATGTGCAGATCGTTGGCGAAGTGACGGAATGGCACACGATCGGCATCGGTCGGGCGCAACGGCTGAGCGCCACCTTCAACGACGGAACGCACCAATGCGAGTTGGTGTGGTTCAAGGGCGTGCAGTATGTCAAGTTACAGCGCGGGATCAAATATCTGCTGTTCGGCAAGCCGAGCCGATTCAATCACACCTATAATTTCGTTCATCCGGAGTTGACGCCGTGGAGCAAAGTGACGCCGGAGATGACGCAGGGTCTGGAGCCGTATTACAATACGACGGAGACCATGAAGCGGCATGGGCTGAACTCCAAAGCGATACGAAATATCATTGCGGAGCTGATGCCGGAGCTGAAGATGGGTGTGCCGGACACGATGGGTGCAGATATCTTGCAGCGATACCGTCTGATGGGCTTGACCGATGCGCTGGTGAATGTGCATTTCCCCAAAGACACACCGACGATGCAGGCGGCGCGGGCAAGGCTGAAATTCGAGGAATTATTCTATATCCAGATGCAGTTGCTAAGGCAGATGAAGCGCAGGGAGCAGAACCCGGGCTTCGCGATGCCGATGGTGGGCAGCCGTTTTCACGCCTTGTATAAGTCGCTGCCTTTTGACCTGACGGGTGCGCAGAAACGAGTGATTCATGAGATCCACGACGACCTGAAATCCGGACGCCAGATGAACCGACTGCTGCAAGGTGATGTGGGTAGCGGCAAGACCTTAGTGGCGCTGCTATGCTGTCTGCTGGCTGTTGACAACGGCTATCAGACTTGTATCATGGCGCCGACGGAGATATTGGCGAACCAGCATTACGAGACCCTGAAGGCATTCTTGGCGCCATTAGGCGACGCAGTACATATCGCTCTGTTAACCGGTTCGACGACCGCCAAGCAACGGGTGCCGATCCATGAGGGGCTGCTGAATGGCACAATCCATATATTAATAGGTACGCACGCGCTCATAGAGGACACGGTGCAGTGGCAGAACTTAGGGTTCGTCGTGATCGACGAGCAGCACCGTTTCGGCGTGGCGCAGCGGGCGAAACTATGGGGGAAATCAGCTGTCAGCCATCAGAATTCAGCCGTCAGTATTCCGCCGCATATCCTGGTCATGACGGCTACGCCTATTCCGCGCACCTTGGCGATGACCGTCTATGGCGATCTGCATGTGAGTATCATCGATGAGCTGCCGCCGGGACGCAAGCCGGTGCAGACCATCCATTATAATATCAATCGCCGGGCGCAGGTGTATGCCTTCTTGCGCAAACAGATCCAAGAAGGGAGGCAGGTCTATGTGGTTTATCCGCTGATCAAAGAGAATGAGAAACTGGACTTGCAGGACCTGCAGAACGGTTTTAATGAGTTATGCGAGGCGTTCCCGGAATATAAGATTTCCATGGTGCACGGTCAGATGAAAGCGGCGGACAAGGACCTGCAGATGCAGCGGTTTGCGAGTGGAGAGACCCAGATTCTGGTAGCGACGACCGTCATTGAGGTGGGCGTGAACGTACCGAACGCGACGGTGATGATGATCCAGAACGCAGAGCGGTTCGGGCTGAGCCAGTTGCACCAGTTACGCGGACGTGTGGGTCGCGGCGGAGACCAGAGTTACTGCCTGCTGCTGACCGACTTGGAGATCAGCGGCGATACGCGCAAACGGATGGATATCATGGTGGCTACCAACGACGGTTTCCGCATCGCGGAGGAGGACTTGCGTCTGCGCGGCGCGGGCGATATAGACGGCACCCAGCAGTCGGGTATTCCCTTTGATCTGCATATAGCCAACCTGTCCACAGACGGTCAGTTGCTGACGCTGGCACGACAGGCAGCGATGGATATTCTGGACAAAGATCCGATGCTGGAGGACGAGATGAACCGGATATACAAAAGAAGACTCGACACCTTGCGGATCGAGTCTCCTCAGAATTGGAGCGAAATAAGCTGATTACTTATCGTCGTTAGCGTGCAATGACTGCACATAACGGGCATGTGCCATCTTAACTCGCTTCAGCTCACTCGGTTTGTCGAATTGCTGACGGCGACGGAGCTCTTTTACGACACCCGTCTTATCGAATTTGCGTTTGAATTTCTTAATCGCGCGCTCGATGTTCTCAGCTTTCGCGTTCGGCAAGAAGATTGCAATGGTTTATACCGCTCCGCTAAATAAACGGGCAACTTCTGCCTCCGCTCTCCCCAAAAATTAAAATTTTCGGGGACCCCATTTAGGGGTTTAGTGCTTATTCGAGCGAAAAAGCGTGCAAAATTACAACAAATATTTGAATTGACCAAATTTTAGGACGTTTTTTTTGCATAAATGCGTTTTTTTTTGTACTTTTGCACCCTAAATCAATACAGAATGGACGAATTCTTCTCAAGAAGCGAAGCATTATTGGGTGCCGAAGCGATGGAAGCGCTTCGTACAAAACGGGTGATCCTGTTCGGCGTCGGAGGCGTGGGTTCATGGTGCGCAGAGGCACTAGTTCGGACGGGATTAACGCATCTGACTATTGTGGATGGCGACACCGTACAGCCGTCTAATGTCAACCGGCAGCTGCCGGCAACGAGGGAGACCTTGGGACGTCCCAAAGTGGAGGTGCTGCGCGAAAGGCTGCTAACCATCAATCCCGAAGCGGAGATAGTGGCAGTTTTTGAAAACTACTTTGCGGACGGAAAAACCGAGAGCGGTGCAGATCTGAAGATCTGTGAATACGACTACGTCATCGATGCGATCGATTCCGTGGCGGCAAAGACAGACCTTATTTTATGCGCGACGCGCACGCGAGGGGTGAAGATATTCAGCTCCATGGGTGCCGCACTCCGCTTCGATCCGACCAAAGTGACGACAGGCGAACTGATGTCCATTCAAGGCGACGCACTCGCCAAAGCCGTGCGCGCACGCATGAAGCGAATAGGTCTTCACCCGTATAGAAAAGTGAAATGCGTCTATTCGACGGAGCAACCGCAACAATGCGCCACCCGGGGCAGCCTCATGCAAGTCACCGCCGTCTTCGGCTGCACGTTAGCAAGCATGGTGATCGGAGACATGTGATTTTTAGTGGACAGGGGCCGGGCAGAGGCAGGAGAGAGGGTCGGCAATGGGTAACGGATGACTAAGAATATACAAGAACATATAACGATTTGAGTAGCCCCCGAATCCGATTCGGGGTAAAAGAAGAAAAAATTTGACATGGCAGAAATGGCAAAAGTGGCAAAAAAATGATATTGCATTATTTGCACTATTTGCACTTTGATGAGCGAAAGTGCAAAAAGTGCAGAAAGTGCAAGGCAAAAAAATGACATGACCGGATTGACCGGATTGACCGTTTGGGGTGAAACGGTCAAAAAGGTCAAAACGGTCAGAACAAAAATTTATATACCGGATGTAAAGGATTTTAGGATGGGTGTTTAGTTTTTTAGGAAAAAGACACTATTTTATTCCAATAAAGTCGCTTAGCGGTCTCAAACGCGCACGATAGGTATTGATACGCTGCTTAAGATTAGAGGGAAGTTTCTTTGGGCGTGTTGGATGGTTATCAAAAGGTATAACGATGTAATATGCTGCATGTTCCGGATGAAAACCATGTTTCTCCAATGTCTCTTTTGTCCAGATTGAGAATGAGCCTTCCTTACCTTTCTTGATATGGAAGAGTTGTGCCTCTTTTCCGTCCGTGTGCAGTAAGACATAGCGCATCTTCTCAAATCCCGGTGTCACTTGCAAAGAGCCTTCACTATCTCCTGCACGCATATAACAAATGCCTTTCTCTATCATTAGCTCGCGTGTTTCTTTGCGGGCGTGGTTAACAATCACCATTGTTTCCTCCGGTGTTTCGCTTATCTTGCGCAAGAACTTCTCTGCGATATTAGGATCTGAGATTTCCACTCTTCTTCGAATTCCTAATTGCAGAAATTCTTCTGATTGATCTATGCCTATAAACTTGCGTCCGAGAAGATTTGCAGCAATACCTGTAGTGCATGAACCGGCAAATGGATCTAATATAGTATCGCCTTCGTGTGTACAAGCAAGAATAATTCTATATAGCAAACGTAATGGCTTCTGCGTTGGGTGTTTACCTTGCTCTTTCTCCCATCTGCTAACCGCCGGAATACGCCACACATCTGTCATTTGTGTGCCGCCGTTCAACTGTTTCATAGTCTCATAGTTGAACTTGTGCGTTTTTTGCGCATGTTTGCGCGCCCAAATGATGAGTTCGGTAGAGAAATTAAAATACTTGCATGACAAATTAGGTGGTGGGTCGGTTTTCTGCCAAGTGATGGTATTAAGCACTTTGTATCCTAATTCTTGCAGGCAGCGCATTACTACATGTATATTATGGTGTGTGCCGCTAATCCAGATTGTGCCGTTTTCTTTGAGTTTCGGGCGACAGAGTTCCAACCAACGGCGGTTAAAGTCGTAGATGTATTCGGGTGTGCCGCCTTTGTCCCATTCTCCTTTATCCACGCACACTTGTTTGCCACTTTGCACACTTATTCCGCCGTTGCTAAGGAAATATGGCGGATCAGCAAAGATAGCATCAATAGAGTTATCCTCTACTTCTTTCAACCGCTCCATGCAATCACCTTGCAAGATCCGAAAGTCGGGATATGTAGCGCTATTTAACATGTGCGATAAATTCGGTAATGGTTGTTAGATTATAGATACTTGGAATAGCCGCAAACGCTTCTTCTAGTTTATTGCGAGCCGAGTTCCAACCGATACCATCAGTTATCCAGACAAACTCAAAGCCGGGCACACCATTCACTTTCGGCGCGACATCTGTATAGGAACGGGCTACTTCGTTGAGTTTAGAACCTCCTCCGGAATAGAAATTCACTTCTATGAGATAGGTTTTTTCCTTGGCGGAGATTACAAAGTCGAAGACTTTCTGGTCTGTTCCTAGCACCGCAGAAATAGCAGGATATTCTTTAGAGGATACCTGTTCGCGATATTTGATCCCGGCATTATCAAAGATTCGTGCGACAAGCGTTTCTGTTATCTCTCCGCTTCTGTTTTTGCGTGCGTTCGTATCAAGACCCGTTTCCACACCAAAGACATAATCCACAAGGTCTTTCACCTCTTTATTTTGGAACACTTTATCCAAACCTGTACCCTCAATGAATTTCATTACTCCATCTACCGAACTAAACAAGGTATGAATGGACTGCATGGAGCCATCATAGTCGATGTACTTTTTATCGTCCTTCTTACGCGTTGCGATGAGGATATCCATTACTTCGAAAACACGTTTGTCACGATTCCAAAGCGCCTCAACTGCTTCACGAAGATTGTCTTTTCCGATGAGGTAATTGAGCGTGTTGAGACTGATTTCTATATCCGCTACATTGCGAGCTATTTTCGGGAAATCGCAATAGAAATCGAGTGTTGCGTTTGTTTCTCGCAACTGCGACATAAATAGGTTAAATTGTGCTGTAGTATGTGCTGCCATAGTTTAGAATAAATGGGGTTGTTTAACATCTTTATAATTGTGAACCAAAATCTCTGTCAGTTTGCCACGCTTGCTGGCATTTGCGTTCACACTCCGCGAAGCCCACACACGTTCAATGATGTATGGAGAATAAAGAGCGTCAAAGAAACCGTCTTGACAATCCGAATTACTCAACATGAAATGATAACCGGACGCGGCAACAGTATCGCAAAATTCTTTGAGACGAATTTGCGCAAGGTCATTAAAAGCCTCTTTGGTATAATCATTGAAACTGCTTGTGTTGTTCAAAGGACGATAAGGCGGATCAAAATAAAAGAGCGTCTTTCCTTCAGCGAAAGGAAATATTTGCTGATAATCGCCGGTATATATCTTTACCTTTTGTAACAGTTCGCTATCTGCGTAAATCGTTTTGGCATCGCATATTTGAGGATAATCATATCTGCCGAAAGGCACATTGAAAAGCCCTGCTTTATTGACACGAAAAAGGCCATTAAAGCAAGTACGGTTCAGGAAAAAGAATAGCGTTGTGTTTCGGAGTGGGTCTAATGATTTGGTGTTAAACTCATCACGTCGCTGCATATAGAAAGCTTTGCGTTCATCTTCGGAAGTGAGCGCATAATACTCCGTTTGGATCTGTTGCAAGGCCTCCACCAATTCAGACGGATGGTCGCGCACCACTTTGTAGCACGTTGTCAAATCCGGATTGATGTCGTTAATAACGGCTGTTTGGATATTGGAATGCGCACGTAGCATATAAAAGAGCATAGCTCCCCCGCCCACAAAGGGCTCTATGTACGTCACATCTCTCCATTCATCAAAATCAGCCGGAAGCAAAGCTTCTAATTGCTCAAGGAGCTGTGTTTTGCCACCAACCCACTTAACAAATGGTTTGGCGACCGATTCGGTTAATTTCATCAGATAGCATTTTGCTGTCTGCTATCTTTACTATTCTGCTCTACGACCACACAAACGGCAAGAATACACACAAAAAATGCGGGCAAACTTGCTCGCACTGTGGTCGTAGGAAAAGCACCAATAGAAAGACAAGTCGCCCGCGTAGTCTGCGGGTTTGCTTTTGGTCTTTCTAATTTGCTTATTCTTGAAATTTCCTACGTTTCAGTGCGAATAGACAAATAGCAAACGCTAATTAATAAAAATATGTTTACTCCGCCGCTGCGGACGTATATATGTCAGTTAAATTTCTCGGTTCTTATTTACAAATTATTGTCGGTTCACCTATAAAATCGCCTGCGTCCAAAACAATCTCACCTTTGCGATAAAGCGCTCTGACTTTGCTAATTGCATCGTCCGCATCTTTTGCCTCTACGGCTACTTCTTTTTGCAAAATTTCCTCTATGACAATAGTATATTTCATTTATTTAGACGCTTCCCTGTCACCACTTTTTTACGCTGTTGGTGCCAGCGATTGCTATTTATCGTCGACAATTAACGATTGTTATTTTGTGTTGAGCAACTTTTCGATTTGCTCTACCAGTTCGTATGCTACCGGTTTTAGCGCTTCGATATCTTCACGCGTCACATCATAAATAACATCATAATCCGCCTTCTCACGCATATTTTCCATCACCGCAATAAAATGTCCGTACTTAGGATCAATAATACCTGTTTTGATGAAATGCTGATGAAACTGCGCGTTCGTCCCGTGATGCGATTTAGAATAAATACCATTAGCGACAAATAGCGCATGGATTGCATGGAAAACGGCATAATAGAATCGGTTAGCCGCTGCTGAGATAGAATCTATCTTCAATAACTGCTCGCCATCTGCAAGGCATGTATGGCATTTATCTAAATGCAACTGCATTAAGACTTGTTTATCTTCGTTTGTCAAACTCATACTAAAACTATTTTGTCGCTTTCGACGTTATGATAAAACGGGGTGAAATAGCGTTTTTCCCATTCCTTACGGGTGTATAGCATCGGGTTGATTTCAATACCCTCATTCCATCCCATCTCCACGAAGGGGTACGCATAATGTTCAAAATCTTGTAACTGTTGGCGTTCTTGATCCACCAACACCAACAAATCCCAGTCGGAATCGGGGCGATTATCGCCACGCGCGCGGGAACCATATAGCAATAAGTGGCTACCCTTAGGAAGGACCTGCTTCCCAAGAGTGATTATTTGCTCTAATATGCTATTATTCGACGTCATAGTCATTTTGCGGCTGCAAAATTACAAAAAATAAATGATATACGCAAGAGGAATTGTTATTTTTATAGCAAATCCTTGGGCGGGCAGATAATAAAATAAGGTACGCGCGGGTGCGCGTACCTTATTTATATCCGCCAAACTTGGCGGATGCAAGAGGGGAGATTAGAGACCGAGGGATTTCTTGATCTCCGGAACACGGGCTTCGGCTTCGGCGGTGCAACGCTCGTAGTCAGCACCGGTGAAGGGTTTGCCGGATTTAACCGGAATCTCGAAATAGAACTTGATCTTCGGCTCGGTACCCGAGGGACGAACAGAAACCTTCAGACCGCCCTCGGTGAAGTACTGGAGTACATTGGAAGTCGCGTTCAACGGCATTTCTATTTTCTCATTTTCCCATTTACCATTTACCAATTTCTTCTGTTCAAGGAGTTTGAAGTCTTTGATCTTAACCACTTTCTCGCCTGCAATCTCCTGCGGCGGGTTCTCGCGATAGTTCTTCATCATAGCCTGGATCTCCTCTGCACCCGTCTTACCCGGACGAACGACGTTGATGGTCGTCTCGCGTTGGAAGCCGTAGTCCTCGTATATCTTGAGGAGGTAATCATAGAGGGTCATGCCGTTATCCTTGGCATACGCAGCGATCTCGCAGATGAGGCAGATAGCCGAAGGCGAACATTTATCGCGGACTGCGTCGTACGGCAGGAAGCCGAAGGACTCTTCGCCGCCACCGATATATTTGCGTTTGCCTTCCCACATACGGATACGGTTGGCAATCCATTTGAAGCCGGTGTACTCGTCGGTGAGGGTAACGCCCTGCGCGTCGGCAATCTTGCGGATGAGTTCGGAGGTAACGATGGTCTTAACGATATACATATCGTCGCGGAACTTACCCAGACGCTTCATGTTGTTGATGATGTAGTAGTGGAACATGATGTTGGTCTGGTTTCCGTTGATGATGACCCACTCGCCTTTGTCGTTGCGGCAAACGATAGCGATACGGTCCGCGTCCGGGTCGGAAGCGATCACGAGGTCAGCGCCCAGCTTGGTACCCAGTTTCATACCGAGGGTCATTGCCTCAGCGTTCTCCGGGTTCGGGGAAACGACGGTCGGGAAATTACCATCAATGACCATCTGCTCGGGCACCACGTGGATGTTCTGGAATCCCCATGAGCGGAGGCACATCGGCACGATCTGACGTCCGGCACCGTGCATCGGGGTATAAACGATGTTGAGGTCTTTCTGGCGCAGGATGGTGTCCTGGTCGATCATAACGGACTTAACCGCCATCATGTAGTCGTAGTCCATCTCGCCTCCGATGATCTCAATGAGGTCTTTGTCCGCCTCCCATTTGACATCCGCGAGGGTTACTTTGTTGACTTCGTCAATAATTCCTTGGTCATGCGGCTGGAGCACCTGCGAACCATCCTCCCAATAAGCCTTGTAGCCGTTGTACTCTTTGGGGTTGTGAGAAGCGGTGACGTTGACACCGCCTTGGCATTTGAGTTGACGGATAGCGAAGGAGACCTCCGGCGTCGGACGCAGGGACTCAAAGAGATAGACCTTGATTCCGTTAGCAGAGAAGATATTGGCTACGGTCTCCGCGAACATACGTCCGTTATTACGGCAGTCATGACCTACCACCACTGCTACACGACCGTTCTGGACATGCTCAAAGCCGCCTTGTTTCTGTACCTTGAGGAGGTAGTTAGCATAGCCCTGGGTAGCCATGGCTACGATGTACTTGTTCATTCGGTTGGTACCCGGTCCCATGATACCGCGCAATCCGCCGGTACCAAATTCGAGGGTACGATAGAAAGCGTCGATGAGTTCGGTTTTGTCCTCCGCCTCCATCATAGCTTTCACTTGTGCGCGGGTCTCCGCGTCGAACGGTTCGCGGGTCCAAACCTCAGCGACCGACATCACTTGTTTCAATTCTTCGTTCATGGCAATAGTAATTAAAAATTATAAATTAAAAATTATTTTTTCACTTTATAGATGGCATCAAGGTTTCGCATGAAGCCGTCGAAATCGAGTCCGTACCCGATGACGAACTCCTCGGAAATCTCATGTCCGACATAGTCGGGTTTGGCATCGTCGTACTCCAGTTTAGCGGGTTTGAAGAGCATAGTAGCCACCCGGACCGAGTTCGCGCCATGCGCACGGAGATGCGCTTTGAGTTGGTGGATCGTCAGTCCCGTGTCCACTATATCCTCCACGATAATCACATCGCGCTGGTCCACCACTTGCTGGAGCGGCACGATGAACTCCAGTTGTCCGGTAGTAGCCATACCGAAATAGGAGCTGACGCGGATGAACGTCTGTTCGCACCGGATATCCTTATCAAGCGCCCGGATGAGGTCCGCGGCAAAGACAAAAGCGCCGTTGAGAACCACGACAAAGAGCGGTTCCTTATCCCGGTAGTCCGCACTAATGCGATCTGCTACTTGCTGCACATCCTCCGCTATCTGCTTCGGAGTGAGCCATTCCTCAAAATGATAACCTTGTTCGTCGATGCTTCGCATATATATTTAGAATTTGAAGATTTACAAATTTGAAGATTTACTCCTCGTAGTTTTGGAAGAGGAAGTCGTTATAGGGATAGCGCTGCACATGGATCGCCTTGATGCGGTCATACATGAGCGCGCGCAGTGAGTCTATATTATCTTTGTTTTTCGCCGAAATGAAGATGCAGTCTTCACCCAAGCGCGCCATCCATGTCTTTTGGAGGTCAGCGAGCGAGAGGTTCTCACGTTTGACGGGCGTGAGGTCATCTTCTTCTTTCGGCGTATAGGTGAAATTATCTATCTTATTGAAGACCACAATACGGGGGATTGAAACCCCACCCGACCTCCCCACAAGGGAGGAGATGTGTTTGCTGCCGGACTCCCTCCCTTGAGGGGAGGGTTGGGGAGAGGTTATGATTTCATTGAGGGTCTGCTCAACGACCTCGTACTGCTCCTCGAAATTCGGATGGGATATATCCACGACATGGATGAGCAGGTCTGCTTCGCGCACTTCGTCAAGCGTCGATTTGAAGGACTCAACGAGGTGGTGAGGCAGCTTGCGAATAAAGCCGACTGTGTCGGAGAGAAGGAAAGGCAGGTTCTCGATCGTCACCTTGCGTACCGTAGTATCCAAGGTAGCAAAGAGTTTGTTCTCCGCAAAGACATCCGATTTGGAGAGGAGATTCATGAGGGTCGATTTGCCCACATTGGTGTACCCGACGAGCGCGACACGCACCATTTTACCCCGGTGCAGGCGCTGGGTCGCCATCTGTTTGTCGATGGTCTTGAGTTGCTCACGGAGGAGCGCAATCCGCTGTCCTATCACCCGTTTATCCGCCTCTATCTGGGTCTCACCCATACCACGGTTGGTGCCTCCACCTCCGCGCTGGCGATCCAAGTGGGACCACATACGGGTCAGACGGGGCAACATATACTGAAGGTGCGCCATCTCGACCTGGGTCTTGGCATAAGAGGTCTGCGCACGCTGGAGGAAGATCTCCAGAATCAAAATCGTGCGGTCAATGACACGGACGGGGGAAGAAACCCCACCCGACCTCCCCTCAGGGGAGGGGACTTTTTTGTTTAGTTCTTTCTCCAAGTTACGTATCTGGCGAGGGGACAGTTCGTCGTCAAAAATGACGACATCTACCACCGGTTTTTCCTCACTCGGTTCCTCCTCGCGGGAAACGATAAACTGCCTGATCTCCTCCAGTTTGCCCTCTCCGACATAGGTAGAGGTGTTAGGTTGGTCGAGGCGTTGGGTAAAACGCTTCACCGGCACGATCCCATGCGTGTCAGCAAGAAATGCCAGCTCGTCCAAGTACTCTTTGGTACGATCCTCCGGTTGAGCGGGAGTAATCAATCCCACCAAAACGGCATGCTCTATATATGGTTTAATTTCAATCACGCTGCAAAGTTACACAAAAAAAATGACATACGCAAGCGTATGCCATTCTTTTCTCAAAAATTCCGCAAAAATTACTTACGGATACCGAGTTCTTTGATGATTGCACGATAGCGCTCGATGTCTTTCGATTTCAAATAATCCAACATACGGCGACGTTTACCAACGAGTGCGGTCAGCGCGCGCTCCGTACCGAAGTCCTTACGATTGTTCTTCAGGTGCTCGGTCAGGTGGTTGATACGGAAAGTAAACAAAGCGATCTGGCTCTCAGCAGAACCGGTGTTTTTTGCGTCGTTGCCGTATTTAGCGAACAACTCAGCTTTTTTCTCAGAAGTTAAATACATAATTTTTAGTTTTCAGCCTTCAGCTATCAGCTGTCAGCTTGGGTTAAACAATCACCGCCAAAGTTGAATCTGTCATCGCAACTTCGCGGCATTTATGCCTTTTCGCAGAAAAAGCGTGCAAAAGTACTGCTTTTTTCTGAAACCACCAAATTTTTTTGAAGAAAAGTGATTAATATTCGCGTTTTTTAGCTAAAGCACGATTAACTGCGTTTCTCTGCTCCGATTGTGGTGAAATCACCATGTCCGGGATAGACGCGTGTGTCGTCCGGCAGAGTAAACAGACGTCGGAGAGAATCGATCATTTGTCCCATGTCGCCGCCGGGCAAGTCGGTTCTGCCATACCCCATCCGAAATAGCGTGTCGCCGGAGAGCAGCACTTTCTCGTCCTGCCAATAGAGACAGATCGAACCGGGCGTATGTCCGGGAGTGTGGAGAATTGAGAGTTGAAAGTTGAAAGTTGAAAGTTGAGAGTTTAGTGGTTCTATGGGGAAGGGTTGGGGCGTAGTACGGATACCGAAGAGGTTATATTGCGTCTGCATGGCTTGCGCCATCGGTATATCCACTTCGTGCATCAGGACGGGAGTATGCCACTGCTCCGTAGCCCATGCGGCACCCCATAGGTGGTCCAGATGACCATGGGTGGCGAGGATTAAAACCTCTCCCCGACCCTCTCCACAAGAGAGGGAGTTTATGTAGCCCTTCAAAAGCTGACGCTCGTACTCATTAGAGCAGGCGGGGTCGATGAGTAGAATTGACGCCTCTCCCCGACCCTCCCCCGCAGGGAGGGAGGAAACGACATAGGTATTCGTTCCGAAAGAACCAAATTCAAAGGATTTTATCTCCAACATTCCTGACATATTTGAGGGGTTTCACGTAGTGCAGCCCGACGAAAAGCGAGTGCTTTCTCATTACTAAAGAGTTCGCGCAGGGGTGCGTTCATTATATTTCCATACGCGTACGCGTGCGCCTTGTCATAGCAGCAAGGCAGGACCTCACCCTCCGTAGTAATCACTACTCCGCTCCAGACACGGAGACACCCGCGGTGCAGCGGACGGCGATGGTACGAGGAGGAGTTTGCAGTTGTAATATAGCGGCTGTAACGAGGATCGGAAGGCATGAGCGGATGCCCGTGGGTGTAGTTATAGAGTTGCGCGGTTTTGAAGGTCAGTGTATCCGCTCCGAGCGATTTATATTGGCGCTTGAAATCTTGCCACTCCTGTTCGTTCGTACGGAGGCGGAGAACTTGCAGTTCGATAGTGATACGCGCACGCAGACGCCCTTTAGCTGCACGTAACATCCGCAATGCTTCTTTCGTCTTCGCGAGACTTCCACCGACACGATAGGCATTATAACTCTCCTCGGTGAGCCCGTCCATGGAAACGATAATACGATCCAGTCCTGCTCCGACCAACGCTTCTGCCATCGGCTCCGTCATAGCCTGGGCATTGGTAGAGACAATGGTATAGAGTCCTTCCGAATGAGCTTGCGAAATCATTTGCGGCAGATTCGGATTGAGCAGAGGTTCGCCCTGAAAATAGAACTGAACGGTATGAGCATACCTCTTGATCTCGTCCAGCGTCCTCTGCCACACCTCACTACTCATAAAAGGAGGTCTGACGGCTGAGTTCTGACGGCTGACTCCCCCCTGCCCTACCGGACATTCGGGACAACGGAGTTGGCAAACCGAAGCCGGTTCGACCGAAACAAACATCGGTCTATGTGCAATATGCACCGAGCCCAAAAGACTCAGTGCATAACTCGCATAGCAACGCATCGCATTGGCAACACGCGAGAAGATATATCGGTTAATGAATTGCAATCTTATTCACGCGACGCTCGTGACGTCCTCCCTCAAAATCGGTCTGGAAGAAGGTACGAACAATATCCAGTGCTTTGGGCGCAGAGATGAAATTGGCCGGAAGCCCGAGTACGTTCGCATTATTATGCGCACGCGCCAGCTCTGCAAGACGCGTCTCCCAGCACAAAGCCGCACGGATACCTTGGTGCTTATTCGCCGTCATGGTAATTCCATTGCCGGTAGAGCAGATCACCACGCCATACTCGAACTCGCCTTTCTCCACCGCCTCAGCCAGCGGATGAGCGAAATCCGGATAGTCACAACTCTCGGTATTATAACAACCGAAATCTTTCACTTTGGCTCCATTGTCCTCCAAGAACAATTGAACCTGTTGTTTTAAAGCGAAGCCCGCATGGTCAGACGCCAACGCGATAGTCATTTCACTAAAACTTTTCATATCTCTATTATTTATTTATTATTTTTTAAAATACCGCAGCCAAGTTGCCAAACATCAGTTTGCACGAGATAGCAAGGACGATGATGCCGAAGAACTTGCGGATGATATAGAGCGCCGTAGTACCCAGATACTTGGTAAGCCAGTTGGTTCCAATGAGGACCAGATACAGGACGAGCATACAGAGGAAGAGGGAGATACAGAGGCTGGCGATACTATACTCGGCAGTGATCGCCAAGAGCGCGGTAAACGCTCCCGGTCCGGCATACATAGGGAACGCCAGCGGCACAATCGAACTGCCGCTACCGATCTCGCCCTCCAGTTTGTCATTCTGGAAGATCGTGATATCCAAGATCATCTCCAGCGCCATCAGGAAGATCACAAATCCGCCGGCTATCGCGAAATACTCGATCTGCACACCGAAGAGTTTGAGGATCCATTCGCCCAGGAAAAGGAAGGACATCAGAATAATGAGACTCGCGATACAGACCTTGTCCGCATGGATCTTAATACCCTTCTTCTCCATCGCAATCGTGATGGGGATATTGCCGAAAGGATCGATGATCGCAATCAGAAAAACGAACGAGGATAATACCTGCCAAATATCAATTGTACCGAAAAAATTCCGTAATGCTTCCATGATTTTAACGAATTTGGACGCAAAGGTACGATTTTTTTTGCACATATGCAAATTTTTTTGTACCTTTGCAGCGAATTTGCGAAAAATTGAATTATAAATTGTAAATAACCAAATTGTAAATCACTTTATGATTAACAGTCAAGACATCAAAAACGGCGTATGCATTCGCATGGACGGCCGTTTGTATTTCGTAATTGAGTTTTTGCACGTGAAGCCGGGAAAAGGCAATACGATTATGCGTGTGAAGTTTAAAGATGTAGTAGATGGCCGCGTATTGGAGCGCCGCTTTAACATCGGTGAGAAACTGGAGGATGTACGCGTAGAGCGCCGTCCGTACCAATTCCTGTACAAAGAGGGCGATGACTATATCTTCATGAATAACGAGACGTTCGAGCAAGTGCCTATCGCTCACGACCTGATCACCGGTGTTGATTTCCTGAAAGAGGGATTCACGGTAGATGTAGTATCGGACGCAACGACCGAGACGATTCTCTTCGCCGAGTTGCCGACCAAGGTAGAGCTGGCGGTCACGTACACCGAGCCGGGTCTGAAGGGCGATACCGCTACCAACACGTTGAAACCGGCAACGCTGGAGACCGGAGCAGAGATCCGCGTGCCGCTGTTTATCAACGAAGGCGAGATCGTTCGCGTGGATACCCGCGATGGTAGTTATTGCGAGCGCGTTCGTTAATAATGCAACAGAGAACAAAATACAAAATGAACATTTGGATCAGCGCAATCATTGCGCTGATCTATTTAATTATTCCGGCTGATTTCCTGCCGGATGTTGTTCCTGTGACCGGATGGATAGACGATTTGGTTGCTATCCTTCTGGCGCTGACGAATGCACTCATTTTTGCCTCTAAACTACGAAAAGGTAACTAATTAATCACCGTAATATATGAAAAAACTTATTTTTACGCTAGCAGCGTTTGCAGTTATGACAACAGCATGCACTACCAAACAACAGACGACCGGTATTAGCCTGGATAATTTGGACACCACGGCGGTGCCGCAGAATGATTTCTACCAGTTTGCTTGCGGCGGATGGATGGAGAAAAACCCCTTGACACCGGAATACAGCCGTTTCGGTTCGTTCGACAAACTGGGTCTGCAGAATCTGGAGCAAGTGAACGGTCTGATTCAAGAGATTGCCGCTAAAAAACACCAGCAAGGCTCGATAGAGCAGAAGATCGGCGATGTGTATAATCTGGCGATGGACACCGCCCGTCGCGAGGGAGAAGGTATTGCGCCGGTAGAGGCGACTTTGAAAGAGATTGCATCCATTGACCGTCGCGAAGATCTGAGCCGCATCTTAGGTGCCGCTATGGATTTTCAGCTTTGGGCTATGTACGTCGATGCAGACGCGATGAATAGCTCGATGAATATTCTGAACGAGTACCAAGCCGGTTTCTCGCTGGGAGAGAAAGAGTATTATCTCGACACCGACGAACAGACCACCGCTATCCGGAATGCGTATGTAGCATACGTAGAGAAGATGTTCGGGCTTTTCGGATTTGAGAACGCCGCAGAGAAAGCGCAGACTATCCTGCGAATGGAGACGCGTCTGGCGAAAGCCGCTTACAGCAACGTCGAACTTCGCGACCCGCAGCGCAACTACAACAAGATGAGCGTAGCCGAGTTGCAAGAGTTAGTACCGCAGGTCGATTGGAAAGTTTATTTCGAAGCGCTGGGTGTAGAGTTAGACAGTCTGTCTGTAGGTCAGATCCCTCACCTACAGGAAGCAGGCAAGATGCTTGCCGACGAGCCGCTGGAGGATTTGAAGACCCTCTTTGCATGGCAAGTGATTGAGGGTGCAAGTTCGTATCTGACGAACGAGATCTATATGACTTCCTTTGATTTCTACGGCAAAGTGCTGTCCGGCACGGAAGAGCCAAGACCGCTGTGGAAACGTGCTGTCGGTATCGTGAACGGTACGCTGGGCGAGGCGGTAGGTCAGATGTACGTCAAGAAATATTTCCCGGAAGAGAATAAGGAACGCATGCTTGCGCTCGTGCATAACTTGCAGAAAGCATTGGGCATCCGTATTGAGAACCTGACTTGGATGAGCGACGAGACCAAAGCCAAAGCCATCGAGAAACTGAACGCTATCACTATCAAGATCGGTTATCCGGACGAGTGGCGCGACTATAGCAAACTGGAGATCAACCCCGAGGACACCTATTATGCCAACCTGCAGCGTGCTGCCAAGTTTGAGCAGGACTACAGCCTCAGCTTCCTCGGCAAACCGGTAGATAAGAAGAAATGGTATATGACGCCGCAGACCGTGAATGCGTATTATAACCCGTCCTCCAACGAGATCTGTTTCCCGGCTGGTATTCTGCAATATCCGTTCTTCGACATGGAGGCGGACGATGCGTTCAACTACGGCGCTATCGGCGTAGTGATCGGTCATGAGATGACCCACGGATTCGACGACCAGGGATGTCAGTTTGACAAAGACGGTAACATGGTCAACTGGTGGACCGCAGAGGACAAAGCTGCTTTCGACACCCGCACCAAAGTGATGGAAGAGGCGTTCAACAAGATCGAGGTTGCTCCGGGTGTACACGCCAACGGCGCCTTCACGCTGGGCGAGAATATTGCCGACCACGGCGGATTACAAGTAGCCTATCTGGCTTTCACCCTCAATGAGGAAGCCAAGACAGAGAAAGACCGCTTGCAGACCCGCGACGGGTTCACGCCGGCGCAGCGTTTCTTCCTCGCATACGCCAATGTATGGGCAGGTAACATCCGTCCGGAGGAGATTCTGAACCGCACGAAGAGCGATCCTCACTCGCTCGGTCGCTGGCGCGTGAATGGTGCGCTGCCGCAGATCAACGCTTGGTACGAAGCTTGGAACGTAACCGAAGAGTCACCGATGTACGTCAAGCCGGAGGAGCGAGTAAGTATCTGGTAAGATGTCAGCTATCAGCCATCAGCTGTCAGATGGCAGAGAATATAAAAAAGATGGAGGCCCGAGGGTCTCCATCTTTCGGAAAAGTTTCCTGTTGTTTATTGTTTATTTTTCTCTATCGCCTCAGCGATGGAGTTGGCGATGAACGCCATCTCCTCCGCGGGGAGAGAGAGTTTCGGGTTGGTAAAGAGCATGTCCTTCTCCGAGTTCATCGGCACGAGATGGACGTGCACATGGTTGACCTCCATACCGAGGACCGCTACGCCTACGCGTTTGCAGCCCGTAGCGGCTTTGATCCCGCGTGCCACTTTAGCAGCAAAAGTCATCAGACTCTGCAACTGTTCGTCCGAGAGATCGAAGATATAATCCGCTTCCGGCTCTGCCAATTTAGGCACCACCAGCGTATGACCTTTTACCAAAGGATTGATATCCAGAAACGCATAGTTCTTGTCATCCTCCGCTACCTTGTAGCTCGGTATTTCGCCTTTGATGATACGTGTGAAGATCGTCATGTCATTTACTATTTAGTCATTTACCATTTGGCCATTTAGAGGCTAATCTCCAATATCTCAAATTCCAGAATTCCTACAGGCACTTGGATCTTGGCTATCTCGCCCACTTTCTTGCCCAGCAGACCTTTCGCGATCGGCGTAGCGATAGAGAGTTTGCCCTCCGCGAGATTGGCTTCTCCTTCGGTCACCAGTTGGAATGTTTTCTCCTGCCCGTTGTTGAGTTGACGCACGCGCACTTTGGTAAAAATCTTCACCTCGTCGGTATTCAGCGACGAAGTATCCAATACACGGGCTTCCATGAGACGGGATTTGAGCACTGCGATCTTTGTTTCCAGCGCACCTTGTGCTTCTTTCGCCGCATCATACTCCGCATTTTCGCTCAGATCGCCTTTCTCGCGTGCTTCTGCTATAGCGGCAATGATACGTGGGCGCTCCACCGTCTCCAGGAATTGGAGCTCCTCTTTCAGTTTCTTAAGACCTTCTTCGGTCATGTACGTTACTGCCATAATATAAAAGTATTAATATTTTCGGTTTAAAATCTCCCCGGCAATAATCGCCTTGCGGACCTCGTCCGGGTCCGTCATATCCGGGATATTCGTATTTTTCGTTTCCTCAGCCATATAAAAAATAAGGCGTACGCCTTCTTTTTGTTTAAAAGTAATAGGAAACTTCACAGCCTCCTATTACCATTAAACCTAAACCTTAACTATGAAAATTTTGTTTTCGTTGCAAAAGTACTGCTTTTATTTGACATAGCCAAATTTTTTTGCAAAAAAATGCTTAAATTGTTTGTTTTTTTACGATTTCTCCCCGTAAAGTGGCTGCAGAGGCTTCGGATATGCGAACTTTCACAAGATCCCCCACCTTTTCATCCGTTCGCGGGAAGACGACTGTTTTGTATTGCTCGGTGCGTCCATACATGTCGTCGTGGCTTCGTTTGGAGAAGCCCTCTACCAGCACCTCCACCTCTTTTCCCACTTCGCGGAGGTTGGACTCCAGAGAGAGTTGGGTCTGCAGGGCAATGATCTCATTGAGCCGACGCACTTTCTCTTCTTCGGGGATGTTATCCGGCAGATGTTTGGAGGCATAGGTGCCCGGCCGCTCCGAGTATTTGAACATGAACGCCGAGTCGAACCCTACTTCCCGCATCAGGCTGAGCGTCTCGGCATGGTCTTCCAGCGTCTCGTCGTGGAAACCGCAGAAAATATCTGTGCTGATCGCCGCGGTAGGCAGTATCCGCCGGATAGCGGCTATGCGGTCCAGATACCATTCGCGGGTATATTTGCGGTTCATGAGTTTCAGGATATGATTGGATCCCGACTGCACCGCCAGATGGATGAACTTACAGAGGTTAGCATGCCGGCTGATAGCTTCCAGCGTCTTATCCGACATGTCCTTGGGATGGCTGGTAGTAAAGCGGATACGCATGTCCGGCACCGCTTCGGCTACGATCTCCAGCAGGTCGGCGAAATCAATATTCCCGTAGCGGTAGGAATTGACGTTCTGCCCCAGCAGGGTGACCTCTTTGTACCCCTTGGCTTGCAGATCGCGCACCTCATTGAGGATCGACTCCACATCGCGGCTGCGTTCGCGACCGCGGGTATAAGGCACTACGCAATAGGAGCAGAAATTATTGCACCCGCGCATGATAGAGACGAATCCGCTGATCGAACGTCCGATGCGGGCAGGAATGATCTGGCGGTAGGTCTCGGTGGTGCTAAGGGTCACATTGAGTGCCTTGTGTCCCTGTTCGCATTGCGCCAGGAGGTTCGGGATATCCAGATAGGCATCCGGTCCCGCTACGAAATCCACTCCGTACTCATCGATCAGCTCCTGCCCCATCCGCTCTGCCATACAACCGATCACGCCGATTATATACCGGCGGTTCGAAGTGCCGGATTGACGATTTCGGATATGCGCTTTCAGTTCGCGGAGGCGAGCTCCCACTTTCTGCTCCGCGTTGTCACGGATGGAGCAGGTGTTGAGCAAAACGATATCCGCATCCTCCCATCGGTCCGCCATTTCGGCGTCCGTAGTTTGCAAAATAGCAGCCACAACCTCGCTGTCCGCGACGTTCATTTGGCAGCCATAAGTCTCAATATAGAATTTTTTTGTCATTTTTCTTGCATATTTCAAAAAAAAGCAGTACCTTTGCACCCGCTTTTGAAAATTAAAGCATTCGGGGAGTGGCGCAGCCCGGTAGCGCAACGGTCTGGGGGACCGGAGGTCGCGTGTTCGAATCACGTCTCCCCGACAAAAAGGATGGCTTACTGCCGTCCTTTTTATTTTACAAGCGGGAGGTTGATTTCTGTCACCGGGCGGACAGTTACTCCCACGAGTGCACGCTGCATCTCGGCGTTCTTTTGCAGCAGGTCAATCCACCACTCTGCTTCATCCATATCGGCAAATCCGCTGACGCGGAGGGCGCAGCCTGTACCGAAGACCGGCATCTTCTGCAGGTCAAAGTCACGGATCAGGAACTGCGAGAAATTAAACAGCGCCACTTCGTATTGCAGTTCATTCAGCGCCGTTTCATCCGCTTTGGGCAAGATCAGCAATACCACAGAGGGCTGGTTGCGGTCCTCGCTCCATTGCTGCTGTTCTTTCTCCGTGTCCTCCGGTGTATCCGTCTCCGTCTGGTCGCGCAGTTCCGCCAGACCTCCTGTCGCACCGCCTTTCTGGCTCTCCATACCTTGCCCCATCATTGCCAGCATATCTTTCGCCATCGCGCCCATTTCGCTATCGCCGAACCGCGATACCAGTTGCTGCAACTCGCGCACAAAGGCATCTTGTCCTTCCGTCCGCGCAACAGCTACGGCATTCAGGAACAGGAACCGGGGCAGGAGTGCACTTTGCGAGTACGCGGTATCGGCATAGAGCTTATTGGCTTTGACAACAGCGAACTCGCCTTTGGTATAAGCGCGATAGGTCTGGGCATAGAGCGAATCCTGCTCCGCCATCATACGCTGCATGCGCGCTATATAGGCTTCGTCGTGGCGCAGTGCCTGCATCCGCCGGTCCTCGTATATCGGATCGAGACAAGAGTGATTAGGGAACCGGCGCTCCAGTTCGCGCAGGGTCTCCTCCGCCTGCGGCTGATCCTCCAGACGGTCTCGATAGATGAAATAGAGCGCTACCATTGCATCCCGCCAGAGGCTGTCGCTCAATGCATAGTCCTGCTCCGTACGGGGGATCTGCTGGAGATAATAGTTCGGATCATGCGGATCTGTAGAGCGCGGCAGAGGTTTGGGAGCCAAGGTGTCTGCTGCCGCGGCAGTAGAGCCGAGGGTGTCTGTGCCCTGCTCTCCTTCCTCTTGGTTTGCCGGGAAATCGCTCGCTACGACCTGCTTGTTCTGTCTTCTCCAGTTGTCCTCCAGCGGACGGGTGCCCCACCGACGGCGCCATTCCTGCTGGCCTTGTTTCACCAGTTGCGGGTTATAGAAATACCATTCGCCTTTTTGAGCCCCTCCGCCGCCGAGCATATTGGCGGTATTGACGCTTCGCGGCATATTATCGCCTCGCGCTATTTCGAGTGCTTCTTGCGCCTGGCGTGCGGAATCCTGTTTCTCCGATTCAATCAGGTCGGCTATGATCTTATCCACCACCGCTCGTTGCTCTTCCTCCGGCATGCGGCTGAGTCGCTGCAGCGAGTCCTGCAACTGGGATTGGGTATAAGACACGATCAGTTCGTCCAGCACCTCGGACCGCTTCTGCACGCGCGCATAGTCCTTATGCTCGGCGGTCAGGATAGTGACCGCTTCGCGGTAGCACGGCTGCGCCTTCACGTACGCGCGTTGTTCAAAATATATATCGCCCGCGCGCACGAGGACGGCGGCTTTGGCTGTGCCGGCTTGGGTGGATTCCGCAATTGCTTTCTCGTACATCTCCAGCGCCTTGGCGGTATCTTTGTTTTGAAGATGGATATTACCCATCGCGCCATAGATCTGGTCCAAACGGTCTTTGAATTTCGATTGCCGGGTCATGGTCTTGAGTTGGCGCAGCGATCCTTTGCCGCCCAACTCGGCTATGCGGATTCGGGCATTGAACTCCATCTCGTTGGGCGGAGCCATGCGCACGACGGATTTATAGGACTGGATTGCCTCGTCGCGTTTGGAGTCCATCTCGTACAACTGACCTAAGACATACGCGAACCGCGGACGGTAAATCTTGCGCTTCTCATGCGGGATCGCCAGTTTGACAAACGGTATTGCTTCGCGGTAATGTCCGCCTTTGAGCAGCACGTCCGCTTTGACGGCGGCGTACAGTTTCGCATGCTTGCGGCTGAGCGCGTCTATCTGGACGCGGTTCAGCATATCTTCCGCCTCATACTGCCATCCCATCTCGGCATACGCCCGCGCGATCCACAGCTGGCATTGCGCAATCATATCCGGGTCGTTCTGGTAATGATTGATGATATAGTTGAATGTACTGACGGCACCCAGAAAATCGCCCTTGTGGAACTCCGCCTGCCCCAACCGCATCCATGCCAAGTCCATCGCGGCATTGAATTCCTCGGACTGGAGCCACAGTTTGTATTTCGGATCGTTCGCCCTTTTGGGGTCGCGTTTGGGTTTCGATTTGATCGAGTGCAGTTTGATACACTTGCGGCATTTCTCGATGGTCTTGTCCATTTGCGAAGCCGACGCTTCCGCCGCCTGGTGGTTCGACACCGGATAAAGATACAGCACGCGGCTGTAATCGTCCGAATTGGCATCCCGGATGGCTTTCAGCCCCTCTTCGTATGCCACATTGCCGTTATAGAGAATATTATATTTGACTTTCGTCTGGTGGAACGAACGGGTCGCCCATGTGTTTTTCCGGGTAGCACAAGAGGTAGCGAGCAGGACGAGAATTCCGGCTAACGCAAAATGTACTATTTTTAAGATTCTACCCATTTTTATACTGTATCGGGGTTTTGTCGTGGTTGCATCGTGGTTGTTTGCTATGCAGATCAGGTCAAAACGCGGTCAAAAGTTTACTATTTTTAAGATTTCAGTCCCTTGACATGGCTTTGCGCCGCAATGAACTCCTTCAGGTAATAAGGTTCGTAATAGGCTAATTGCTGATGGCTGATAGCTGATGGCTGTCTGCTCTCCGCCAGCGCACCCATATACTGCGCCTCCGGCACGATGCCTGGGACGAAATGCCAATTGGGGGACGTCAGTACGGACTGGCATTTAGCGGCTCCGTCACCGAAATAATAATAGGAAGCCCCTTCCCGACCCTCCCCTAAAAGGGAGGGAGTCAGAAGCGACTCTTCGCCCTCTACCACCACAGCCTGTGCCCTATTCACCTTGGTACTTGGCACTTGGTCACTTGGTACTTGGTCACTTGGTACTTTGTCACTTGGTACTTCCGTATAGACTTCCATCCGCCGCGCGTCGATCATAGGGATGAGGATAGCTGACGGCTGAAGGCTGACAGCAGTTTTGGCAGCCTCGCAGAGTATGTCCAGCGTCGGAATAGGGATGAGCGGCACATCAAGTCCGTAGCACAGTCCTTTGGCGGTCGAGGTACCGATACGCAGTCCGGTATAGCTGCCCGGTCCTTCGGAGAGGGATACTGCTTCTATAGCGAGACCTTGCTCCCGTGCGAACGCGAGCAGTTCCTCTATATAGCGAGGAAGCAACCGCGCATGGTTGCCACCCTCAAGGGATATACACTGCTTAACCGGCACACCATCTTTACAGATCGCTGCCGAACAAACAGAAGTACTTGTTTCTATACACAACACCGTCATTGTTTCCCTTTCACCTTTCAACTTTCAACTTTCACTTTCCCAAAATGCGGTGCAAAGGTACTGCTTTTTTTCGATATATGCAAAAAAAAGCACCCCGAGAGGTGCTTTTTTCTGTTTAGAGCGACTATAAGTCGCGTTTAATGCTTCGCGTCTAGCGCGTTTACAGCTTCGAGGCTTTGTATTTCATCTTCTTCGGAAAGTTGAAGTGGTAAGCCACTTTCACTCCCGCGTCGAAATAACCGAGTTTGTCG
>CACWZZ010000021.1 GCA_902765485.1 uncultured Bacteroidales bacterium
GGGGAAGAAAAAGCGGGATAGTATCCCGCACAATGGACGTTGAGAGGCTCTGCGGAATACCGCAGAGAACAGGACAAAGAAAGGCTCGGGGCTGATGCCCCGAGAAGCTAACGAAGAAAGAAAACACAACTATGAAGAAAGTATTGATTATGACAGTCATTATGACGAGCATCGCGATGGTGAGCTGCAACGTGACGCGGGTGATTACCAACGAGAGCCAGTATGTGCAGAGAGGGGATACATCGGTCGTCATTCAGACGAAGACCATCGAGACCTACGACGCAAGCAAGAAGTAGCCCCCCAGCCCCCTGAAGGGGGAGAGGAGTGAAAAAATCGTCCTTCGGGGCGATTTTTTCTCTTTTTATTTGCATATATGCAAAAATTGTAGTACCTTTGTAGCCGATTTTAAATTAGGAGTAATATGAGAGTTAAAGAATACATTCTGGCATTGGGACTGTTGCTTTTGGGAATGACGGCATGTTCGCCAACGGAACCGGACGCGAAGAAATATGACGATCCGCGAGACGCTTTTGTGGGCGAATACGACTACACTTCCACCGGGAATATAGAATTCACGTCCATCGGTGTGAAGCCGATGTCTATTCCTCTCTACAAAGAAGGAAGTTTCACGATTGCCAAAGAAGCGGAAGACAACAAAGTAGCCATCGTAGGCGCTATTCTCGGCGAGAAAGATTCCATTCATGCCATAGTAACCGGCAACCAGCTGATGTTGGAGCAGAGTTCTACCAATTATACCAAAGACGATTTGAACATCCAGATGATGCTGTCGTACGACAAAGCTACGCTGACCGACAACCAACTCGTCTGGGATGCCGACATATTGGGTGTAGCCTCTTATTCCGGTATCTCGGTCAACTGCACGGGCCACCTTTCCGTGGTTGCCGTCAAACAAGGGACAAAGTGACAAAGTACAAAGGACAAATAAAATGAAACGCAAAATAGCAATAATCGCCGGAGGAGACAGCAGCGAGCACGAGGTGTCGCTGCGTTCCGCAGCCGGATTGTACTCCTTCATGGACAAGGAGCGGTATGATATTACCATCGTGCGGTTGCACGGCAAAGAATGGGTGGCTTACCCCCAGCCCCTGCCTGAAGGAATGGGAGCAGAGGAGTATTTCGCTACCGCAGAATCATGCCCTATAGATAAGAATGATTTTTCTTTTACGCGCGAGGGCGTGAAGCACAGGTTCGATTTCGCGTACATCACGATCCACGGCACACCGGGCGAGAACGGTCTGCTGCAAGGGTATCTGGAGATGATGGGTATTCCGTACAGCTGCTGCAACGTCCTTGCCGCAGCCCTTACGTTCAACAAATACACCTGCAACCACTATCTCGCGGGCTTCGGATTTAACATTGCCAAATCGGTTCTACTGAGAAAGAATAACCTCACCCCAGAGGGAGAAGAATTGGCAAAGCGGATAGAGCACGAACTCGGTCTGCCATGCTTCATCAAATCGAACGTGGGCGGTTCGTCCTTCGGTTGCACGAAAGTGAAGAAAGAGGAGGACATTATTCCGGCTATCGAGCGTGCGTTCCAAGAGGGCGACGAAGTGATCTGCGAGGCGTACATGAAAGGGACAGAGGTCACTTGCGGCGTGTATAAGACCAAGGACAAAGCGGTCGCTTTCCCGATTACCGAAGTGGTGACGAAGAATGAGTTCTTCGACTACGACGCCAAATACAAAGGTCAAGTGGATGAGATCACACCGGCACGTATTCCGGACGCTATCCGCGACAAGATACAGGCGGAGACGCTGCGTATCTATGACATCGTCGGCGCAAACGGCATCATCCGTGTCGACTGGATCATCACCGGTATGCGCAATACCGAGGACTATGTGGATCCGGTGGAGGACATGAGTAAGATTCAGATCAACCTGCTGGAAGTGAACACGACGCCGGGCATGACGGCAACGAGTTTCATTCCGCAACAGGTTCGCGCTGCCGGACTTGACATCAAAGAGGTACTGACGGACATCATTGAGAATAAATTCTCAATTTGAAGATTTGAAGATTTGAGGATTTGAAGAATTATGCTTGATATTAACAAAGCGATAGAAGCCCTGAATTGGGACAAAGAGCCGCGGGGACTGTACGAACCGATTGCTTACACGCTGGCATCGGGCGGCAAACGTCTGCGTCCGACTCTTGTGCTGACCGCAGCCGAAGTGATCGTCAACGGCGGTCTGATCAACGGCGACGCGATCGAGCAAGCGCTGCCTGCCGCATTGGCACTGGAGGTGTTTCATAACTTCACCCTGCTGCACGACGACGTGATGGACCGCGCCACCGTTCGTCGCGGACGGGAGACCGTACACGTCAAATGGAACGACAACACGGCGATCCTCTCCGGGGACCAGATGCTGATCGAGGCGTACAAACTGCTGTCGGACGTACCGGCAGACAAACTGCCCAAAGTGCTCAAATGGTTCAACGAGATGGCAACCGGCATCTGCGAGGGACAACAGTTGGACGTTGATTTCGAGCACGCGAGCCAAGTCTCTATCGACGACTATATGCACATGATCGAGTTGAAGACCTCCGTGCTGCTTGCGAACGCTATGCGTATAGGCGGTTACATCGCCGGAGCCAATGAGAACCAGCAAGAGGCGCTCTATCAATACGGACTGCATATCGGTCTTGCTTTCCAGATCCAAGACGACATCCTGGATGTCTATGGCGATCCGAAGACCTTCGGCAAAGCGATCGGAGGAGACATCTGTTGCGGCAAGAAGACTATTCTGCTGCTCTCCGCCCTGGAGAATGCCGACGCGGAGACCAAAGCGGAGCTGCTGCAATGGCTGATGACGACCGACCAGAACGAAGCGAAGATAGCCGCCGTGACGGAGATATACAACCGTCTGGGTATCCGCGAGAAATGCGAAGCGGTGATGGAGGAACACACTTCTCTCGCTCTGGTGCAGCTGGACCGCCTGCCGCAGAACGCCGCCACCGACCGTTTGCGCGTCCTCGCAGAACAATTAGCAACGAGAAAATCATAAAACATTATGCCTTATCGTCGATTACCAAACACGGATTTAGCTCGTCTGCATGCCCTGCAAAACGCTATAGAGCGCGCCCAGACAGCAGACTACACGGAGCAAGTGATCCCGTACAGAGTGCTGAGTGAGGCACAACGGTTCCTTGTGTCCTTTGAGAACGTAGTGATGCAATCCAAGGACAACTACAAGACCTCCGTCAATGCCAACAAACAATACCGCCATATCGTTCAGAATGCGCGGATGTACATATCGCATTTTATCCAAGTGCTCAACCTCGCTGTCATCCGCGGCGAGATCAAGAAAGAGCAGAAACTGCTTTACGGTCTGGACCCGCACCAACATGTAGTGCCCGATCTGTCCACCGAAGAGTACCTGCTGGAATGGGGAAAGAAGATCATCGACGGCGAGCAGAAACGAATGGCAAACGGCGGATTCCCGATTTACAATCCCGCCATCAACAAAGTGAAAGTACATTATGATATCTTCTGCGAACACCAGCGCCAGCATACCTTCCATGTCCAGAACTCTGAACGCGTTCACGGGGACTTGGAGCCTTTGCGCGCACAGGCAGACGAGATCATATTGAATATATGGAACCTCGTAGAGGAGTTCTACAAGGACGAGTTGCCCTATGCCAAGATGATGAAATGCCAGTTATACGGCGTGATCTATTATTACCGCAAGGGCGAAAGAAAACTCTCAGCCGAGAGCGACCGAGAGTTAAAACGCCTGCAAGATAGCCAGCCGACTATCCAATGGACAACTGAGGAGTGATGATGCGGTCCATCTTCGGCTCGCGGAACATGTGCGGAATGTCATGTTTCTTGAGCTGGTAGGAATAGCAGACACCTATCTTCTTAGCCGACAGCTGCTTCGATAGGAACTTGTCGTAATATCCTCCTCCGCGACCGATACGATGGCAGTGGTAGTCAAAGACGACCCCCGGAACGACAATCAGGTCAATAGCCCCCTTGTACGTCTCCGTCTGCGGCTCCGGCACCCCTAAGCGCCCCTTGCGCATCATATCCTCGCCGTCGTAAGGACGAACCTCCATCGAGCGGCGATGGGTCACAGGCAAGAGGAAAGTCTTTTCACCCGCGTACTTAGTGAGCAACGGACGCAAGTCCACCTCATTATGAATCGGGTAATAAAGCAAGACGGTGCGCGCATTGCGGAAGACAGACATCTGCTCCAACTGAGCAATGATCAAAGCGGACTGCTCCGCCACCTGATCCGGCGTCATCATTCGACGCTGCTGCTCCACAATAGCACGGAGAGCCGCCTGCTCCCGACGGATACGAACCCAAGGCAGCCACATCAGGAAATCATGTATTTGTGATTCGAATAACATAGAATTGTAATTTTACCTTTGCGAGTGCAAAGGTACAACAAAAAAACGATATGCGCAAGTTTTTGAACATAATATTTGGCATTTTGCTCATTTTTCTCACTTCGTGCGAGCAATCGAGCAGTACAACTGTTCCTTCTTCGGTAGCCAAGTTGACCGCTTTCTCGTTTGCGAAAGTGGACTCAATGCCCGGTTTGGCGGCTGCGGTCTTCACCGTAGATGAACGTCTCGACACCGGTTTGGTATGGAACAAAGACTCAATCCTCTATGGCACACGGATTGACCATGTAGTGCCGCGATTCAGTTTTGCCGCCACTCCCGGTTTTGCTGCGCTCCGTTTTCCGGACACGACCGTGGCGCTCACCGGCTATGACACGCTGGATTTCACCAAGACGCCGATCTACCTGACCATCCGTTCGGCAGATCGCAGCACGACCAAAGTATATGAGATTCGTCCGACGGTACACCAAGTGGACCCGGACCTCTTTACTTGGACGCAGCTCACGGAAGCCGTTTATCCGGAGGATGACAGCGAACAGAAAGTGGTGGAGCTGGAGGATCGGTTCGTGATGATCGCTTCCAATGGTTTTGATCAGGAAGTTTATTCATCTCCTGATGGTGCCAAGTGGACCGATTCAGGCGACCCGACAGGTCTTCCAGCCGGCACTCGCGTACGCCAGATCATTAGCGACGGACACACCCTCTATTACGGTCAGGGCAACGTCATTTACACATCCCCCGACGGCATCACATGGAACGCCAATACCGTCACAGAGAATGTCGTCTCCATGGTCATGTATTGGAACGAAAAAATATGGGTGCTTACCGGACAGGACGAGGATTACCAATTATCGATTTGGGAAGACGATGAACTAAGCCCCAGTGGCTTGGCACCGAGCAGCGAATTCCCCGTGAGCGATTTTGCGACGGTCTGCTTCAAGACCGCGAGCGGCCGCCAACGCGCTATGATCGTAGGCGGCTTTGCCGAAAACGGACGCGCACTCAATACTCGCTGGAACCTCGAATACTCGGAGCATCCGCTGCCGGATGGCAAGTATCGAATGGAGGAGTTCTCCATCAGCCGCCCGTCCTTCAAGTCCCTTACCGGTGTAACAATAGTCGAATACGACGAGGAGCTGATGATGTTCGGCGGCGTGGACGACAAAGTGCAGTATTTCGGACGCGATATCTATATCTCGGATGACGAAGGTCTCACTTGGGTGAAAGCAGACACAACGAAAAACAGTCTGCCCGCCGTCTATCAGGCACGCCAGAAACAGACCGCTATCGTCCGAGACGATTATATCTATCTTTTCGGAGGTCAAGACGCCACAAAGACACATAGCGATGTCTATCGAGGCAGACTAACCTCCATCAATTGGAACAAATAGCAACTAATTAACAAACTAAAATATTCACAATTATGACGATTAAAGATTACAAATTTGCCGGCAAGAAGGCAATCGTCCGTGTGGACTTCAATGTGCCTCTGGACGAAAACGGAAAGATCACAGATGACACCCGTATCCGCGGTGCCCTCCCCACTCTCAAACACATCTTGGATGAAGGCGGTGCTCTCATCATCATGAGCCACATGGGCAAGCCGAAAGGCAAAGTGCAGGCTAAATTCAGCCTCAGCCAGATCGTGGACGCAGTAGCAGCTGCGCTCGGTCGCCCTGTTCAGTTCGCAGAGGATTGCGCCAAAGCGCAGGCACAGGCTGCAGCCCTCAAACCGGGTGAGGTACTGCTGCTGGAGAACCTCCGTTTCTATCCGGAGGAGGAAGGCAAACCGGTAGGTATCGAGAAAGAGGATCCGGCTTACGAGCCTGCCAAGAAAGAGATGAAAGCGCGCCAGAAAGAGTTCGCTAAGACCCTCGCTTCGTACGCAGACTGCTATGTAATGGACGCCTTCGGTACCGCTCACCGCAAACATGCTTCGACGGCAGTTATCGCAGACTATTTCGACGCAGACAACAAAATGCTCGGTTTCCTGATGGAGAAAGAGGTAGCGGCAGTAGATGCCGTCCTCGGCGACATCAAACGTCCGTTCGTGGCAATCATGGGTGGTTCGAAAGTAAGCTCCAAGATCGGTATCATCGAGAACCTGCTGGGCAAAGTGGACAAACTGATCCTCTGCGGCGGTATGACTTATACGTTCGCAAAAGCACACGGCGGCGAGATCGGCGGTTCGATCGTTGAGCTCGACAAACTGGATGTAGCGCTGGGCGTTGAGGAGTTGGCAAAGAAGAACGGCGTAGAGCTTGTACTCGCTCCGGATGCAATCTGCGGAGACGACTTCAAGAACGACGCAAACCGGAAGATCTTCCCGTCGGACGCTATTCCTGAGGGATGGCAAGGTATGGATGCAGGTCCTGAGGCACAGAAGAAATTTGCTGCTGCTATCAAGGGTGCAAAGACCATCCTCTGGAACGGTCCTGCAGGTGTGTTCGAGTTCGATAATTTCTGCGACGGAAGCCGCGCTATCGGTCTGGCTATCGCAGAGGCTACCAAAGAAGGTGCATTCTCGCTCATCGGCGGTGGTGACTCGGTTGCGTGCGTCAATAAATTCGGTCTGGCAGACCAAGTATCGTATATCTCTACCGGTGGTGGTGCGCTGCTCGAAGCAATCGAAGGCAAAGTGCTCCCGGGTGTAGCAGCAATCAAAGGAGAATAAGTCATGGAAATAGTTGGCAAAATTATTCAAGTGCTCCCTCCGCAAGAGGGAGTGGGTCGCAACGGCAACCCGTGGAAGCTGCAAGGCTATGTTCTGGAGACCGTAGAGAACTACCCTCGCAAAGTGCATTTTGAGGTCTTTGGCGAGGACCGTATCAAGGCTAATCCGTGCGAATTGGACCAGTTGGTGACTGTTTCCTTCGACATTGAGAGCCGCGAGTTCAACGGTCGTTGGTACACCTCCATCCGTGCATGGAAGATTCAGCAGGGTGACACCACGCAAGCAGCCGCTCCTGTAGCACCGGCAGCCGCTCCTGTAGCAGCTGCTCCGGCAGCTCCGGCAGCTCCTGCTGCTCCTGCAGCCCCGGCTAATGTAGATCCGTTTGACGCTTCTGCCGACGGTACCAGCGATCTGCCCTTTTGATGAAGTGGACTAAGATCATATTACCCATCGTTCTGTTAGCGGGCGGTGCAATACTCTGCATCGCCCGTTGGCAGGCATGGTTCGGCATGCCCGCTGAACCGCAATGGAGAGGAGAGACCGTCGATTTTGTCTTTTCCTCTTTTAGCCACGACTCGACTCCCGAATCGCTGGACATTCTGGTTCTCGGAGACATCCATAATCATCTTACCACAGCCGACTATGACACTCTTGCAGTCCGCGTGCCGCAAGCGGATATCGTGGCGCAAGTGGGAGACTGGATGGACCGCGGACAGCGTTATTACCAGCAACTGCTCATCCGCGAATGGGTCCACAGCGCGATGGCGAATACTCCCGTACTCGCTACGCCGGGCAACCATGAGTATTCCAAAGGGGTGAAAAAGACCCTCTCCCCTATTTGGGACGAGACGTTTCCACATCCTATAAACGGTCCCCAAGCGGTGCCCGGCGCCAGTTATTATGTCGATCTGCCGCAAGTGCGGTTTATTGCCATAGACACGAACCCGTTAGACCGTCTGGTTTATCTCACGCGGACGCTGACATGGCTGCACGAATTGCTGCAAGAGGCAGGGGATCGATATGTCATTGTGATGATGCACCACCCGGTGCTCTCTGCCGGTAAAGGAAGGGCGAACCCGATTATCTTCTCCGCGTTCCGCCATGCACTGGGCGAAGCGGATCTTGTGCTGGCGGGTCATGACCATAGTTATATGCGCCGTGCTCCCTTCGTCGTTCTCAATACGGCAGGCAAACTCAAACAGCAACGCTCACATCTGCACGCCGAAGTAGCAGACACGGTTCCGGTTTATGGACTAATTACCATCCCCGAGCCCCAATCAGCAGCCAATCCCCAATCACAAATGGTGTTTCGCGTCTATTCTCTAAGAGACGGAGCACTCCTCGATTCCCTCTATGTTGACCACCACTGATGCGATTGTATTGTCGCTTCAGCCCCATTCGGACAAAGCGCACATTCTGCATGCATACACGCGCACGGGCGGGCGCGTTAATTATATGGTGTATGGTCTTGGGCGCAAGAACACCGCCGGCAAATACAGTCCTCTCTCGGTCATCCAAATCACCGCCGATACCCCTTCAGCCCAAGAGCTCAACGGAAAACCGGCATCGCTTCGCACGGCGCAACTCACATTTGTTCCGCGTACCATAACCGAAGATCCGTATAAGCGCACTATTGCGCTCTTCATCAGCGAAGTGCTCTATCATGTGCTGCGCCACCCGATGCCGGATGAACAGATGTATGATTTTATCGAGCGTGCCGTAGAAAGGCTTGACGCTACTGCCGAACCGCAGAATTTTCATCTGTGCTTCATGTCAGATTTCGCTGCCGAGTTGGGTTTTGCTATCGACCCTTCTAATCCGCTCTCTGCACTTCAAAACGAGACCCATATTCCGTTCTCACGCACCGAACGACAACAAGTACTGCGAAAACTATGCGAATATTTCGCTGAACATGTCGAAACATGGCAAGATCCTAAATCTCTTGACGTTTTAATGGAGGTTTTTGACTAAAAATGCATGCAAAAGCAAAAAAAATGCGTTTTTTTTTGGTCAATTCAAAAAAAAGCAGTACCTTTGCAGTCCATTTTGTGTAAACCCGTCCTCGTGAGAGGACATAAATCGAATAAAAACAATGAAACGTACATTCCAACCTTCCCAACGCAAGCGTCGTAACAAACACGGCTTCTTGGAGAGAATGGCAACCGCAAACGGTCGCCGAGTATTGGCAGCACGCCGCGCTAAAGGTCGTAAGAAACTGACTATAGCCGACGAAGGACGCCACAAATTTTAATGGAGTCAACTAGACAACACAAGATCGCTCGTCTGATTCAAAAGGACATGAGCGACATCCTTTTGCGATACGCGCGCACGCTCCACGGAACATTGATATCCGTTAGTGAAGTGCGCGTGTCGCCTGATTTGTCTATAGCGCACATCTACCTCTCAATCTTCCCGCAAGACAAAGTGAAGGAGACCATGGCGCTCATAGAAGACAACACTCACCGCTTCCGCGGTGAATTAGGCACATTGGAACGTCACCAATTGCGCATTATTCCGGAAATCGTCTTCCACTTGGACGACACTATAGATCGTATGGAGCGCATTGATGAACTACTCTCGCATTGAATCTCATATCGCCTGGAGATACCTATTCTCCAAGAAAGGCCATAATGCCATTAATATCGTATCCGGTATTAGTGCAGCGGCAGTTGCTGTCGTGACGGCGGCGATGATCTGTGTGCTCAGTGTGATGAATGGTTTTGGGGCGCTGGTAGAACAGATGTTCTCCGAGTTTGACCCCGTTCTGATGGTCGTGCCGACCCAAGGACAGACTTTGCGTACAGACGCCGAGCCTGTCGTTTCTTTGTACGCGCGCGAGGATATAGAGGCTATCTCCATGCAACTGGAGCAGACCGCCCTTATCCGGTACAAGGACCACCAACTGCCTGCACGCGTCATGGGCGTGGACTCGCTCTTCACCCGCACCGCTCATATCGATTCGATCATCACAGACGGTTTCTACTCTGTCTGGGACGGTGCTTTCGATCGCGCGGTTCTCGGGCGAGGATTGGCAGCACAAATAGGTATCAATGCCCATTTCACGGGTGCACTGCATCTCTACGCACCGGAACGCAATGGGCGGATCAATATGATGCGTCCCGATAAATCGCTCCGGCATGAACATGCATTCATCGCCGGCACGTTTGCCGTGAACCAACTGGAGTACGACGACCAACTGATGCTTGTCTCGCTGGATTTGGCGCAACGGCTCTTCGACCAGGACGAGCACACCGCCTCGGCTCTACGTATCCAGCCCAAAGAGGGAGTTAAAGTTGCATCGCTCAAATCACAGATAGCCCATCTTCTGGGGGACGAGTACAGAGTGCTTGACCGCTATGAACAGCAACGCGATTTCTTCCGTATCTTAGGTATTGAGAAACTGTTGACCGTCCTACTGTTGGTTTTCATCCTCATCATAGCCAGTTTCAATATCATCGGTTCACTCTCTATGCTCATCATCGACAAGTCCGACGATATCCGTATCCTTTCGGACTTGGGCGCAGACGCGGGTACGATCCGCCGCATCTTCCTCTTGGAAGGATGGTTCATCTCCTCCCTCGGCACGCTCTCGGGACTCATCATCGGTGTGCTCCTTTGCCTCGGTCAACAGCATTTCGGATGGCTTAAACTCGGCGATGGAGCAGACTATGTTATCTCGGCTTACCCGGTACAAGTGCAAGCGCCGGATATATTATTGGTTGCCCTGATCGTGCTGACGCTCGGTTTCCTCGCTGCCTATTACCCCACCCGTAAAATGAAAATCAAATGAAAAAGATAGTATTCATTCTTCCTCTTTTAGCAGCAATGGCTTTTCTCTCTTGCAGGCCCTCCTCTCCTTCGGTCTATCGAGGTCTGCCCAGGACATATTCAACAGCCTATGCGACACTCTATGGTCATTGCTATGACTCTATCTCGTCAGCGGTTTTGACGCTGGACCTCTACTCCGACGGATTGGAACTGACGAAGGACAACAGCATCCAAGGCACGGGATATAACCTCTGTTTGTCGGATGTGCTGGTGCCCGATTCGCTATTGGAGGAAGGCACGTACTCTTCGTCCGACTCGGCTGAGCCGTTTACGTTTCTGCCCGGACGCAGTTATGAGGGGTATCCGCACGGAGCGTATCTGCTGAACATTGAAGAGAACAAAGTAAAAACGATACAAGTTCTCGATTCAGGGCAGTTTGTCTATCGCAACGACTCGCTGCTTTTCACACTCTATTATCGCAATGCATACGGCTCCAAAGCCACCTATACCTGCTCGTACGCCGGTGCACTCATTCCGCTCTCCAAATGACCAAAGACCCTGCGCAAATATTCAAAGAGTACCATACCTACCTACGGTTGGAGCGAGGCTATTCGCCGAATACCATCGAGGGATACGAGATGGACTTGGATAAACTGCGTACGTACGGCGAGGAGCACAAGATTGACATTGTACACATGGATTTCGACCAGCTGCAGGAGTTCATCTTCGAGTATTTCAAGACCGTCCAATCGGAGGCTACTCAAGCGCGTGTGTTAGCCGGTATTCATGCCTGGTTTCGGTTTCTGCTATACAAAGACTATATTGTGCAAGATCCTTCGGAACTGTTGGAAGGTCCGCGCAAATCCAAACACCTGCCCACCGTCCTTTCGCTGGAGGAAGTGAACCGGATGATGGAGGCTATTGACCTCTCTTCGAACGAAGGGCATCGTAATAGAGCGATGATGGAGATGCTTTACGGTAGCGGTCTGCGCGTGAGCGAGTTGGTGAACCTGCAACTCAGTAAGATATACCTCTCCGAGCACTATATGCTGATAGAGGGCAAGGGGTCCAAGCAGCGTCTTGTGCCGATCTCGCCGGTAGCGGAAGAGTGGTTCGGTTACTGGATGCAAGAGCGCGCCACATGGCCTCTCAAGCCGGAATCGCGGGATATTGCTTTTGTCAACCGCTACGGCCGTCCGCTCACACGGGCGATGGTCTTTACAATCGTGCGGCGGCTATGCGCAGAAGCAGGTATCTCCAAGACCGTCTCGCCGCATACCCTCCGCCATTCGTTCGCTACCCATCTGCTGCAGAACGGGGCAGACCTGCGCGTCATCCAGCAACTGCTGGGTCACGAAGATCTGGCGACCACCGAGATATACACCCATCTCGATATTCAGGACCTGCGGCAAGCTGTCCTCCAATGCCATCCTGAGAATAAGAAATGAAGCGATGGTATCACATAGTATTCCTTTGGGCTGCTTTGCTCTGGGGAGCAAAGGTCTTTGCCGTAGAGACCATCATCGTGGGCGAAGTGGTGAATGAGACTACCGGCGAAGCGATTCCGAATGTCAACGTCCATTTCCGCGGCACGAAGATCGGCACTACTTCCGACGAAAACGGTTCGTACGCGCTGCGCGTGGATATGACGGCTAAAGCGCAACTCGTTTTCTCCGCAGTCGGCTATTACTCTCAGCGGTTCGACATCGAGCCGGGCACGATGGCTGGGTTGCAAGTAGCGATGCGCGAGAAAGTAGCAACGCTTACCGAAGTGGTTGTGGCTCCCAATGAGAATCCTGCATTAGAGATCCTTCGGCAAGTGCGTGCGCATCGTCCGGAGAACGACCGGACGCTTCATTCCGAGCGTTCTTCCACTGCCCTGCGCGAACAGACACTCTATATATCTCATATCCAAAAGAAACATCTTCGTAGAGCGCTATGGCGTAGTTTGCAAGCCGGAATGATTGCGCAGGAAGATTCCACCTATATCATGCCGCTGTATCGCGAGACCCAATCTTTTCGGCTGGAAGGCAAAGAGATGACCCCGGCGAATGACCAACGTACTCAAGCGCTGGTACTCACTTCCACGGACTATTCGTCGCTCCTCGGAGGAGAGGGAAATCTCAATTTCTACGCCCCCTCTGTCAGTCTCATGGGGCATGCCTTTCTCTCGCCACTCGCGTCAGGAGGCAACCTCTATTATCGCTATTATCTGGAGGAAGATTCAGCCTGCTGTCGAATCTCATTCCGTACGCGCAATCCTTTCTATGCCACCTTCAACGGCGAGATGATTATTGACACTGCCACTTATGCCTTGCGCGAATTCAAAGCATACGTGCCTGCCGAAGTAGCTGTCAATTACGTCAATACGCTTCATGTCTCGCAATCTCTCCTGCCGGATGGCACGATCGCAAGCGAACATATCTCCGTTCTGCTTGATTTTGCTATCAAGACAGAGCAAGCCGGAACGGTCTTTCCTACCCTGCTATTGACTACCTCTCTTACCAATCCTGCGGCGAGCGCAAGTGAGCAGTCTTGGTCAGAGAGAGTTGACACGCTTGCCACGGAGCGGTCTTATAGTACGCAGGATGGTCTCTCCACCGACTCCGCTTTTGCCGCATTGGATTCGCTGCCCATCGTTCGCGCCGCCAAATTCTTCGCCACCGTAGCCACCACCGGTTATATCCCGACAGGGACGCCTGTGGACATCGGTCATATCGAAGAGATATTGCAGGTGAACCAGCACGAAGGTGTCCATTTCGGTCTGCCATTCCGCACGAACGAGCGGTTCTCCAAAGTGGTCTCGTTCGAAGCCTCTGTGGGTTATGGACTTCGGGATCGGTCTGCCAAAGGCATGGGGCGTGTCTCTGTCAATCTGCCCACGCAGCGCAAAAACATGCTGCAACTCGAATACAACGACCATTATATCTGGTCGGAAGTGGATGATTTCTCTCGCCTCCTGCGCGAGAACTCGATGGGCTGGGGCAATTTCGATTTCACCGCCTATGCCTTTGAGGCGCTCCACCGCGATAGTCTCTATGTCAATACGGCTTTGCGTCAACGGCAGTTGCAACTCTATTGGTTCGCCGACTGGACGCCTAATCTGGAGACGCGCGCGTACTTCCGCGCCGGTTGGATGCCCACTTATGCGTATCAGTCGCTCAGTCTCATTGCACGTCTCTCTTGGGGGGAGCGCAAATACGACGGCTTTTTTATGCGCAGGTATGCGTACTCCGGCAAGTATCCGATTCTCTTTCTGGGCTTCGAGACCGGACATTGGAACGAAGGTCTGTATGCCCATTTGCGTCTTATGTTGAGCCAGCACGCGAATCTCGGAATGGGTGGCACGCTCGACTATGCGCTCCAAGGAGGTGCTATCTTCGGTCGCGTACCTACGCCGTTGCTCTGGCAAGCGAATGCTAACCAAGGTTTTGCCTATGACCCCTACCGGTTCACCTTCCTTCGCGGCGGGCAACTATTGGCAGACAAATACGTAGCGCTCCAAGCCGAATGGAACGGTCAGGGTATTCTATTTAATCTCATTCCGGGTATTCGATGGCTGCATCTGCGTGAACTATTTGAGGCGAAGATAGCCTATGGATATTTGAGCCATCAGCCGGAAACCGTCAGCAATCAGACGTTGTACGCCGAACTCGGTGTCGGCATCGGCAATATTCTGCGTGTCTGCGACCTCTATTCCGTCTGGTCGCTCTCGCCGGAATTCCATTGGGGGATGCGTTTTCGTATCCATTTAGGGCTCTAATGGTATGATTTTTGTAGTAGCATAACAGCTTGACATTTTAACAGTTTAACAACAATACAACTATGGCAGTAGAAAGAAAATTGATGCGCTCATCCAATAAGATTTTGGCAGGCGTTTGCGGCGGTATCGCCGAGTATTTCGAAGTGGATCCGACCTTGATTCGTGCTATATACGCAATCCTGGCGATCTTCACCACCGGTTTCCCCGGACTTCTCTTGTATCTCATTCTCATGTTGATCATGCCGGCGGCTCCAACTGCCCACAACGTAGAGGATGTGAAGTTCGAAGATGCAACCAAAAAAGAGGACAAGTAATCGTCCTCTTTTTTATGCCATTCGCGACACACTATTTGCTTTTCCGTATCCGTCCGCGGTAGTCATCTTGGTACGCACGCGAGCTGACACCCCGGTTCGCTATATAGCGGTCGTAATAGGAGATGATGAGGGTGGTGATCGGCAGCGCGATGATCATTCCTATCACGCCGCAAATGGCTCCCCAAATACTGAGACTCAGCAGGATTGCCGCCGGGCTCATTCCGGTGACATTGCCCATGATCTTAGGTGTAAGCACCATATCCTGAATACTTTGCACGACGATAAACACGATTGTCATCAGCAGGAGTGTGAGCCAAACCGGTTGCCCGGTCTGCGCCGACTGGATTAGGCATAGCACGATACACGGCGGAATACCCAATGCCTGCATGTATGGCACCATGTTCAGCAGACCGATGATCAATCCCATCGCGATGCCCATCGGCATGCCGGTGATGGTAAAACCGATAGCGAACAGCACTCCGACGCAGGTTGCGACCATGGCTTGCCCGCGGAAATAGGCGTTCATGTTACGATCTATATCGCCCATCAGCGTCACTACTCGCGGGCGAATCTTACGCGGGATGAACTTGCTGTAGTTCGCGCGGATGTTCGGAAAGTCGATCATCAGAAAAATCAGGTACATGAACCCGATGAAGACCACCACCAGTTCGCTCATCCAACTCAAGCCGCCTGTGATCCAGTTGCCTATTTTCGGCAGCAGTTCTTTGATTGAAGTGGTCAGTTCCGGATTAGCCAGCAGGCTTTTCCAGTCCCATTCTTCCTGCCATTGCAGCAGTTTCTCTTGGGTCTCGGCAGACATGTACTGGTTGATATCAAATGTTGCGATATAGTTCTGGAATCCCGCCCAAGCGGTATTGACTTGATCCATCACCGGTTTGCGCAAAGCCGCGATAGCACCGACTACTATTCCGACCGCCAACACCAGCGTCACCACCACAGCCAGCGCGCGATTGCGCACGCGGCATTTGGTCTGGATAAACACCACTATCGGATCCAGCACATAAGCCAGCAGGAAACTGACGAAGAACGGCAGTAATACTCCGTATAAACGACTGAACATAGTTATTTACGGATCTTACCGGTGATCAGGTTCCACACGCGGCTGAACAGATTCATGTAGAAATTCAGTTCGCGCGTCGCGTTCTCTACTTGGCATTCGATGCGCACATTCTGCAACTCCACTTGGTGCTCAGCCTCCATGGTCTTGAGAGCCAGCTCTTCCTCCGTCTGAATCTCCTTGCTCAGCATCTTGATAAACGGATGGATGAACAGCGGTTTATGGAAAGCGATAGCGATGATTATCAGCACGATATAAACGCTACTGATGATTAAAGCCGCAGCCCAAACAGGCATGTAAGCCGACATCGCGTCGATGGCTGCTACGGCGCCGAACGTGAACAACGCCAGCACACAGAGTGTGAGCGTAAAGATCAACAGGAACAAACCCAGCACACGGCTGATAATACCGATTAGTCGCAGTCTGCCCACTTCGCCGACCGACTTGCCGTACTCGGTCAACTCGCTCTTGATCTGTTCAAAGATTTCGTTTTCCATACTTACGCTTCCTCTTTTTTAGGTTCATCTTTCGGTTGCTCTGCTGTGGCATTCGCCTCAGCCAGATCTTGTTTCAACTGGTCGCAGTAATCCTGCATGTGTTTTTTCGCTTCCTCGGCGTAGTCCGCGATCTGCTGGCGCACTTCTTCACCGGTTTTCGGGGTTAATAACATGGCAGCTGCTGCGCCTACTAATGCGCCGCCGATAAAGAGCGCGGCTCCCCTGAATAAATTTTTCATAATGGTATGATTTTATTTGTTGGTATGTTGTAATCCGTCTATCAGTTTGTCTAACACCGGAATAATTGCCTTCAGATCCTCCTCTGACACGTATCTGGTTATTTCCTCTGCCAAACCGAGAGGTATCTCTTTGGCTTTCTCGCGCATTAGTATTGCTCTTTCGGTCAGCGAAACAATGCGTTGACGCGTGTCTTTCTCGCCGCGCTTGCGCACAATGAGTCCGGCTTTCTCCATCCGCTGGAGTAGCGGCGTGACGGTATTCGTCTCCAGGTGCAGCCGCTTGGCAATGTCGTTCACCGGCTGATGATCGTGTTCCCATAGAATGAGCAAGACCAAGTATTGCGGATACGTAATACCCAATTGCTCAAAATAGGGATTGTACGCACCAGCCACCAGCCGCGAAGCGGTATAGAGCCGGAAGCAGAGTTGATTATCTAATTTCAGTTGTTCGTACATTTCGTACATGTTTTATAGTGGGTTTAATATTTTTCTTCTTTTATTCTATCGGGAAGTCAAAATAGGTATCGGGGTACGGTTCGTTCTTCAGCGTGAAATGCCACCACTCGCTGTCAATACCCTCGAAGCCGTGACGGAGCATCGCTTCGCGGAGAATAAGGCGGTTCTCCGACTGACGGTACAACGGGCAGCGGTAATCCGGATGGCTCTCAACTCCGAACCAGTCGAAAGGCGAACCCATATCCAGTTCCTTTCCGGTAGCCGCTTCCAAGAGCGTAAGGTCCACCGTCGAGCCGCGGCTGTGGCTCGAACGCGCGTAAATATAGCCTTGCTCGAAAAGCAGGTTCTTGTCCACCATCGGATAGAAAATCTTCTTCATCGCCGTGTCCTGTACATCCTCCGCCCAGCGGATGAAATGGTTGACGGCGCGCTGCGGACGGTAGGTGTCCCAGATCTTGAGACGGTAACCGCGTGCTTTGAGTTCGTCGCTGACCGCTTTGAGTGAGTCTGCCGCCTGTTTGGTCATCAACGCCAGCGGCCGCTCGTAGCCGTCGATACGTGCACCAACGAAGTTATAAGTGCTGTAATAGCGGATCTCCAGAATAGCATCGGGAATAACCTCGGTCACTTCCACAAAATCCGAACGGTCATAGACGGGATCAAGGGTCTGTTCCGCTTTGGGCGTGCAGGCAGTCAGCGCCGCTATCGCAATAGTTAACAAAAAGATTTTTCTCATATTATTTACGAAATGTTCATTGATTTTCCTTGTAATGCGCCAATTTTGGCGCAAAGATACTAAAAATAAATGATATATGCAAACATTTTTTCCCACTTATTCCTATTTTCTCCTTTCCTGGTTTAAAAGGATAAATTTTATGCGAAGCAGAGACGGAGATTATCCACTTCGGATTGAAGTTTGGCGGGATTAGATCTCTTGAGTTTGGTAAGATTGAGCAGTTTCCATTGGATAGACGGATAGTTCTTGAAATACTCAAACTCATAACCATCCCACAATGGTTCTCCGGATTCAAAACTCAATAGGAATTGTTTGTCGCCATCTGTCATCAACGAGCGCACATCAGTAATCAATTTTGCACGAGTTTGCTCAAAATCTTCATAAGAGAATGAGATGTCCGTCATGCCTTCAAACTGATTGACTATCGCCAAACGCTGGTCTATGAGCTTAGGTGCGAACGACTCATGAATAGGTCTGTCACTTCCTAACAAACAGAAAATAAGCCCTTCACGAACTTCGGACAAAGGCAAATCCATATATTTGACATCAAACAAATCTCTTGGATGTTGGCGTGACAGAGCTGCTGCTATCTTGCCTCCATAGAGAAGTGTTTGCGGAACGATTGTAGCTTCGCAATATAGCCCGAACTCTTCTTGCGCTTTCTCACTTAGCGAAAGAGTCTTTGCTTCACCACCGATAAGACCACGTTTTGTTTGATTCACCTCAACTTTTACTTGGTAACCATGGTACTCGCATAGCAGTTTGCAGGTATCATAATTTGGTATAACATGTAGTCCCGGCAGTTGCGGCAAGGCATGTTGAATAATAGATTGCAAGTGAGCATTTATATCTTTCAAACTCTCTTCGCGACCGGCTAATGGCGTATAAGTCAAGTCAATATCCACCGAATAACGCGGCATATCTTTAACAAAAAGATTGATCGCTGTTCCACCATGCACAGCAAACACGCCTTCGTTCATCACAAAGGGCATAAGTTTGAGCAGCAGCTCCACTTTACGGGCAAAAACAGGACTATACATAATTATAGACTTCAGTTGGGATGGTTATGTTATACTTGCTGACGTACTTACCTGTCGGGCTGATCATCCGTCGTCCGCGCCCCAGATCCACATGACTTGTATCTATCGCTTTGTACCAAGGATAGTTGGCTTTCTCAGCCAAATAAAGGAACAAACGCTTTACTTTGACCGACGAACATTGTTCCAGTAACTGCTGAACGAGTTTCGGGCGCAAAGTGGTTAGCATTTCCATAATATAATACGTGTCCATGAGTGTCTGCGCTATGAAAGGACGATTGAGACATTCCATGATAGCTCGTTCGGGAGAAGAGATAAGCAGTATTCTACCATCTTCTTCACGCTGCTCTAATCCGAGACTGTTATCCGCCCAAAGTGATATGGTGTGATATCGAATCGTTCGATCCCATTCGGTTGTTAGAAACCATTGCGGCAGTTTTGCATGTGACTCCGTGAAGAGAAAAGCCAACGGTTTGCCCATCGGCACATAATGTGAGTACCCCCGTATATCCAAAGCTGTCTCGGCCCCTATGATACATTGCTTGCCGAGTTGGGTGTTATACGCAGATACAGCACTAAAGAGCGGCACATTTGCACCTGCCACTTTATACACGCCATGAGCCACTTTCTCAAGCCATCCGCTTTGCACATACGCGGCTTGTTCTGCTCGATTGATTCCCTGCGCGGTCAACCATGAACTGAACAGCAGAGTGTCTGTTCCATGAGTATCTATTATTTGCTTAATTTTTGTAGCCATTATACTAAATAATTATACATTCAAGCAAAAATCTGCGCAAAGATACTATTTTTTGTCGATATGCGCAAGTGTCTTGTCATTTTTCCAATAGATTTTTGCAGAATTTTGTCATTTTTTCGATAAATTAGGGACTGCATTTTGTCATTTTTACAATTTTTGATTTTTTCCTTTCACCTTCCCATTGATTATACCCCTCTATATATGGACTTTTTTCACTTTTCTGCATTTTGTAACTAAATTGCCGATTATTAAAATTCAGGTGGACACGGCAGGCTTACCTGCCACGTACGAGACACCTACGGCACACATACGGGACGATAGAAGCCCGAAAATCGTCTTTTTCGTCCCTCAAAAGTTTCCGATTATTAAGATTTGGGCGTTACACCAAAGTCAGTCCGGGAGCAGCGCAGGGTCAGCGCGACGTCTGCTATTTGGACCTGTTTTGAAACGAAGTTAAAAGATATATGATTATTAAGAATCAGTGAACCCGTGAATTGTAGCCGTCAATCTTTTGTTCTATGTTCGTGCTTGTCCTCATAGTGAGGACTATTCGGGCACTTCACTCGGAGTGCGTTCCGTCGCATTCCTTCACTCTCAAGCAACTCTCGCGCCACTATCAAATATGGCATAATTATATCCAATACTTCTTCCATTGCAGTGCCTGCTCGATAGTGATGCCATAAAGCGCACAATACCTTGCTAATTGGGCTTGAGTATAATGAGAACCAAGGAGTTTCCATACACAACCGGCTTTGTGTTTGAGTTCTGTCTCTGTGTCTATTATAAACTCCGCGTGCATATCGGAAGTTAAATTATCGGTCATAGTATTGAATCGTATAATGATACATTCCATGAAATACAATTTAGTCCGCCTCCGTTTCTTAATACGCCTGTGATATCCACTAATTCAATATGTTCACGTGGGACACCTAAAGCAGAACCGATTTGTGCGCAAGCCTGTTCATCCTCGGGGACATTAAGCCGTGGAAGAAATAGTTTGCCGTCTGTCAACAGGTAGTTGATGTATGCCCAGTTCCATTTGTGGGGTCTTGGTGTGTCATAGTGCAGCTCAACTACTTCAAAATGAGGCTGAAAAGCGTCAAGAAGTTTTTTACGGAGGCCCTTATCAAAGTCGTAATAATTGGTAATTAACACTTTGCCGTTTCCTATATAACGCACCATTCCATCTGCATGACCATATGGCTCAAGGCGATCCCATGGAATAATAACCGTTTCGGTTTGAAATGCTTTGTCCAAACGTGAAATAAGTTGCATCGGTAGCAAAGAAGGGTTCTCTAGGAAGACCTTCTCGGTCAATATTACTTTGTTACCGCACATAATCACATTTCCACCATCGAGAATAAGTTCGGAATTGACATGCGGAAGGCGACTTGGCGCAATCACGTGCTTCCAATTAGTTATGTACTGTGATTGTCCGCGAAGATAGTCCGGTTCATAACGATATGCTACAAAATGATCCGGCGTACATTGCACGGGCATAAAGTCCCGCATCCAAATGTCTTTTGTGTTTGGGAGAAGAGCATAATCCACTTGCTGACGAGCGAGAGCAGCTGATAACTCTGACCAACATTTATAAACGGTCAGGTGTTGTGAAAAACAAACGATATTAGTCATAATATGCTCTCCTAAATTATTTCGTTTGCATACTTATCAATGTAATACACAAGCGGGTACATCCGCGAACTTAATTCATGAGAGTTCTTGGAAGTAGCAAAAATATGCAAAGCCTCCGTTCTAATCGCATCATAAGGATGTGTATTGCTCCCTATTTGTCCCCTATCGAAAAACATTTGCACGCGTTTGTGATTCCCCTCAATAAATTGATTTGCAGGCACTCCAAACTTTTTGATGTCGATGCCGCCAATTCTTTTATATTCATACGAGATACAAGTATCCAAGTCACCACACGCAAGATACGCATATCGGTCTGCTTCCAATTCGGAAAGGAGACGATACACATTAAACCAATGAGCGATTTTCTTGGGAGCTCCGCTTTTCTTATATTTCAAGTTGAAATAGAAACTTACAATTCCATCTTTATTGATAAGATGTCCTAATTCGTGACCAATAAGAACACTCAACTCATCTTCAGACAGCGTATTCACAGCTCCGGAAGACATGTGAATAATACTCGGATATTGGTCGTTGCCGGAAACAATACAGCCACCTTGGACACGTACGCGGTTGTCCAGTTGAAATACGACCTTTTCATGTACATTCAGCCGTTCCCTGACTGCCTGACAAAGATGAAAGAGTTTGGGCGTTGTGTCTGGCTCTATCGGAAGATTAAAACCACTTTCATCAAAGAAACCATACTTCATGTAGATCAACTCTGCTTTAACCTGTTCATCGTTCATAGGACGAACGTCATCCCACAATTTTAACCGCAAATTTTTGCGTTGAATAATTACTGGATTTAAATTCATATATCTTTGCTATTTTAGTTAATAACTTGCATCGGCAAAGGTATATGTTTTTTCGCGGAAAACAGAATATTTTCCGTTAAAAATTGTTAAAAGTTTAGGAGAAGATATTAACAATAAAAAAGAGGACTTATGTCCTCTTGAATTATAAAATCTTAATAAATTCTTTTCTTGAAAAGCTCCATTTGCGTTCTCGTGGTTCTGCATATATATCTTTAGACCATTTTTCTCCGAGATATACGCCTTTTCGCTTTTCGACTTTCAGCTCTTCATGGTTATCAAACAAAAGAGATTTGTTATCTGTCCAAAGGATAGAGCCTGCATCGCCAAAACCATTAAGGATATCGTACAAGTAAGTCGATTGTGTGTTTGTAAATGGTTCTTGGGTATATACAAATTGGCTATTCTCTACTTTGAGATATTTTTTTTGCGCCTCATCATATACTTCATAGGCGCGTATAAGAACAGATGCTCTATACTCTTTATCGGGATTCTCAAATGCTATGTCATAACCCGAAGCGTGAGCATGAAAGGTTATAGGAGTAAAATAGGGGAGTTTTGCTTTAATATGATAATTGTCTCTATGGTAAACTATATCATCTTTGATTCCGTTCGGTTGTTCACTATGGAAATAGAATTCAACACGCTGGATATAAATGCGATACCTGTTAAGCACATGAATATACCCACCATACAAAAAGTACGGTGCAAGTTCTGCAAAAGCCTTTGATAATTGGGGTTCCGAACTATGATCCTTATTGGCAAACTCTAATAATTTATCTTTTAAACTTTTCATGGATGTCATTTTCTCCTTTTTTGTTTTGCTCGGAAGCACCGCTCGGAGAGGGACGATTTATTTTATTCTTTATCAATCATATTGTTGCTTATTTCTTGATCTAAGAAACGGCAATAGTCGTGTAATGATTTGACAAGGACGTCGAGAGAGAGAGTATTGATGGTAACGGAGTGAATTCCATTTGTGCAGATGGCATTTGCACAAATTCTGATTTCGTCTTGCGCTGCACGAAAAGGCTGTTGGTTAACGATTTGGCTATCTCACAGAACTCCGGCGTGCTGTATTTGTCATAGAAAGTCACCATGTTATACAAATTGCGCCTTCCAAATCCTCTGGAACCTGGTTCTTGCTGCTGCAGATATTCCGATAGTTCATCTACCACCTTAGCTCCCCAACCAGCAGACTTGATACAAGTTGAGATATATTGTCCGATTTCCCAAGCCATTTGCAGCATCTCAGTATTCACTTTCCGAGCTACTTCAGAACGATGAAAAACGACAATATCATGCACCTGCTGAAAATCTTTTTCTTTCTCAACAGGTGTTGATGCTTGCATATTAACTATTTTGTCTGCCATAGACTGGATTTTTGATTGTTTATAGCCGGCACTTACCACGCTTGCTGTTCCAATTCGGCGGATGGCGTCCGCCGTAATGTGCATTTTTCGGCTGCAAAGGTACGACTTTTTTCTGATATATGCAAGTATTTTACGCGATTTGGGCGATTTTCTTGTGTCGGTCATCGGTCGGTGGAGGGGGCTAAAAGTAACTAATATTTAATTAGTTTGTTCAGTTGTTTGTCTGTCGCTTCCGGCAGGATTTCCCGCAGATGGGCGAGGATGCGTTCGTACGACTCCTGCGGCGTGCGGAGGACGGTGTGTGTCTCGTCGGTATAAGGCAGACACGCTTCGCGACCTAACAGGTTCTCCGGTGTGTTGAGCAACTGCCAACCGAAACCGTACTCTTTGCCGTGCTTGTCACGCGGATAGACGAAGTCCTCGGTCACGATATAACAGCCCATCTGCAGCCTGTTGACGTACGCATCAAAACGGCTGCGCATCTTTGGTCCGGTCATGCCGCAGGCGGCACGCAGGTCTCGCGCAATGGCACTGCCCTGTTCGCGGAGCGTGGTGAGGATGGCTTCTTCCACAGAGCCGATCTCCGGCTGCGGATAGATAGAGCGGCGGTAGTTATAGAAGTCCGCCCACCACTCGCGGCTGATGAAGCCTGCTTTGCCGCCGAAGAACTTGCCATAGACGCAGTTGCCTTCGGTGATGGCAGGTCCTTTCCACGTCCACAACGGCCATTCCCACGAGCCGTCGTCAAACTGCACATAGTGGTAGTCCGGCGCCATCATCTCTTCCGCGCAGTAACCGTCAATGCCGCTGTCCAGCAGCGGCAGGAAACCTAATTGTTGGATGCGCTCAATCAGCTGCGGACACGAACTGATTTCGTACTGCCCGGATGTGCCACTGTTCCGCTGCTGCAAGTTCAATAAATAATCCCGTACGCTATTCATTTTTTTTGATTATTTTGGCAGGATTACCGGCGACTACTACATCATCGGGGATGTCGTGGGTAACGACTGAACCGGCACCGACGATGACGCGGTTGCCGATGGTCACGCCTGGGCAGACGATTACTCCGCCGCCGAGCCAGCAGTCATCGCCGATACGGATCGGTTTGCCTGTCTCTATCGTCTTTCTGCGCTCCATATAGTCATGCGGATGGTCGGGTGTCAACAGTTGGCAGTTCGGTCCGATGAGGGTATGCGCTCCGATGGTTATACCGCCGCCGTCCAGAAAGACACCGTTGAAATTGACCATCGAGCCCTCGCCGATGGAGATGCGGTTGCCGTGGTCGCAATGGAAAGGCGGACAGATGATCACTGACGGGTGCGCATCAGGGATGAGCGCGTGGATGCAGCGGTGCAATTCGTCCATGTCCCATGCGCCACATTGATTGAGGTCCCGCATGGCATAATACGCCCGCAGGATATTCGCCTGAATTTCCTCGTCCGTATAATCATACGGCAGGTTATGAAGCATTTTTTCGTATTCGGTCATAGTTCGTTGTTATAATTGGCTTTTGGGGGGCATGGCTTGCAAGCCGGCTTCGGTCATCAAACCTCTTTCTATCAGACTATGGCAGCGTTGGACATTCAGTTCCGTCCAATGACTGCCTTTGCGGCGAGGTGAGAGTCGTTGCGCCAGCCGCCCGTCGCCGATACGTTTCAGCGTGCTGTCAATCCAGCCGAAACATAGCGCCTCTTCCACTACCTCCAGGTAAGGCAGGCAGTCGCCATCGGGTTTTTGCTTTCCGCGATAGATTGCCACCCAACATTGTTTGGCTTGCCTGTGGTGGGTAAGCAACCATTCGCGCAGCTGCTTGCGGTCACTATATTCCAGCAGATCGACTATCTCCATGTTATATCTTCTGAGTTTTAAGGGTTCGATATTTTTTCTTTCAGTTCTTTGATATCCTGTTCCAGACGTGTCTGCTGTTTCTCCATTCGGTCTAACTGCGTTTTGAGGTCGTCGTTATTGTCAGCCACCATGGCATCCACGAACACCGAGTTGATGAACGACATGCCGAGAATACCGAAGGCTGCGAGCAGCAAACAGAAATAGAGCCTTGTTATTCTTCCGACAAACGGCGATGTAGCAGCAGCAGCGGATGGTTGAGCCCTGATTCCTGCATGTAAATGACCACTGAATTGATGAGTATGACCACCAGAATAACGTGGTCGTTCAGTAGTGTCTTGTCTAATAAGCGTCTCATATATTAGTTTGTTTTAATCACTTGTACGGACGGGACATTCAGGCGGATGGCAAGCCACTGCTCCATACGCGCGAGATCTTCGTGGGTTAGTGTCTCCTTTTTATGGCTTGCAGCCGGTTTCTCGGAGATGACCAGCAGTACGGTGGAGTCTGCACGGGCAAGAGTTATACGGTCTATGGACGCCCATTGTGCGCGCAGTTCGTTACTGATCTGCTCCGTAGGCAGAACCAGCGCTTCATAGGCATCCAGTTGTTGCCGGAGCACGCGAATCGAATCGTCGCGCTGACGCAGTTGCTGCTCGGTGGACGCCAACCAGTCTCGCATGACCTCTGTCTCGTTCAAGCGGCGGACTTCGATGGTGGCATCTTCCTGAAAGAGTATCTGCGCATGCGAGATTCCGTGTTTCTCTGCGTTCGTATAGAGTAGTGCACGCGATTCCGGGCTCAGTGCTTCGCCTGCCAGACGCAGCGTGAGCGTATAAGGTTTGACGGACATGTCCGTGCTGTAATCATAGATATAGGTGCCTCCGACGGCTTGGTTCTCCTTCACAAAATGCCGTGCTTCGGTGGTGAAGCGGTTCTCGCGGACGATACTATATGCCGTAAAGAAACTGGGTACCAGCACAACGAGGATCAGCAAACCGTACGAGATGATTCTCCGGCGCGAGGTTCCGTCTTTCTCTTCCACCACAGGAAAACGCAAGTACTTGACTGCCAAAAAAGTAGCCAAGGCGATGAAGATACAGTTGATAAAGAACAGATAGAGCGCTCCTGCTGCATATTGCCAGTTGAGGCTGGCGATACCGTAACCGACCGTACAGAGCGGCGGCATGAGTGCGGTAGCGATCGCCACGCCGGAAAGGACTGTTCCTTTCTCTTTGCGCGAGAGTTCCAAGATGCCCGCTATGCCGCCGAAGAAAGCGATGAGCACATCATAGACGGAAGGGTTGGTGCGCGCTAACAGTTCCGTGGGATTGTCCGTCTCCAGAGGCGTTACCATGAAATAGAGCGTCGATGCCAGAAGGCTGATGGCGAACATGATTCCGAGGTTCTTGAGCGACTGGAGCAGCAGGTCTGTGTCGTTGGTTCCCAAGCCCATGCCGAAGCCGATGATCGGGCTCATCAGCGGCGAGATAAGCATGGCGCCGATGATCACAGGAATGGAGTTGACATTCAGTCCGACAGACGCAATGACGATTGCTACAAAGAGAATGTAGATGTTCGGTCCGCGGAAAGGGATATTACTGCGGATATTGGCGCTGGCGGCAAGTACGTCGATGTAATCCGTCACACTCAGTTGCTCGCGGAAGAACTGCTTTGCTCGTTCTTTGAATTCTGAATAGGTCATATTGTATTGGGTTATTTCTTTTTGCTATATTTGGATTTGACAATCTCGTAAGAGTTGCGGGTGAGGTCGCGGAGCAGGGAGTCCGGCACAGTACGCGGATCAATGCCCAGCCAATATTTGGCGGATTCGTTATAGGGCTTGCCGATGCAGTCGTATTGCGCTTTCAGTTCGTCAATCCGTTCGGGCTGGCATTTGAGCGTCACGACGGAGTAATCGGCGCAGTCAAAGAACGCGAACATGTGTCCGCAGACATAGAAAACTAGCACGTTCTCGCCGCTCTTGAACATGGTGAACGGCAGTTTCTCCTCTACGTCCGCGCCCAGCGAGAGGCAGTAGTCTCTATATTCCTCAATGTTCATTTTGTTAACGTATTCAGGGTAGTTATGGAGAGTTCGCTCATGCCTTCTATCGCGTCGCTCACGTTGAGCAGCAGTTTGGGATTGCTCACATCCCAATGGAAGGTGCCGGAGTCGCTGTAACGCGCCGTCTCCGATTGCAGCACATAGACATAGCCGAAAGTCCTGCCGTTTTGGATGAGGCGGTCGATACAGAGGACACGCTTCGCTTTGCGGTTGATGACGATGTTGCGCCAGATGACGTTGGACGGCTGTGTGTGGTGGGTAGGGGCAAAAGTAGTCTGATAAATCATGCATGCCCCTTCGCCGTCCACTTCGTAGTCCGGCAGCATACCGATATATCCGTCGCTGCGGAAGGAATAGGTGTTGTCGTGGTTGCTTACCGCCTTCAGGTCGGTTACCTTGAAGGGAAGGTCTTTTTGAACGTCCTTTGTGAACTCCTCGCTTGTTGTAGTCCTTTGTACCGCACAGGAGCAGAGGGCAAAGGCTAATATGTAAAATATGGTTCTTTTCATTTGTTTCATTTATGTTTTTGCCGGATTCAATCCGGCGTAATGGAATCCATTTTAGGCATAGTTGGCAGGGAAAGGATAACATCTGTAGTTGGTTTGGTGTCTTGAATGAACATCGCATAATAAACCGGCATGTATATAACTCCGTCTTTGTCTGTCTTGATCTCACGGCGGTTGCAAAGCACGATAGCGTCCCTCACAGAATAATCTTTATTGCTGATGAACTTATCCAGCGCACTATGCACGTAGTAATCTTTGCCCGACTTCACCTCAATGGGCAGCACAGACAAGTTCCCATAGTCGTCGATGATAAAATCCACCTCTCCGAGTTTCTTGTTGTCATAGTAGAACAGCGGACATCCGTGCGCGTGCAGTTCCTGTGCAACGGCAGACTCATACACCGTTCCAAGGTTGACACTCTTGACATCCTCCAAGATTGCATTCACGTTCATGTTATACAACAGAGAGGTGAGCAATCCCACATCATTGATGTATAGTTTCAAGAGGTTCTTCTGCTCGCTCTCTTTTAGTGGGAAATGCGGATTGCTAATAGCGCGCACAGCCATAGCTACCCCCGAAGCGGTTAAGTACTCAAACTCCTCCTCGTAATGTTCGTAACGCTTGTTTTTATTATGCTCGATGTCACGATAAACGATGCGTTTTTTCTTGTTCTCCAGTAACGATGGAATAAGGTCGTAAATAGTACGTATCTTCAGTTTCCGTTCTTCGTCGTACTGCGAAGCATCCACACGATATAACTCAATTATATCCTGCTGAATGGCACGTACTTTGGTTATATTCTGATCCTGCACGAACTGATTCACCGCTTCCGGCATACCGCCCACAATCAGGTAGAAACGGAACATCCTCATCATATATTCGTGCAGCGATTCATTGAGCATCTCGCGTTTCTCGAACTGCGAACGGATAGCGGAGATGGACTCCGAGTTGACTCCCATTGCCCATAGAAACTCTTCAAAATCCAGTGGGTACATCTGCTTAATCGCCACGCTTCCCATTGGTGTGGACGGAGTCATCTTCAATGCAATACCCAACTGCGAACCGCTGGCTATATAGCGATAGCGCGCATCTTGGTTAAGGAACTTGAGAAGTGTCAGCAAATGGGGATAGGCTTGTATCTCGTCCAGAAAAACAATTGTGTCCTTGCGAGTGCCTAATTCGTTACCGGCAAAAATACCCAACTGCACATAGAAATCTTGCACCGAATGCACATTGGCAAACGTGCGCGCACCTTCTTTGTCTTCTTGCAGATTGATCTCAATGTAATGAGCAAACAGTTGTTGGCTCACAAACCGGATGAGATACGACTTCCCAATCTGACGGGCTCCGTTGACGAGCATAATCTTGTCCGGTTCATCCTGCAAGAAACGGTACAACTCTGTAGCAAATTTACGCTGTAGCATAGTTCTATCATAAAATCCGCTGCAAAGATACTCTTTTTTTGTTAATTATGCAAGAGTTTGCACGCTTTTTCTATAATTTTATGCTCAAAATAACACGCTTTTCCTATAAAATTACATCAAATATTGCACGCTTTTCCTATATAATCATTCTATTTTATCCCTCTTGCGAACTCCTCGCTTGTGGTTGGTCTTTGTACTGCACAGGAGCAGAGGGCAAAGGCCATAGATATAAAAAACAATACTCTATTCATCATTTATTCCATTTAGCGTTCATCTGTTTTGCATATTCTTCCAACGGAGGCATACCTGCTGCGCTACGCCAGATATTCACACTATCAGTATTGAGCAAAGTGTAGATCACTCGCTCT
>CACWZZ010000022.1 GCA_902765485.1 uncultured Bacteroidales bacterium
TTCGCCTTCATAGCCCAGCGTAGCGAAATCACCGATATAGACATGGAGCGGAGTGCCGTTTTCGTCCAAGGCAGAGAGCACGTAGTTATACCGCGAAGCAGCGTCCAGACCTGTTACCATAAAACTCAAAGTATTTGGCTGGCTACTGCCGGCATTGCTCATCGGAGATCTTCTACCGTTCGCGGAGAAGTTTATGGCAAGCAACTGCCCGCGGTTACTGAGCGTCAGTTTGCAGAACACATCGCCGCCTTTGTAAATATCTAACCGGTAAGTAGCAGCTGCGCTGTCGGTCGGCCAAGTGAACTCAGCAGTCGTTTCGGCGGCATCTACGGATACATACCTGATTTCCTCTGCTTTCTCCATGCGGAACTGTCCCCAAACGGGATCGTCTGCATAGGCCTCGATGCTCTGAACCGGTACAAAAAGCCACGTGCTATCTGGCACACCGGTGAATGTTTCGTTTACAACCAACGGCGGGTATGCAGCGCGGCTGCGGATTTCAATCAGCGCACTATCGTTCTTGAAGGCATCTGATTCAATCGTCGCCGTCTTCTTGCCGATAAGAACTTTGCGCAAACCGGTGCAATTTTCGAAGGCGCGGCTACTGATCTGGCGCACCTCGTCTGGAATAACTATGTCTGTCAGTTTATTTTGGTTCAGAAAAGCACAAACACCAATCAAGTTTAGCTCTGAAGACAGGATCAAGGTGTCCAATGAGCAGTTTTGGAAAGCACCGGTAGCAATCTTACGGATGCTGTTGGGCATATTCAGCGCATGCAGGGCATTGCAACCCGCGAACGTATATTCCTCGATGTTCGTCATACTCTCAGGAATAGTGACTGAATCGAGTGAGGTGCAGTTCCGAAAAGCATTCTTACCGACACGTTGCAGCCCCTCAGGCAAATTGATGTGCTGTAAATTACTACAAGCAATAAAGGCATATTCGCCGATAAACTTCGTACTTGCGGGAAAGGTGATGTGTGTAAGCGAAGTACAATAACTGAATGTGCCCTCCATGATACTATCTAACGTGGAGGGAAGAATCAACTCGCTCAATGCAGAGCATTCTGTGGCGAAATGCTTAGGAATGACAGATATTCCTTCGGGAATCCGCAGAGAAATTAATTGATCGCATAAATTGAAAGCATTCTCCCCGATGTAGGTTAAAGAAGATGGCATTTCTATATGTCTTAGATTCCTGTTCGAGCCAAATGCATATACCCCTATGGAATCGACACTTTCCGGCAGTATAATAGTGTCGCAATAGGAGGCATAGCAAAGATAATCCGGCACACATTCCACATGTTCTCCAAATACAATTTTGGAAAAATGATGAAGCGGTGCTCCCCATCCACCGGTTTGATAACGGAAATGCTTGCAATGTTTGGCTTGCCAGATGGCTGTAACGTTACGGGCTTTTGTTCGAACGACGCCAAATGCATTAGATCCGATATATTTCAAGTTTTCTGGAAAAACGATAGTTCCTTGTAACGCGGTGTCCTCATAAAAAGCGGCGATGCCAATAGACTCCAAACTATCGGACATCTCCAAATGTTTTATGTTCTCACAGAAATAAAAGGCAGAATCACCTATGCTCTTCAGTCCTTTGCCGCAACGCACTTCTTTAATACCTGCACAGTTCCAAAAGGCTTTTTTTCCAACATAAACCACGCTGTCAGGCAGGGTGACGGATTGTAGATTCTCGCAGCTGTTCCATTTTCCGCCAAAAGCGTTGTCGTTGATAGAAGTCAGCCCCTCCGGAAATACGACATACTTGGTTAGTTTGCTCTGGACACGGAAAGATTCGCTCCCGAATTGCATGTCCGTCATCGCTCCGCGACCACTGATGACCAGCGTGCTGTCTTCGGAATTCAGTGTCCACGTCAGATTCTCGCCGCACACGCCATTATAAACCGTCGCGGACACGCATGTTCCTTCTAATAACATTCCTGCTACCAACAGCAGACCAAAAAGGAAATTCTTTTGCATAATTCTTTGTTTTTTTTAGTTAGTAATTTGCAGTTCGGGATTTCTATTTTGAAACCATCGTTCGAGGACTCCTGGTCCAAGATTAGAAATCCGGTGCAAAATTACTGCTTTTCGCGCATATACGCAAATTTTGCAGTTGTACGAGGAATATTTTCTATATTTATAATCTCTTGTAAATCAGGAGGTTGCAAATTGCACTCCGAAAAATAGTTGTACGACCTTCTCAAAGGGCTTGAAAAACGGCATTTTCTTATACGGAAATCGATCGCTTCGAAGCTCAAATCGTCCAAATTCACCTCTTCTTGCGCCTTCTTCCGCTCGGCTTGCAGTTGGCGGTAGATGGAGACGTATGTGTATTGGTAGAAACGAGTATAGCGTTTCATGCCTTCTTCGGGCTTGGCACCACCTTTGACGACCGTAAAATAATGGTTAAAGAACCGCACACGCCAAGTGAGGGCTTCCAAGGAATGGTCATGTTCGATGGCGTGCGCCTGTTTTTGGGCTTCTTTGATCAACTCGCGGTTGGCCACGCAGGCTTTGGACCAGTGGGTCGGGAAGTGGTAGGCGTAGAGTTCAAAGAGCCCCAAACGGAAGCGAGAGGGGCGGACGACGATGCGCTTTTTGTAGTGTTGGCCTTCTTTCCGTGTGTCCATGGCGCCCCATAGAGTTTTCACTTCCACAGGAGGACGAAAATAGTGCACACCCCGTTTGTGAGGCGTGTCCGTCCGCGGAAGTGAGACAAAATCGAATCCATCCCATTTCAAACGGTTAATCACTATGGTTTTCAAATGCATTGCCATGGCGCGTAATGTGCTGATATTCAGTCTTGTGTGTCGTAGTATCAATTAAAAAAGTCTAGGACTACCACGAAGGTACCCCGGCGCGGGCCTTATTTAGGGTCGATTTGGACTTCATTTCGGGTGCAAAGGTACAAAAAATAATTTGAATATGCAAATTTTGGAGGGAGAAAAGGGAATAACCCCACCCCGACCCTCCCCACAAGGGGAGGGGGAAGAGGGAGGAGAGGGGCGGAGGGGCGCGGAGGGCGCGGAGGACGCGGAGGGCGGCATTTCCGATCCGCCATGCATGGCGGATACAAAGGCGGAAATGCCGAATGAGGAGGGGAGGAGGAATGGGGGGGCAAAAAAGGAGCAGGCTAAAAAGCCAAGCATGATCCGAAAAGGAACAAGCTCGCCGGTACATCGGCGAGAGGTAAACGGATGACGGGAGGGGCGGGCAATTTAATTGCCAAAAAAACGAAAGGGCGGGCAATTAAATTGCCCTAAAACTACCAAGAAAGAAAAACGCCGGATAGTATCCGGCACAATGGACGTTGTAAAACCGGCACAATGGAATTACTGCCAGATGCCGGTGCAACGGCATTTGTATTGGTCGGGGGAGGTGGCGACGGGGAAAAGAAGGGTCAGGCGGACGCCGAAAAAGAACAGGTTGGCACGCGCTTTGGCGGCTTCGTCCGATGCGTAGATGTGGTTCAAACTTACCGAAAGGTATTGCGACCAATCGGCGGTAGTTCGGGGATGCCCCTCCTGATTTGTTCTACGGATGTCCACCGGACATCCGATCGAGCGAAGCTCTTCACCCCCTAGAGGGGAGGAAGTTTGGGATGAAATCATATTTATAACTCCGTACTCGGCGAAAAGACCAAGGCGGAGGAGAGGAGCGGGGGCAAAGGCGGAATGGGGGTTCAGGCGGGGGTTATAATGGGTGGGTTGGATGTTGAGACGGAAGGTGTAGCCCAGCTCGGCAGCGAGCCGGAGGTCGAAACGGCAGAGCGCGCCGGAGGCGGCGGAGGAGGAGGGTGAGGAGGAGGGTGAGGAGGAGAGGGGAAGGTTTTGGGAGGAGCGGACGGGTTCGAAATCATGATAGCCATGATTGGGCATGTCTTCAAACCATTCGTAGTAACGTCCGTTATAGTCTCCGGCAGTGCGGAGAGCAGCTGTCTCACGCGCTTGGGCAGCCAAGGCGACGGAGAACTTGAGTCCCGCCAGCAGATAGAAACCTGACCACGAACCGCCGACCATAAATGGGATCGAGAGTTGGTGTAGGAAGAGTTGGTCTGACCTATTATCCAACAGACCGCGATACGTGACCGCCACTCCCCGGGTGTCGATCATGCTCTTGTTAAGCCACTGACTATCAACCGATTGAACCGGGCATTGGAGCGTATAATTGAGTCCCATGTGGAGCAACAGATGTCCGTGTAGGTATTGGTACGCCACTCCGAGTTCACCTCCGCCGGAGAGTCGGGATTGCGTCTGCCGCAGGTCGTCAAGCGTTTGCACCAATCCGCCGCTGAGAGCAGGTCCCACATAGTGCTGGGCAAGGGAAGGGGAAAAATGAAAGGTGAAAAGTGAAAGGAGGAACACCTTATGCGTCATATGTCGGAAAGCGGATCTCATCTTACAATCAGTTTATAGGTATGTTCTTTCTTATTGGTTTTTGTGACCAGGCGTGCTATATAAACGCCTGTAGCTCCGGGCGCGAGGAGGGAGGTATCTCCGGTGGTCAAGGCGCAACGCAGGATCAGGCGTCCGAGCGCGTCGTAGATCCACATTTCCGCGTCTTCGGAGACATGGCATTGGATCACTTGGCGCGCATTGAGGATCGTGGGATAGAGAGAAATGTCCGTTTGGAAAGTAGCGATCAACGGACAAGTCATCGCTTGCGCTCCGTTTGCCTCGGTCAGCAACGCACTGTACTCGCCGCCCATGATCAGCGGACGATAGAGATAAGAATGGTCTTCTCCTGTGAGGGCTACTCCGTTCTCGTACCATTGGAAGGCGGTAAAGTCATAACCTCCGTTGAAATCGTGCGTGAGGATCGCCACCACATCATTCCACGCCTGCTCCATGACAGAAGAGGGATAGAGGAGCGTGAAAGCAAAAGAAGTGGTATAGAGCGTTTGGGCGTCATGAACCAACGCCACCTCGCAGGTATATGAACCCGCGTGTACACCGGCATGAGGGATCAAGATGTCTGCCTCTTTGGCATGGATATATACGATGGAATCGCGCAAACCTGCTGCTTTGGCTTCGTCAGAGAAAATCCATCGCACCGAGTCCACGAGCCGCGAAAGGGAGAGATGGAGCGTGAAGAAATCTCCGTCTCCGCAACCGCCTTCCCATGACTCTTGCTCGACCGTGAGGCTATAGTCGATATGGAGACTCAAGACCCGCAGACTGTCGCAGCCGTTGGACGCAACGAATCCGCGGATTTGCTCGATGGAATCGGAGAAATATTCATTCTCCCATTGCACCGAATCACCATAATGGATGGTAGCAAAGGTGGTGTCTCTGTAATCCTGTTTCCAACTCAGACGGACTGAGATAATACTGTCGCAGCCGTTGGCAGCGCGCATTGTGAGGGTGTAGTTGCCCGGCTCGGAGAGTTTCTCGTTTCCTATCTCGCAATAGTCGCCCGGACAGAGGGCAATCGAGGTGTCTTTCTCCGCCACGGGCATTTTGTTGAGATAGAGGACGACCGCTGTGTCGCACTCGGTGGGAGCCGAATGCCAGAGCGTGTCGTGGTACTCGCCGCTTGCCGTTAGTTCGCGTCCGTGCCATTCATAGACTTCTCCCGCGCAGAGCGAGACATGTTCCTCTTGGGGCACAATACAGCGTTCGTTGACTCCGATGAACCAAGTGACGATCGAATCGCATCCGGCGGCGTTGGTATAGACAAAACGGTACGTGCCGGATTCCGTGACATTCCCCACAGGCGGCGGCAAAGGATCTCCGGCAGTGATGATAATCGAGAAATCCCTGAAACTGCGTCCGTCGGAGAGGTTCAGCCGATAGACGGCGTCGATGCCGGTGAGCGAGAAAACAGTGTCGTTATACACGCCCGGAACGGTATATTCGTGGTCTCGGAAGCGGATTGTGTCCTCGTGGCAGAGGACGGCGGACTCCTCCAAGATCGGGTACGAGAGGACCTTCAGATAGAGAATATACGTCCGCGTACACTCGCACGCCAGAGAGAGGCTGTGGGTATAAGTGCCTTCTTTGCGCAGGGTCTGCCCGAAGAAAGTATAGGTCTCGCCTTGTTGGATCGTGTCATGGATGATGATCTGTTCGCCGTCGGCGGCATTGATGATAGCGAGGTGCATCTTATAGGTCAGGCACTCCACCACATCGCGGTACTCGACCGTGTAGTTATAATACTGCGTCGGGTCCAGTCCGTCCATCGGCGGGATCGGATAGTCATAGTCCATGAAGCGGTAAGTGGGCTGCCAGCAGATCGTGTCATACATCTCCTGAACGGGTTCGATCAAGAGCAGCGTCAGTTGGATAATACTGTCGCAGCCGGCTTGGGAGGAGAGGGTGTCGCGGTAGTTGCCGGATTCCCGATACCAGCGTCCATGCCATGAGACGGAGGTTCCGGCAAAAGCACGTATCGTGTCATAACGCACGGAGGTGTCGTTGACCTGCAGGTGGAGGGAGACGATGGAGTCGCAGCCTCCGGCGGAAGTGAGGGTCCGGGAATAGGTGCCCGTCTCCGTATAGGCAATGCCGTTCAGTGTGTAGCTCTCGCCTTCACAGAGGACTATGTTGAGCGACTCATGGAGTATATCCGTCAGATGCAGCGTCGTGCGCGCCGTGTCTTTGTTATCCGGTCCGGTGACATACATCGTGACGAGATAGTCGCCCGGCGAAGCATAGCGGTGGGTCGGTTCGGGCGTGTCGCTCTCGCTGCCGTCGCCGAAATCCCAATGCACGGCGAGGTAGTCGATATTGGTGTTCGGACGGAAAGCAACGGGCTGCAGATAGCAGTACTCGTCGTTATAATCCACCTCGCTGCGCGACTGACCGTTCACGACGATCAGACCGGTGAGCGGCGTTACCGCCTGACCCATATTATAGGCGTAACTCTCGCAGTAGCCGACGCCGTAAATATGTCCGATGAAACCGTCGGAAGTTGTAGCCAAAGTGTGCGTGCCGTGCTCCACGGGTATCTGCGCAAAACGGAGGGAGGAATTGCCGGTGAGAGGTTCAAAGAAATCCGCTACGCTCTGTCCGTCCATTCGCATCGCCGCAGCTCCTGCAACCGTGGTGACCACATTGGCATAGTGGGTGCGCGACTCGTCGGTCTGGAAGGTAGCAAAAGTCAGTTCTTTGGTCCTCTGCTCCACGGGCGTTATATGCACCATGGATGGATCGCCGGTCATGTTGTTGTCCCTCGCGCCCTCCAGATAGAGATAGCAGGCGGCGGCTCGGGAGGTCTCGACCCACGCGGAGCGGTCTGTGAGCCGCCATTCGTAGGACTCGCCGGTGTTGAGCGTAGCAGCCAGTGCACCGTTGACGCGCACCTGGGTCTGATCTTCCGCCGCTGTGAGCATGACGCGGTCGCCGGACTGACCTGCAGTCTGCGTCACCGCAAACTGTCTGCCCCAGAGCACCACCGGCGTCTGCTGTTCTACTATATGGTCACACCAAGGGTTGCCGGTCGGTACATTGATACAGACATGTCCGCTGAAGACCGCTACAGGCTTGTCCGACACGATGCGCGAACCGGAGAAGTCATTGCTGTTGTCCGCAGACATCACCTGGTAAGTCTCGCCGCCGTTGAGAGTGACTGTGAAGGGTACATTCTTCACCTTATTATCGCGTGTACGCGCATGAGGGGTGATGGTCAGGTTCGTGCCATCGGCGGTGGCGACGACGCCGAACTCCTTGGGCATGAGGTTGTTTTCGTAGATCTGGATAATATAGTCGTTGCTAAGCGCTTCGAGGGGCAGCACGATCGTGGCGTCGTAGGTGTGCGCCACGTAATTGGAGGCATAGAGCGAGATGGGCGCGCTGCTCGTCACTTTCAGTCCGCGCTTCTCCACTACCCCGTTGCCGTACGTATAACCCTGGTCGTGCGGGATGGTGATTTCTGCTATCTGATGCGCAGAAACATCCGATGAAACCGACCATCCTGTCTGCGGGTTCGTGATCGTAAGGGAGGCATCCTGACGGGAGGAGGCGATCAGTTTGAGCGTCATTTCCGCCGAACCGACAGGCTGGCTGAAATTATTGAGGAAGGTCACCCAGAACTCCGTTCCCTCGGTGGTCTGCAACGCCATGCAAGGGACGAAGGTACAAAGTACCAAGTACAAAGAGGATACTATTTTCCAGACGTTATTTGACATATTGAATAAGTCGCACGCAGCATTTACTCGTACGAAAAGAGTTATTACGGTTGATATTATAGTAATAGGGGCTGAAGAATATGTCCACCGCACTCGTCGTAACAGGATTGTTATTCGCTCCCGTTGCCCCTGTAGCCGTCCAGTAGAAGCCATAGATAAGTAGATCCGGATCCGTGGGTGCAAAATTCTTTGTCTTGGGGAAGAAGACTGCTCCGTTCGCTTCCATCCGTTGCCATTCCTCCAAGGTATAGACATTCACGTCGTAGTCCTGCGGCAACCCCGTCCAGTTCAGCCCCTCCGGCAGGATCCACTCGTCCGGCAGGAGAACATGCCCTTCCACCCCATTCACGGTAGCCAGCCCTTGGAGCGAGTTGCTACGGGTAAGGACGTCAAACTGCGCTTTTGTGATCGTGCGCCACGTGCCGGGAGGGTCGTTTCCTATCTGGTTATAAGCTCCCCAGTCGTACCAAGTGGTGTCTATATCGCCATGCACCGCTTCGCCATTCACCAAACCCCATACGAAATCTGTATTACTGTTGCTGGTCAGCCACGGCGTTTTGCCGTTATAGCCGGAGGTGCCCCAGCTGTACTGGTCTATCCAGCCGGTGTAGTTCTCTCCGCGCAAGTTATTATTGCATTTTTGTCCGTTGGAATCGAAGACATTTCCGTTTTCCTCATCGCCCACAAAGTCCCATTGGTGTTCGGCAAACCGCCATGTGCCGGGTTGGGTCGTGCCGTCCGCACAGAGGTGGGTTCCTTCAGTGCTGTATTGCAAGTTCCCCGGCGCAAAACGGACATAACGTCCTCCGCCGACAGGGAAAGCGACGAGGCGTTCCTTGATCTTGGCAAGGCGGACACTGTAGCCGAACATACGTGCGTTTGAATAACTTGCATCCTTAACATGCGTCTCGTCGAAACTCAGACACCAAGCCGTACTACTAGTGCTGCCATAGGAGGCAGTGCCGGTAGAGCTCCTGTAAACGCCTTGGCCGATGGTAATACCTCGCACACCTGCCAAAGGAAGGAACACGGCGCCGTTGCCCTCCATCTGCCGCCACTCGCGGACGGTATAAGAGTTATCGTCCCATGTCGTCTCACTCCCGCTTTGGAAACTCAACCCTGTCGGCAACTCCCATTCGTCCGGCAGCAGGATCATACCCGTTATGCCTGCCACTCTGCCGCGACCGTAGTGTTCCTCGGCATTCTTTCTGCCTGTGAACAGGTATTCCCATTCGCTCCGGCTCAGCGTGTACCATGTGCCGGCAGAGTCGGTTGACCATACATTCTTTATATCGTTGTATTGTCCCCAGTCGCAGTATTTATAGTCGCCGCTCATGCCGGTATTGGCGGACCGCCAGGCGCCATCGGTGTACATTTTACTATAAGGATGGTATGCCGACACGCCGCTGCCAGGCCAGTCGCTCGTAGCCCATCCGAAGAGGTCAATCCAGCCCGTATACGTCTCGGAAATATTATAATTGTCATGACCGATGAACTCCCATTGGTTGGGTGCAAAGCGCCATGTGCCCGGATGGATGGTCCCATCCGCACAGCGGTGTGTACCGAGAGACGTCCATTGCAGGTTTCCCGGCGAGAACGCCACTTTGCGGGTTCCGCTGACGGAGAACAGACCGATCTCCTCCAAATCGCCGTCGCAGTTAATAACAGGCACTTCATCCTCCAAGGCTGTGGGATAGGCGAGGCGCTCGGGATTGGTCTTCTTGAGACTGTCCGGGACCTCTGTGGTGCCCCAGGTCAGAAGAAGCGGTTCCTTCTGCTGCGCAAAGAGCTGCAAAGAGATGCAGCAACAGAAAAATATGTGCAGGAAATGTCTCATGGTCAAATCCGTTGCAAAGGTACTACTATTTTTCGATATATGCAAATTAAAACGCTATCAATCATTGCAATGACACATTTTGTACGCCTGACGGCGAGGGTTATAGGGTGCAAAACGGTACGCTATTTTGACGCCAAAATCGAACGGATTGCGGGAGGTGACCAGTCTTCGTCCCTGGCGGTAAGCGGAGACGACCGGCGTCATGATCCGATGGAGCGGAAAGCCGTCGCGTGTGTCGGAGAGCATAAGGAGCGATATGCGGTCCGAGGGGTCGGCTGTGACGGCAGAGAGCGAATAGTCAAAATAGAGCCCGACGGAGATGTATGACTTGGTGCGCAGGCCGGTGTGGACCGGGATGTCGTAACTGACCTCCGCGGCAATCCAATACTGAACAGGCGGCAGTTGGGATGTACCGTTTTGCGTCTCTTGGAAAGAAGGCGATGCCGCCAGAGGATAAGAATTATAGACCCTGTTGTCTTGCTCCGGATAATAGACCGACAGGGCTGCCTTCTCTGCTTTTTCGGTCCAACGGGACCGGAACGGGAAGACGATCTTGGGTCCCAGATAGAGCGCAAAATGATTTTTGGTGAGCGCCAGTTGCAGCGGAATACCGACCGACCAAGTAGTGTATGTCTCGCTCAAAAGCCCGATCGAGTAATCCACCTGCATCGGAGCGTTCTCCACATCTATGACCGAATAGGTATCGGTATAGTTCGCTTGGCGGAAACCCGCTTGGTGGCGGTCCAGCGCAGCCGCAAAACGAAAACCGATGACATGCGAAGAATGGAACGCATAGCTGAGTTGGATCCCCGCATGGACACTCGGTGCAGGCGAGACATAGCGGCATTGCGCGGCATAGGACGACATGCCAGCCCGGAGACCTGCTTCGAACAAATGCTCCGCAAGGGAAGGAGAAAAGTGAAAGATGAAAGGAAGGAGGAGCATCATCTTCATTGCAATATGTTTCATGGGATAGATATTTTTCATGGGATCAGTCTTTTTTCAGTCCATATAGCGTCGCCTTGCTCGTAGCGATAGAGATAGACGCCGTGAGTAACTTGCTCCTCAGTAACCTCTTCGCCGCGACTATTAAAAATACGTACATGAAGCGGGGTTTCTTCGATTTCATCGAGTATTTCCAGGATGTTGGACCAGATGATTTGGTCGCCGGCTAAGGTGACGCGCAACTGGAAGATACCATGCAGTTCATTCTGCTCCGCATAGTCGTCTTCGGTCGCTCCCGCAACAGGCGCTTCGTCCTTGTACCACTGGAAAGCCAAAGGTATTTGCTCGGGGAAGAGGCGATGCAGCACCGTGTTGTCGCAGAGCAGCTGCCAGTTGTATTTATTGACGATAAGAGGATAGAGTCGCTCGCAATGGACGGTGTCCAAGGTGTAAATATGCAGGATACTGTCGCAGCCACGGGGACTGAGTTCCATCACTTCGAGCACCGAGGGATCGTCAAAGACCAAGCCATTCCAAATGAAGGGCATGAGGGTGTCGCAAACGACGGTGTCCTTCGGCGCATACTGCAAATCGTAGCAACAGACTTCGGTAGCGAGTTTCCATGTTGTCTCCAGACTATCGCAGCCGCGGCGGTCTTGAAGCATTGTTTTTTGCTCACCCGGTGCCGTAAAAAGCAGTCCCCTCCACGTGAAGGGCATGAGTGTGTCGCAGACGATAGTGTCCACTTCGGCGAACTGCAGGTCATAGCAACAGATCTCATTATGCAGCGTGTAAGTGGTCAAAAGGCTGTCGCATCCTTTCGCGCTCTTAGAAAGAATAGTGAAGGAGCGAGGTTCGGTCAGCAGGGTGTCATGCCAGAGGAAGGGCATGAGTGTGTCGCAGACGGTGGTATCGACCTCGGCGAACCGCAGATCCGGGCAGCAGATCTCCGTCTGCAGATTGTATGTCACGAGCACACTGTCGCAGCCGTACTTATTATGATAAAGGATAGAGAACGAGCGTGGCTCGGTGAGCAGGGTGTCATGCCAGAGGAACGGCATGAGGGTATCGCAAACGACGGTATCCACCTCGGCGAACTGCAGTTCCGGGCATGGCGGCGTACAGTCATTCACCGTGAGATGGAACGGTGCGCTCGTCGCGCGGCAGTATCGTTCGGTCTCCACATCCACCCCTTCGGAAGTGACGCAAAGGCGGTACCATCCGGCGTCGGACAGCTTGACGGAATCGAAAGACAGCTCCTGCCCCAAGGTGACATTAGTCCAGCCGTCACTATTGAACTGCAAGCTGTCCGTGGCATACTGCCAGAGGTAGTTATAAGGTGCTTTGAAACCGCCTTCTGCAGTCACTTCCGCCTCGAAAATATACGATGAATCCATGCAAATCTCGTGATCGGAGAGAATGGACACTTCGGGTTTACAGAGCCGGATCTCAATATCGTCCATTGCGAAGTCGTTTCCTCCGGTTTTATGCTCATCATTGAAGATAGAGAGCCGTATGGAGCTGACTCCTTCGGGCACGTGGAACGATGCACCTACAAGGTGCCAAGGGGCAGACATATTCGTTGGAAAACCATACTGCCTATAGTCCGCAGGAGCCGGCTCAATCGCTCCTGTGGATTGTTCCCAGATTGTGTCGTTGGTCAGTTCGTCTTGAATCAAGAAACGCACTTTAGGACGGGCAAAATCATGTCCGGGCTCCAGCACATTCGCCACATAGGCGGAGAAAGAGAGATCCAACTCATGGCAGACGGGAAAGGTAGTAGTATAAAAAGCATCATTTCCTCCGATTCCATCGACCTCCAGGAGGTAGCCGCGGCTATAGTCATTCGGATAGGTATGGTCGTCCTGGATGAACCATTGGGAAAACATATCAGCGGTAGTACTGGTCTGCAAGTTATTCTGCCAGCCATGTTTGGCAACCACACAAAGTCCGCTGCGGACTCGGGAGAGCACGTTAAAGACCTGAGTATAGCGAGTACTCATGGTCGTCAAGCGGACCGGGCTGGTGATCGGATCGGAAGGATCGTTGCCGCCGAAGTCTTCACGGAAAAGAATTGTTCCCCGCGGACAGACTTCATCGGAGATCTCGTCTTGCCAAGGATTCCTGAAGGGCGTACAGCCTCCTTCAATCTTCTCCATGTAAACAGGCTCGCTGGATATCCATTTGTCGGGTTGTTCCTCTTCTCCCAATCGCGCTGCCGACACACGATACCAGCCTTCCTGCAAGTTCGTAGGTCGCTGGGTATAACCCCAATTAACGCTACCGGTGCTATAAAAACTATTCCAATCAATGCCATCCACAGAGAACTCAAAGATATACCTATTGCCGGTTCCGAACGAACCGTCATCCTCAAAGTCGATCATGAACGAAATGAAGGGGTTCGCCGTACAGAGCGCATCGGCAGTCGGTTTGATTTCGAGCCGCGGAGAAGCACACAAACGACCATTTATTGTGCCCAAAAAGCACAAAAATACAAGAAGATATGATTTTAATTTGCACATATAAAAAAATTGTGTTAATTTTGCAAGCGAAATACGTTTTAAAATTCGGTGCAAAGGTACTGCTTTTTTTTGAATGCCACAAATTTTGCAGTTGTACGAGCAAGAAAATAGCGATATTATAAAATACTGAAAATCAAATAATTAAAAAATATGCGTAAGGAAATAGTTGTACGGTCAGGAAAAGTAGCCTTTATGAGCTTGTTTTTTTTGATGCCAAGTTGCCGATTTTGGAGTTCGGAGAGCTTAGAACGGCTGCAAGAGGCGGAGCAATATTACGAGTCCGGAACTTCTTCTAACCACGCCAGCCATTATGAGGAATCCACCTATTATCTGAAGCAGGCGGAAGATGCTTTATTACGGATAGACCCGTCTGAACTGCCGCCGGAGGATCTGGCGAGACGAAAGCGGCTAATGGGACTAACATGGTTTCATTTGGGAAACACCTCTGAGAGCGAAATGCTATACGACATTGCGCAGGAGTATTACAAGAAATCCATTCCGATGTTAGATCCCGCAAAAGACGCCATGTTCTTAACCTGCGCCTATCGGGATATAGCCCGTACCAATGCTATCATGGGAGGGGACGCAGACACCACACGTCTTTGGTTTCAAAAAGCAGCATATTTTGCCGATTCCATCGGGAATAAAATGCTTGCAGAGGACATTGCTGCATACTACTATCAATATTGCGAACCGGAGAACAAATCCGGGCTACTGAACGCCTGTCGGACATTGGCGGAAGAATATGGAGTGACGACCCGATATGCAGAGATCATCGGCATGTATCTGGCAAGCGGAGAAATCGATTCGGCTGCCTATTATTTAGAATTTCTACACCCCCAAGACTCGGCATACGCCTATTGGTTCGAGCAGAGTTATGCTTATTTCCAAAGCAAAATCTTATGCCGGCAGGGAAACGCAGAAGAAGCTTATGACGAATTGTTGGATCTGTACGACCGCAAGATAGAGGAGCTGCAGCGGGATGCGGGTGCACGGACTTATGCGCTGTCGCTACACTATGACGTAGCGCGCGAGCAGCAGTTGGCGGAAGAGGCGCAACGCGAGCGGCAGTGGCAACGAACAGTGTCCGTCATTCTGGTATTATTACTGGCACTTACTATCACCCTCATGATCGTTTTATGGCGGTACTGGCAGCAACGCCGGCGCGAGCAGAATGCCGCTATCAGAGCTCTGCAGGCTAAATATACGCAGCAATTACAATTGGCTCTGGAGCGGTTGCAGCAAAAAGTGAACCTGACGCGCGAGATCGAGTTGCAGCGACTGCGGGGCAACGAACCGGAGTTCCCGAAATGGCTGCAGACCTATCGCGACGAACAATTGACGATGAATAAGGAGAGTATAGACGAACTGATCCAATCGGTGGACGAAGCACTGGATGGAGCGATCAGCCGTTTGCGCAGCGAGTATCCGCAACTGACCGAGTCGGACATGCAGTTTGCAATCCTCAGTATTATCGGTGCTTCGGACAGCGATATGGGTATTTTGCTGAACGTACAAAAACAGACTATTTACCACCGCCGCCAGATCGTCCGCAAGCATGTCCATCCTGAGATAGAAGACATCGATTCCTGGCTTCGGGCGTACGTGTTACGCATAAATTTTCATTAAAAAATGCGCGCGCGCTTGCATATTTTAAAAAAAAGTTGTACCTTTGCACGCTTTTTCATGTTTAAACGAATACTATAACAGCATGAAACCCCGAAACAACCACGATAAAACCCCGATGCAGTGGCAGAAAAAAATATAAACAAACGATAAAATATGGGACTTTTTTCTTTTACACAAGAGATTGCGATTGACTTGGGAACGGCGAACACCATCATCATGTGCGATGACAATATTGTGGTGGATGAGCCTTCGGTAGTAGCTATCTCGATGGCGGACAACAAGATGGTTGCCGTCGGTCGCAAGGCACAACAGATGATTGGTAAAGGCGGTAATATGATCCGCACGGTGCGTCCGTTGCGCGATGGTGTGATCGCTGATTTCTACGCTTGCGAGATGATGATTCGCGGAATGATCAAGATGATTCCGAAAAAGGCTCGTTTATTCACTCCGTCTATCCGCATGGTGATTTGTATTCCGTCGGGTTCGACCGAAGTGGAGATCCGTGCCGTGCGCGACAGTTCGGAGCATGCCGGAGGCCGCGATGTATATATGATCTACGAGCCGATGGCAGCGGCTATCGGTATCGGTCTGGACGTTGAGAGCCCGGAGGGTTGTATGATCGTAGATATAGGCGGTGGTACAACGGAGATCGCGGTGATCTCACTCGGCGGTATCGTATCCAACAAGTCCATTAAGATTGCAGGCGACGATTTCAACCAAGATATCATCGAATATATGGGTCGCATGCATAACTTACGCATCGACGAACCGACCGCAGAGCGTATTAAGATCCAGGTTGGTTCCGCCCTGCCGGAATTGGAGGATGCGCCGGAAGATTTCGTCGTTGTAGGTCCGAACAAAGTGACGGCACTGCCGATGTCGGTTCCGGTAAGCTATCAGGAGATAGCTCACTGTCTGGAGAAGAGCGTGAGCAAGATCGAAAGTGCTATTCTTCAGGCACTGGAGTCCACTCCTCCTGAGTTGTATTCGGATATCGTGAAACGCGGTATTTATCTGACCGGTGGCGGTGCGCTGCTGCACGGTTTGGCTAAACGTCTGACGGACAAGATCACTATTCCGTTCCACGTAGCCGACGACCCGCTGCACTCCGTGGCTCACGGCACAGGCGTAGCGCTGAAGAACGTCAATAACTTCGGCTTCCTGCTGCGCTAAGCGATAGCGAAAGATGCAGACTCTGCTGAAAATACTGGTGCGTTATAGCAACTTCCTCGTGTTCATCGCCTTGGAAGTTGCTGCATTTATGCTGCTTAGTTGGAACAACGTCTATCCTCGGAGCAGCATCATGAGTACCGCCAACGACGCCATCGCTTGGCAGCACGAGCAGATCAGCGAAATCAAATCGTATTTCAGTCTGCGGCGTCAGAACGAACAATTAGCGGCAGAAAATGCTGCGCTGCGCAACCAGATTTGCTCGATGGATTCGGCAAAAACAGGTGATACGTTTCATTACGTGCCTGCCAAAGTGGTGCAAATGACGACCGACCGGCTGCATAACTACCTGACTATCAACCGAGGCAGCAAAGACGGTATCTACCGCGGTCAAGGAATCCGAAACGAAGACGGCGCAGTAGGTATTGTGCGGACTGTCGGAAGAAACTACAGCGTAGTGCTGCCTATTATCAACACGCACACCAACCTCAGTTGCCGTTTTGCCAAAAACGACTATATAGGAACGCTGCAATGGGACGGCAAGGACAGCCGTTTCGCCTTGCTGGCAGACGTTGCTGCACACATGGTAGTGAACCCAGGAGACACGATTATAACGAGCGGATTAAGCCCCGTCTTCCCGGAAGGAATACCCGTTGGAATCGTGGAAAACAGCGTCTTAAAAGAGGGAGATTCGTATTATACCATCCGCGTGCGGCTGAACACCAATTTCAAGCGGTTGAAATACGTAGAGGTGGTGCAGAACAGCGCGCAGAACGAATTGGAGGAACTGGAGCATGGATTGGACTAAACAGATAGGACGGTATATTCTGGTGATGGCGCTGCAAGTGTTGCTATTCGACCAACTGCAGTTGCTGGGTGCATGCCATCCGTATATCTATGTGCTATGCTTGCTGATGATGCCTATCACGCTACCCCACAGCGTGGATATGATTTTAGGCGCTATAGCCGGAATCATTATGGATATTTTCTGCAATTCATTAGGCGTTCATACCGCTGCATGTATCTTGGTTATGTTCATCCGCCCATACCTGATCGGTGCTATCGTGAGCGACAAAGACCGATTGAACGAACAGATCAACCTCCATACGATCGGCATGGAGGCGCTGGTGAAATACATAGTTATTATGGTGCTGATTCACCATCTGACGATTTTCCTATTGGCTGCATGGAGTTGGCATCATATAGGGTTCGTTGTGCTCGAAACGATCGTTAGCAGTACGGTTACAATTCTTATTATAATAGGCTATAATGCCTTGAAATACAGATGATTAATGACCAATTTTATAGACGCCGGTATGTGATCAGCGGCATTGCTGTTGGTGTGGTATTGGTATATATAATTCGCTTGTTTTATCTCCAGGTCATTGATCAATCAACGAAAGATCAGGCGGATAACAACGCTTTGGTGAAACAGACAATTTATCCTTCCCGCGGTCTGATCTACGACCGCAATGGTGAGTTATTGGTCTTCAATCAACCTATCTACGAGATCACCATGACCATGCGTGACATGGGTTCTAATTGGGACACTTTGGGTTTTTGCCAATGTCTGCAGATCAGTCGGGAGGATTTTGACCACCGTCTGGAAGAGATCAAAGACAAACGCAAGAACCGCGGTTACTCCCGCTGGACTCCGCAAGTGTTCATGAGCCAGCTGAAGAAAGAGGATATTGCGACGCTGCAAGAATCCCTATTCCTCTACCCTGGCATTCAGATTCAAAAACGTACGCTGCGCGACTATACCTACAAAGCCGCAGCGCATGTGTTAGGTTCGGTGGGCGAAGTGAACCAAAACGATATTGACCGCGACAATTATTACACACGTGGCGACTACAGCGGACGCGATGGATTGGAGCGGACATACGAGAAGCAACTGCGCGGAGAGAAAGGGATGGAGGTGCTCATGCGCGATTCGCGCGGGCGTATGCAAGGCAGTTACCAGAACGGCGATCTGGATAAGACGGCTGTAGCCGGAACAGACCTTTATACCACATTGGATATACGATTGCAGATGCTGGCTGAAGAATTATTATGCGGAAAAATCGGCAGCGCAGTAGCCATAGAGCCTAAGACAGGCGAAATTCTGGCATTGGTGTCCAATCCGGCGTGGAACCCAAGGGTATTAGTGGGCAAAGAGCGAAGCAAGAACTACAACGCTTTGCTCCAAGATAAGACCAAACCGCTGCTGAACCGCGCCACACAAGCCACCTATCCTCCCGGATCAACGTTCAAGACCATTCAAGCACTCGTCTGTCTGGAGGAAGGCGGAATTACGCCCAACACCCTCTATCCGTGTTCCGGTCCGGGCAGCACACCGATCAAATGCACCCACCACCATGGCTCTCCCGTAGCACTGGAAAAAGCGATTGAACAGAGTTGCAACCCCTATTTCTGGTGCGCCTTCCGCGATGTGCTGCAGAAAGACGGATATGGCAAGGAGAATGAGGATTTCCGCAGGCGGTATGAGATATGGCGAAATGATGTTATGACGTTCGGTCTGGGGCAGAAATTTACGGACTCCGATATTGGAGACCAGTCTTCAGGAAGTATCCCGAGCACCAAATATTTCGACCGCTTTTACGGCAAGACGGGATGGAAAGCAATCACCATCCGCTCGCTCAGTATCGGTCAGGGAGAGATCCTGGTTACTCCGTTGCAACTGGCAAACCAAGCTGCGACGATCGCCAACGAGGGGTATTATATATCCCCGCACTTGAATAGAAACGACTCCATGCTGACCCATCGGCATGATCTGAACATAGCTAAAAAGCACTTCGAGACCGTCAAGGACGGTATGCATCGCGTCATGGTATATGGCACCGGAAGACATTATGCCATCGACAGTCTGAACATGGCGGGCAAGACCGGTACGGCGCAGAACTCCCATGGCCGCGACCATGCTATCTTCATCGGTTTTGCTCCGGTGGACGATCCGAAGATCGCCGTAGCTGTGGTGGTGGAAAATGCCGGCTTTGGTGCTACTTGGGCAGCGCCTATTGCCAGCATGATGATGGAGCAATACCTGACGGGCGACATGAAACGCAAAGATTTAAAACAACGTATAGCAGGTAGTGTACTGAATGAGAGCGTCAAGAAATGGTAACATATTGCAGCATGTCGATTGGATAACAATCGGTCTTTTTCTAGCCTTAGTCATCTTTGGCTGGCTGAATATCTATGGCGCCAGCTATACGTTTGACCAAACCAGCATCTTCGATTTCTCCAACCGCGCAGGTAAGCAGTTCGCATGGATCATCGGATCGGTCTTCCTCGGCGCTGTGCTGTTGCTCATTGACTATAAGACATACGATGTGCTGGCATATTTCGCCTATGGCGCGATGCTACTGCTGCTCCTCGCCACGCCATTTTTAGCGCACGATATCAAAGGATCCATGTCCTGGATCTCACTGGGTCCCGTGAGTTTGCAACCGGCGGAATTCGCCAAATGTATCGTGGCGTTAGCTATCGCCAAATACATGGGTCGGTACGACTACAAAATACGAACTTGGCGCGATCTCATCGTACCTTTTGCGCTTATCGGTGTACCGGCACTCATCATTATGGTACTTCAAAAAGAGACCGGTTCGGCACTCGTTTTTGCTGCATTCCTATTGGTCTTCTATCGCCAAGGCATGAGCGGATACGTGCTATGGATGGGTGTAGCAGCCGTGGCGCTGTTTATCATCAGCATCCGTTGGGGCGGGCTGGCATTGCCTTTAGGCACCGGCAGTGTCGGTATTCTGACCTGTATGCTGTTGCTGACGGCGGTAGAGATCTATTTCATCTGCAAGGAGCATAAGATGCGCTGGCAGCTACTGATCCTGACCGGTAGTGTCGCTGTCATATATGGCATTTGCCTGATCATCAACATCTGGGTAAACGTACCTTTCGACTGGATCTCTATGGGTGTTGTCATAGCTCTGGCGCTTTACACCGTGTTTGTCAGCATTTATTGGCGCAAGTACATGCTACTGATCGTAGCGGCATTCAGCGTCTTCTGCATCGGCTACACCCAGGCTTGCGATTTCGTTTTCACCCATGTGCTGCAACCCCACCAGCGGATCCGTATCGAGGTCTTGCTGGGTATGAAAGAGGATCCGGCGGGCGCAGGATATAACGTCAACCAAGCACGTATAGCCATCGGCTCTGGGCGTTTCTTCGGCAAAGGATACCTGAATGGAACGCAGACCAAACTGCAGTTTGTGCCGGAGCAAGATACCGATTTCATCTTCTGTACCGTAGGCGAGGAATGGGGATTTGTGGGCTCATTAGGTGTGCTGCTGGTATATCTGTTCTTTATCCTGAGACTGATAGAGATTGCCGAACGGCAGAGGAATGTATCCACCCAGATCTACGCCTATGCCGTAGCCAGTATATTCCTTTTTCACCTGACGATCAATGTAGGTATGGTATTGGGATTGCTGCCGGTGATCGGTATTCCGCTACCGTTCTTCAGTTACGGAGGTAGTTCGCTGTGGGGATTCACATTGCTGCTTTTCATCCTTCTGAGGCTGGACGCAGCGCGTATGGAGCAATTGAGATAAACGATGTTTGTTACAGACCCGATAGGAATAATAGGAGAAGAGGAAGCGGCACGAATGCTGGAGAAGAAAGGTTTCCGCATTGTGGAGCGCAACTGGCGGATGGGACATCTGGAAGTGGACCTGATTGCCGAGAGCCGGAAGGAGATCGTGTTTGCGGAAGTCAAAGCTCGCACTACCACCTATGGTGGTAAGATGCCGGAGGAGTATGTGGACGAGAATAAGAAACGCAGAATAACGGCTGCCGCCAATGCGTATATCAAATATAGGAAAATCGAAAAAACACCGCGGTTTGATATTATTGGTATATTGGTGAATCCGCAGACCAATGAGATCACGTATCGCAATCATTTGGAGAATGCTTTTCAGCCTGGACTCCGGACGATTAGTTCCGCTAGTTTTAGCGGCATTTGGAGATGGGCGCACAGAGGAAAAACAATAGGGAAGAAATGAATTTTAAATACGACGTCATAGTAGTAGGAGCCGGGCACGCAGGATGCGAAGCAGCGAGTGCAGCGGCACGGATGGGAAGCAAGACGCTACTCATCACAATGGACATGAATAAGATTGCACAGATGAGTTGCAATCCTGCCGTAGGCGGTATCGCCAAAGGTCAGATCGTGCGCGAGATCGATGCGCTTGGCGGACAAATGGGTATTGTGACCGACCGCAGTGCTATCCAGTTCCGGCTACTAAATCAAAGCAAAGGTCCGGCGATGTGGAGTCCGCGCAGCCAGAGCGACAGAAAGCGGTTTATCGAAGAATGGGTACATACCCTCTCGCATACCGAAAACCTCTATCTATGGCAAGATATAGTGACCTCTCTTATTATCAAAGATAATAAGGTATGTGGCGTTAAGACCGCATTGGGTATTGAGATGAGTGCTGAAGCAGTCGTGCTGACCAACGGTACGTTCCTGAACGGACTGATGCATTGCGGCAAGACACAGATCAAAGGCGGACGCACCTCCGAGCCGGCTTCTTATGGTATTACCGAGCAGTTAGTCTCGCTGGGCTTTAAAGCAGACCGAATGAAAACAGGCACACCGGCACGTATTGATGCACGGTCCATTCATTTTGATGAGTTGGTGCGTCAGGAAGGAGATAACGATTGGCATCAATTTTCCTATCTGGACACCGTCCGGAGGGAACTAAAACAGATGCCATGCTGGATCACTTACACGAACCCGAAGACGCATGAAGCGCTACGCGCCGGATTAGCAGATTCGCCCCTTTTCAACGGACAAATCAAGAGCATCGGACCGCGTTATTGTCCGAGTATAGAGACTAAGATTGTTACCTTTGCGGACAAAGAAGCCCACCAGATCTTCTTGGAACCCGAAGGAGTGGACAGCAATGAATACTACGTCAATGGCTTCTCCAGCAGCCTGCCATGGCAAGTGCAATTAGCCGGACTGAAGACGATAAAAGGACTAGAAGACGTAGTGATGTACCGCCCAGGGTATGCGATCGAGTATGACTTCTTCGATCCTACTCAATTACATCACACTCTGGAGACAAAACAGATTAAAAATCTGTTTTTTGCCGGTCAGATTAATGGCACGACGGGCTATGAAGAGGCGGCAGGTCAAGGATTGGTAGCTGGAGTGAATGCACATATCAACGTGCACGGAGGCTTTCCGTTCACCATGGGAAGAGACGAGAGCTACATCGGTGTACTGATTGACGATTTGGTTAATAAAGGAGTGGATGAGCCCTATCGTATGTTCACATCCCGCGCTGAATATCGCATCTTACTGCGCCAGGATAATGCGGACGAACGACTCACCGCTCGCAGTTATGAGATGGGATTAGCAGATGCTTATCGGTATAACCTACTGAAACAAAAACAAACAAGTTGCGCCGATTTCATCGGGTATATGCAGCAAACAACAGTACGCAAAGGAACTATCGACGGATGGCTAGAGAGCATAGGCAGCAGTGCGCTACATGAAGGGTGCAAAATCAGCGATTTGGTACTTCGTCCGCAGGTAGGTATTAGGGAGTTAGCAGAAGTGTTGCCGGAGTTAAAGGCTAAGATTGCAGATTTATCCGATGAAGCCGTGGAGAGTTGCGAGATCCAGATCAAGTATGCAGGTTATATCAAACGCGAGCGACAAGAGGCAGCAAAACTGCAGAGGCTGGAACAGATCCGCATTCCGGAGACTTTCAATTATGAAGAAGTGCAGAGTCTGAGCACCGAAGCGCGCCAGAAACTGAGTCGTATTCGTCCGCGTTCTATAGGCGAAGCCCAACGCATACCGGGTGTAAGCCCTAATGACATTAGTGTGCTATTGGTGCTGATGGGACGATAAAATAGAGATTTAGTTTGTAAACAAACTAACTTAGAATGTTTCACGTGGAACACACGACAAATAATGGGAAATAACTAAATAGTAAATAATTTTATGACAGCAAAAGAAGTAATTGCAGCGATCCGCAATGTGCCTGATTTTCCAATCAAGGGTATTCAATTCAAAGACATTACTACCGCATTGTCTAGACCTGACTGCTTGGTGTGGATGCGGGACGAGATTGTAAAACGCTACAAGGGTCTGGGTATTACACAAGTGGTAGGTATCGAGTCGAGGGGCTTTATATTAGCTCCGGCGGTAGCTATGGAATTAGGCGCAGGGTTTGTGCCGATCCGTAAACCCAACAAGCTCCCGGCAGAGACCGTGTCTGTAACTTACCAGAAAGAATACGGAGAAGACTCGATCCAGATGCACAAGGATGCATTGAAGCCGGAGGATGTGGTACTTATTCACGACGACATTCTGGCTACAGGCGGATCTATGGCAGCAGCAATTGATTTGGTAAAGAAGTTGGGCGTAAAGAAGATCTACGTCAACTGCATCATTGAATTAGAGGGATTAAACGGCATGGAGTTCCTCAAAGGCAAGGCAGAAAACATTAACTGCCTGCTGAGTATTGAGGTGGATGAATGAGTGAGTGAATGAGGAAGTGAGGGTTTGGAGGATGAGTGCTAAGAATGACCATATAGCTCTGTTATTAAAACGCATACCGGAGAGTCCGGGTGTGTACCAGTACTTTGATAAGGACGGGCAGATCATTTATGTGGGTAAAGCTAAGAACCTGCACAGACGGGTGAATAGTTATTTCAACAAGGACCACCAATCCTCCAAAACGCGTCAATTAGTAGCCCATATCGCGGACATACGATACGTAGTAGTGGAGAGTGAGCAAGATGCTTTCCTGCTAGAGAACAACTTGATCAAGCAATACCAACCGCACTATAACATCTTACTCAAAGACGGTAAGTCCTACCCTTCTATCTGCATTACGAGAGAACCCTACCCTCGGATCTTCAAGACAAGGACGATCAACAAGAAAGCAGGCGAGTATTATGGTCCGTACAGCTTCGGCAATACAGTGGATCTGGTATTGGAACTAATCCATAAACTATACCCCATTCGAACTTGCAATATACCGCTTACCGCCGAATCCATCGAGAAAAATAAGGTTCGTGTATGTCTCAAGTACCATCTGCATAACTGCTGCGGAATTTGCGAGATGAGACCGGGTAGCGAGCATTACCAAGAATGGATTGACCAGGCACGCAAGCTGATCAAAGGAGACGCGCACGAGATCGGCAGACAATTAGAAGAAGAAATGTCGATGAAAGCGGCAGAAATGAAGTATGAAGAGGCGGCAGAGATCAAGCGGAAGATTGAGTTATTGGAGCAATTTAAGAGCAAGACCATTATTACAAATACACACGCAGGCGATATTGATGTATTCGGGTATGACGAGCAGGACGAGAAAGTATATATCTCCATGCTGCATGTGCACAACGGTTCTATCGTACAGGGTCAGACGATCGAATACCGACGAAAGATGGAGGAAGAGAAAGAGGAACTTCTTGCGCTCGGTATGATGGAGTTACGGGAGCGACTGGAGAGCCGCACCAAAGAGGTGATTGTTCCGTTCATTCCGGAGGTTTTTGATGAGACGCTACACCTGAATATAGCGGTGAGCGGGGACAAAAAGAAGCTGCTGGATCTGGCAATGCAGAATGTGCGGCAGTACAAGATGGACCGGCTCAAACAGGACGACAAACTGAACCCCGAGCAGCGAGGAGTGAGGATCCTGACGGAGTTGCAACAGATGATGGGACTCCCTACCCTGCCGCGGTGGATCGATTGTTTCGATAACTCCAATATACAAGGAACGAACGCGGTAGCCGGATGTGTGGTCTTCCGGATGGCGAAGCCGAGCAAGAGCGACTATAAACGGTTTGAGATCAAGACCGTAGAGGGAGCCGACGACTACGGGTCTATGCGCGAAGTAGTAAGGAGAAGGTACCAACACCTGATTGACGAAGGAGGACAGATGCCGGATCTGATCATCGCCGATGGCGGTCTCGGACAGATGCATGCCATCCGCGAAGCGATAGAGGATCAGCTGGGGTTAAGCATCCCCATCGCGGGTCTTAAGAAAAACGACAAGCACCGTACGCAGACGCTGCTTTACGGATTTCCTCCGGTGGAGATCGGCATGCCGGTGACGAGCGAAGTGTTCCGGCTGCTGACCGGCATACAAGATGAAGTACACCGATTCGCCATCACATACCATAAATCGAAGCGAAGCAAGGCGCAAATTCACAGCCAACTAGATGATATTCAAGGAGTTGGACCTGCTACAAAGCAAAAGATACTGCGTCATTTCGGGTCTGTGAAACGCGCTAGAACGGCGAAAAAAGAAGAGTGGATTGAATTACTCGGAACTAACAGAGGTTCAATGCTTTACGAGTATTTTCAGGCGCAAATAACGCCCTGAGAATTGAATATTTTTAACGAACATGAGTATTTATACGATAAAAAAGGGGGTAGTAACCCCACCCGACCTCCCCACAAGGGAGGGGAACGTAACACACGAAGAGCGTCTGGTCCTTCTCAATGAGCAGGGGGAGGAAGTGAGTCCCTTGGAGATCTTGAAGACGACGGAGCCACATCGGGTGTATGCGTTCGACGGACAGATGGGGGCAGGCAAGACCACTTTCATCAAATCACTTTGCGAAGCGATGGGCACGATGGACGTGGTGAACAGCCCGACATTCGCCATCGTCAATGTGTATGACGTGGAACAGCCGTACAGAGGCGAGGTCTATCATTTCGACTGCTACCGGCTGAAGGACATCCGCGAAGCGATTGATTTCGGTGCCGAGGAATACCTCTATTCCGGCAATTACTGTTTCATTGAGTGGCCGGAGTTGATTGATGCGTTGTTGCCGGAGGACACGGTATGGGTGAAGATCGTGCCGCAGGAGAATGGCGACCGAAAGTTGGAAGTGAATGAATGAGAATATGATAGAAGTACAAGATATACATAAATCGTTCGGTGCGCTGGAGGTGCTGAAGGGCGTGAACCTGCGCGTCAAGAAAGGTGAGATCGTTGCCATCGTCGGCAAGTCCGGCGCAGGCAAGACTACCCTACTCCAAATTATCGGTACGCTGGACCGACCCACCAAGGGCAAAGTGCTCATTGAGGGCAACGATGTGTTTGCGCTCAACGACAGAGACTTGGCGGCTTTTCGCAACCGGCATATCGGTTTTATCTTCCAGTTTCACCAACTCTTGCCGGAGTTCACGGCGCTGGAGAACGTCTGTATTCCGGCTATGATCGCGCGTGAGAAAGAGTCGGACTACCGTCCGCGGGCGGAGAAACTGCTGCGCGATCTGGGATTAGAGGATCGCATGGGACACAAGCCGAACGCGCTGTCCGGCGGCGAGAAACAGCGTGTTGCTGCAGCGCGGGCGCTCATGATGAACCCCAATATTATCTTGGCGGACGAGCCGACCGGCAGTCTGGACGAGAAGAACAAGAAGGAGTTGAGCGACTTGCTCTTACAATTACGCCGGAAATATGGTCAGACGATCCTGCTGGTGACCCACGACAAGGAGTTGGCGGGCATTGCCGACCGCGTTATTGAGATCAAAGACGGAGCGATGACCGACCGATGACCGAGAGAAGACCGAGAGAAGACCGAGACAAAAAATAAATCAAATGAGAAACAAATACCTGCAAACTCTGGTTTTACTATGCACACTTGCCTTTATCTCCTGCGATCGGGGGCGGACGTATTTCCCGAAGGATATCGAGCCGCGAGAGGTGGAGATAGTGCGGTTTGACAAGGCGTTGATGAATGTGCACGAAACGACGGTAGCGCAAGATATACGTGTCCTGTACGACGAGTTTCCGCTCTTCATGCCGCTCTGGGTGGAAGATATATTGGGTATTCCGAGTGCCGACACGGCATACCTCGAGCAGGCGTTGCCGGCGTTTCTGAACGACACCCTGTACGGTTTCAAAGCGACCAACAAAAGGGAGCAGACTCTCTTCGCCGACGTGCGCGACATAGAGCGGTCGTTGGGCAAGGCGTTCGGACGCATCCAATGGCTCTATCCGGAAACGGAGATCCCTACCCTATACCTCTTCGTTTCGGGTTTCCAAACGCCTATCTATTTCGGCGACGAGTTGATCGGGATTGGCGCGGACATGTACCTCGGCAGCCACTATGAGTACTACAACCGAGTCGTCTATGAGTACCAGAAACAGACGATGCGAAAGGAGTGTATTCCTGTTGATGTCGTCTCCGCGTTCCTCTTCCGCACACTACCCTATACGAGCACCAAAAGCCGTCTCTTGGACCAGATGATCTACCGCGGCAAGGTGATGTACCTGACCTCGCTGATCTTCGACGAGTTGCCGGGATATGAGGTCATGGGCTGGACAAAAGAGCAGTGGGAATGGTGCGTCCGGAATGAGCGGGCTATATGGCATTTGGTAATGGACAAAAGGGACCTCTTCAAGACCGAGAATCTGGTCCTAACGGGCTACCTCAACGACGGTCCCTTCACCTCCGAGATCTCCCAGGACGCGCCGGGCAGGCTTGGTATATGGCTCGGATGGCGCATCGCCGAGAGCTATATGGAGCATAACGAAGCGGTCACCTTGACGGACCTGATGGCGGAGGGCGACGCGCAAAAGATCTTAGAAGAAAGTTATTATAAACCATGAGTGAGTTGCCTAATAATCCGCACATGCTGGTCTCGGCGGTGAACATGCTGCTGCGGGACGATGAGTTTGAGACCTTGGAGGACCTATGCGCCTCTTTCGGCCGCGAACCGGAAGAACTAAAAGCGTTCCTGCGGCAGAGCGGGTATGAGTATAATGTGGAACAAAAACAGTTTAGATGAACAGATCTGATTTTCCGATATTGACAGAGCAGGTACACAAGCGTCCCTTGGTGTACCTCGATAATGCGGCTACGAGCCAGAAACCGCAATGTGTGATCGATGCCATCACAGAGGCGTACACCCATTGGAACAGCAATATCCACCGCGGCGTACACCATCTGAGCCAAGTAGCGACCATGAAACATGAGGAAACGCGCCAAGCCGTGGCGGATTTTATCGGTGCCAAAAGCTCCGACGAGATCATCTTCACCAAAGGCACGACCGACAGTCTCAACGCGCTGGCGTTCTCCTTTGGAGAAGCTTTTATCCAAGAGGGCGACGAGATCATCGTGAGCGGAGTAGAGCATCATCCCGAAGTGACGATCCAGCAACTGATGGCGGAAGGAGATGCACAGAAGATATTGGAAGATAGTTATTATAAACCATAAGAAAACATGCGAAAACATTGGATAGATAATTTGCGTTGGGTGACCGTACTGTTGGTACTCTTTTACCATGTTATTTACTACTATAACGGCAAAGGTGTAGTAGGCGGAATAGGTGGTTTCGGAGGTCCTCAGTACCAAGATGGAATCATGTATCTGCTCTATCCTTGGTTTATGCCTCTTTTGTTCTTGCTGGCAGGTATCAGTGCCCGGTACGCATTGGATGCTCATTCGGGGAAAGAGTGGTTCAAAAGTCGCACCCGCAAGTTATTAGTGCCTGCTACAATAGGATTATTTGTTTTTCAATGGATCGCCGGTTATTTCAACACGCATACACTTAGTTATACGAATGGAGTTGTTTAGTCTGGTTTTGCTGCTCGTTCGGAAGGTTGATGCACAAGATCGGTTCTACTTGCTTTGCGGGAAGATAGGTTTGGCAGGAATTATCCTGTTAGGCGTAGTGTATTGGTTAGGTACCCGAACATTGATCATGAACCCTCGCCCCGAAAGTTTGGACGGTCTTTATAACGGATACAAACCATTCTTTTATCTTCTTTTCTTTTTGAGCGGATACTTTGTCTTCTCGCATGAAAATGTATTAACGTCATTACGAAAAGGATGGATACCACTGATGGTGTGCGCCGTAGCAAGCGGTATAACATTATTAATCACTACC
>CACWZZ010000023.1 GCA_902765485.1 uncultured Bacteroidales bacterium
CGCGGTGTTTCTTACTGGAGCCATTCTCTACCAATGCCTCCCATACTTGTTCAAATTCTTCCATAATAATTTTTAATTGCTGGTGCTGGTACTATGTCTGTACTACGCTATTACTTAGTACCACCACCTTTTTCTTTTTTAATTTTCTTTTGCTTCTTTTCTTTTATTCCCTTTCTTTTTCCCTATTTTTGGGGACCCCGAAAGACGCGACAAAATTACTGCTTTTAGATTTGGCACCGGGGTAAAATTTTACCCTTTTTGTTAATAAAATACTTGATGTTGTCTTTGGAGCACAAAAAAACATCCGCTGCCCTTGGCTGCATCCAGTAAGAATAAATCCAATTCGGTGTACATTGTGTCTAATCGGCAGGAAAACCGCGGACACCATGCCCTGCGGGCTCTGCCTATAGACATAAAAATGTGCCCGCTACGCTCACGCGCTGCGGGCACAAAAGAACCATGATTATTGTTAAGTTTAGGTCATCTTCCTCACTGAGTTGCCTGATTTCTTTTTAGGAAGAAATAACACTCCGTATCCCAAGGCCAATAGGAGCAACGGGAGCAGCGCATCGGTAAGAGGCGCAAACTGCGGGTTGGCGGGATCGTAATCCGATACACCGCCTGTCCCCGGCGGAGCTTTGCGAGGTCCCATAGCAGGCGAAGTGGTGCCTACATTGTATGCTCCGACCTCATAGACAACCGGGCTATGCGTACTGCCGGAAGACATATACGCACTATTGTTGACCGACCGCATGTCCATCATCGGGGCTTGCGTATACGGTATAATAGGCGAGTATTCCACGGCATAGAGCGATAGGCAAAGTCCACTCGCTATAATAGCCAGAAAGCGTTTCATATTACTGTCCTCCTATCATTAGTTTGACACTCTCGTTTTCGGACCGAAGAATATAGATGCCGCCGGCTTGCTCCGCATTCAACCGTCGTGCCGCTTCTGCGAAAGAGCAGCCGTCATAGCGGGCTACAGGAATGCCGGTGAGGGTATAAACGGTGATCGCGGTCATCGGTTCGCTATCCATAACCACTTCCCATCCGGTAGGTGTATCATCGGGTGCAGCGCCACGCCGTAAAATCCGGTACCGGGTCGTAGTAGTTTCATTGGCACGAATGAAACATTCGAAGGGCAGCACCATACGATTCGTGCCGACTGCCTCACGTAGCCACGCGCCGGAGGGACCGTAATCCGGCTCCAAGAGATAAGCATCCATTACCGTGCCGGTGTGCATGGTGTTATTGCCATAGACATTGACCACATCGTCCGCCGAAGGTGCTTCGCCGATACTGAATGCAGATGGTATATCCTGTCCGGTGGGGCTGAAGAAAGAGATGTATTTACCAAAGAAATACTTGTCATGCCATTGGATGATATAGGGGGTGTTCGCAGACGGCAGGAAACCAACAGCACTCTCCGGATCCTGCCAGTTCTCCTCGAAGGTCTCAATGGCATAGTTGGTAACCGTCGCGGGCTTACGGATGATATAATGTCCGGTATAGAACTTACCTCCGAAACGGTAGAAAGGCTTGATGTCATAGTATGCCCCGTCCCCATCATCCCATACCTTGACGGCACTGACGGTAAACGGCAGACAGAGGGTAGTCCACTCGTCCAGCGTATGCACCTTCATGCGGTATTCAATCGCCTTCTCTATCGTGCCGCCGTCGTAGGACTCAACGTCTGTGTCTTGGGCACGCGGGTCGTCCTCCTTGTCGCCCGTGCGGTAGATAACGAAATTGGGATAGGTGACGGTCATTTTTTTGTCCGTGATATTCCATATAAAACGGTATGTTCCTGCACCGGCGGTAGTGATTCCGCAGTTCCACATTTTGTCTGTAGCAAATGACCAGTTATGGCTGTTGCCATTGGTCATAAAAAAGACTCGATCGGAGCCGCTCATATAGTCATCGCCTGTCAGCTTATCCACCATCTTGAATTGCATATCTGTATTAGCGGGTAGTGCTATATCCACATATCCGATTGCTTTACCGGCTACTATGGATACGTTAGCGATGCTGAACTCTGCGCTTCCCCAGCCTTCAGACTGCGCGGACAGAGCCCAACGTTCTACGAAGTTAGCCCGTACATCCTGCCCTGAAGCAGCACCGGTTCCATTACCGGAAAGGGTTGTCGGGTTGGTGTTCGTTGCTGAGAGACTGATGTCTTCGCCGGAAACGATCGTCCATGAGTTGAATTTATATCCCTCATCGGGCACAGCGGTCAGTTCGCGGTGGGTGGTGACACCAACGGTGGTACTTGTAACTGTCGCGCCGTTTATTTCTACATGCCCATGCCCATCATTGGAAAGGGTGACGGTAGTGGCTTTCTCCACAAACTTGGCTTCCACATTTTCATCAACTGATATATTGTAAGAGGTATAAGGATTCGTGGTGCTGAATCGGGTATTATAATTGTCATTATACCATCCCTCGAACGAATAGCCCGTTGCCGGCGTAGCGGTATAGGTAATATCTCCGCCATGAGCGACATACTCGCCGTTATGAATAGCGAAATGGCGTCCGCTCTCGGTCGTTTGCGCGCTGACGGTACCGCCTACTGCATCGTTGGTTTTGTACAAATCGCCGTTGAGCCGTACATACGCCCATTCCAGGTTCAACAGATGCGAAGGCGGAATAGCGACTGACACGGTCGGGTACAAATCGCCGGAAGACAAGGCAGAGATAGTGAACGTACATTCTCCATGACCGTTCACACGCAACATAACATCTTTATTCTGCGTATTGAAAAGCAAAGATTGGTTTCCTATATAGGTACCGGCTGTTGCAAATCCGAGATTTTGTCTTTTTACTTTGTCATGCACCTCAAACTTGTAGGTTGTATTCGGATCCAACGTCCGGACACAAGTCAAGTTCATGGTAGATAAGTCCGTATAGCTATTGACCGTGAAATCGGCAGTATAGTCCACCCAGCCGGGCATGCCGCCGTTGCCGGAATTATCATATATAGAGCCAACCAAACAGAAGCGGGGTTCAAAGACAGCGGTGAGCGTGCCATCAACGGCAGCTTTTATCTGAACGGTATTATCCAAGCCGGTACCTGTAGCCGGTCCTACGTAGTCGCTATACTCCCATCTGACGAATTTCCATGCGGGGTTGGCGGTCGCGGTAATAGTGGATGTCGGAGTTACCCAATGGGCTTCAATAGTAGAGGCGCAAGACAATGTTCCTGCTCCGGCAGGGGATACCGAAGTTGTTATGGTATAAGGGTGTTCCGTCCAGTCGGCGAAGAGGGAGATGGAGTTATCGTGAACCCAAGTAGGATGACCTTCGCCGTCGTTGCCTGTATAGCCTGTGACGCCCGGAATCCAGTTGCCGTTCGCGTCGATGAGTTGGACTGTTAGGTTCTCTCCATGATTATCACTCGCCGCCCAGTAACCGGCAAAATCATAATGTGCCTTTGTATGCTTGTTTTCGAGAGTCGTCAGAACGGCATCATAAGTGACATTCACATCAATGGGTAAACTCTCGCCATCTGCCTCCATACCTTCCAATCTTACGGTATAGGTTTTGGGAGTCCAAAATGGGTAAAGCGTTACTGCTTCATTGGCTGTATATGACGCCCCCAGTTCGTATGCTTTTGCTCCGCCATCAGAAGTAGCCCAACCTGTTTGGGTATAGCCGGTACGGGTAAAGATAGCCCCCGGGAGGGTAAAGGTTACATCTTTCAGTTTAATCTCACTTTCGCGAGAGCCACTAATACTTGCCGCCGGAGTACCTTTGTTGTATGAGATGGTATAAGGCGTTCGCGCTTCATAATAGATGGCAGTGCTGGCAACAGATGTACCACTCGTTGAGTTGTAGTAGTTGTAGGCTTCTACTGTTACCGCTTCTTTTGTGCTTGTTGTGGAAGACGCCGTAATAGTTTTTTCTGTAGATGCAGAACCTTCACCGATGGCAGAACTTTCTTTCTTGAATAAGAAATATCGGGTCATGTTGGCATCATCCAAAGCAGAAGCAGAAGCAGTAACATGCACTTTGATATCGCCGTCTGTCGGGACGAGGTACGGCGTTTCAGATGAGCCGTTTCCGCCCCAATTGGTTGTCCCATTATCAGACAAGGAGACACTACTCATCGGCGGACAATAGGTGGTCCAAGTAGGATCCCAATTGCTTCCAGCGTCTCCACTACCTGTCAGGCAGTTCTGATTAGCGTTAGCGCGTGTACCTGCCAAAGCTATATTTGTATTATTCCACCAGTAGATTTCATCCGGGTCTCCTTCCGGCCTTACGCGATTTATCTGAACTGCACCTTCATAGGCGTAGTTTGCATCCTCCCCATCAGGAATCTGTATATAATATACCCAATCTTCCAAGGCATTGGTACTGAGACATTCTCCATTAGCATCAGCTATATCACTCCATGGATTATTATGTTTCTTAAAAAAGAATTTTGTATCAAATGCTTTAGCTTTCCAGTTAGTAAGATTGCGTGCATCAAAATAGAGGAAACTTCCTTTTGTGAACTTGCTTTTCGTATCAGAGACAGTAAAATGTATATGATAGTTTCCTCCATTGTTATTCCTATGTCTTTGATCTCCATAGCATTCGGAAGAACTACTTAAGTTGCCTTGTAACTCTAAGTAAAAATCCAAGTAATAAGACTGCCCCGGAGTTAAGTCTTCTACTAAATTCAAACCACTGGGACGAATCTTAAATTGCTGGATGGTCTTATCTTTATCATCACCTTCTTTTCCTGTCCAATCATCGTAACCATCATTGTTATAATTGGCAGTATAATCACTGCCGGTGCTGCCATGTCTAGATGTATTTATGCCATAATGCATGGTGACATTACAAACGTTTCCATCATTATATTTCCATGTTAATGCTCGTATTTCAGATAGATACATATGATCCACATACCCGAGTTCCAAATCAGAGACACCATCCGGGCGACATGTAAAAGTGACTGTTTCTCCGTTTACCCAAAATTGCACATAAGACTCTGCATCTCCCCAAAAACCGCATTGGTTATCACCTCCCCACGCATTTCCTACTCCTACGGTTAGCAAGAGAGTAACGATGGTAAACAGGTGTTTCAGAACGTGCGAACTACCCCCCCCTGAGATTTTGGCGGCATTCGCGGTTCGGTTAAGTGAATTTAATAGTGTTTTCATACTATTTTGGATTAAAAATCATTTAGTAACCCTGCGGCGAACCAACGCCGCAGGGCCGGTATTGGGCAGAAGCCCTAAAGGGTTATTTCACTTCCGCGCCGAGGACATTGAATGTCTTGCCGTCACGGATGATGATCAGCTGACCATCGACAATACGCTTAACGGACTTGCCTTCAGCCTGGATATTCTCCACCGCCGAAGGAAGTTCCGGGAAGGATACCACCAAGTTCTGGCTGGCGAAGGTCCAAGTGAAAGTATAGTCACCGGCTTGGTCGGCGGTGAGTGCGAAATTACGGCCTTCATTCACGATATTGACATTATCCGCATGATCCCAGTCACGATGGAGACCGAAGAGCGTCTCTCCTTCTCCGTTAAGGCTGAGATAGAAGCCTTCGAGCCATACTTTCATCTCGTAGGTTCCTGCCTCCAGAGCGAAAGTCACGCTTGCGCTTGCTTTGTCTTCCGCAACGGTCATCGGGTGTGCACCGGAACCCCATGATTCGTCCCCTGCGAAATTACCTACGATAGAGACAGCCGGTCTTTCGCCATGAGCGAGCCATGTTCCCTCCGTCCAACCTACCAGATAGTAGCAGTCTTTTCCTTCCTGGAGTTCGAGATCTCCTGTTTTGGTCCAGAGGTTTTCGGTTTCCCATGGGATGGACTCGCTTTCGCCCTGTGCACGGACAAAAAGCAGGTTGTTGTTGTCGTCCGGAATTTCGGCAGAGAACAGAAAATCCTCTCCTTCCACGGCAGCTAACTTAGCGTCGGCATCCGATACGCCTCCCCATGAATGAACAAAGAACACAGCCCCGAAGGACTTCCAATCCTCATTGGCTTGGAGGTAAACGGTTTTAGCAGAGAGAGCCGATACAGCCATCAGTGCTACGAACAAAGAGTAAATCTTTTTCATAATACAATGATTTTTAAAATAGTTAATAAAAAGGGTTAGTTATCGTTTTATTGTTTCGGTACGATCTTGATTGCACAACCTCCACCGGCAGCAGTGAAGATTTTGAGTTTTGTTTTAGAGCTTACCGTTTTAGTGGTGATGGTATATGCCTGCGGGTTGGACTTATAGTGTGCGTTCTTGGCGTCGGCATAGATGGTAGCCGTATATTTGCGTCCGGCGGGCAGGAAAGAGAGGTCAATGAGAGCAGTTCGCGGATCGTAGCCGTTGGTGGAGCCGACAAACCAAGCGTCGGTATCTTTCTGCTTGCGGGCGATGGTGACATACTCGTATGGCTCCGCCTCCAGATAATAGGGTTGGTCCCACTCTACCGGCACATCGACGATGAATTGGAAGGCGTCAAGGAATCGCTCGTAGTTCTCGGGCAGGTCGGCAGCCATCTGTAGCGGGCTGTAGAGGGTGACATAGAGCGAGAGCTGGTTGCAGAGGGTCGTGTTGCACCAGGAATTGGAGTTGGGGTTGAGTTTGTGGATGTCGTTCTCAAAGATGCCGGGCGTGTAATCCATCGGTCCGCCGATGAGACGCGTGAAGGGGAGCATGGTGGTATGGTTGGGCGCCGAGCCTCCGAACGCCTGGTATTCGGTACCCTGCGCGGACTCGTTACCGATGAGGTTGGGCCATGTGCGGCACAGACCAGTGGGACGGACCGCCTCGTGGGCATTGACCATGATATGGTATTTGGCGGCTTTCTCCACGCAGTACTGATAGTGGTTGTTCATCCATTGGGAGTAATGGTGCTCTCCCCTAGGCAGGAGGTTTCCTACATATCCGGATTTGACAGCCGGGTAGTCGTATTTGTTCATAAACTGGTACGCCGTATCGAGCCATCGCTCGTAATTACGGATAGCACCGGAGGTCTCATGATGCATGATCATCTTCACACCTTTGGATTTTGCATAATCATGGATAGCCTCTACATCGAAATCGGGGTAAGGGGTGACAAAGTCATAGACGAAGTCCTTCTCGTTTCCGAACCAGTCTTCCCAACCGATATTCCATCCCTCAACGAGCACGCCGTCAAAGCCATACTTAGCCGCAAAATCAATATATTTCTTCACGTTCGCTGTGGTAGCGCCATGACGACCGTGGGGTTTGGCTTTGGAGTAATCAGTCACGCCGATATGGATGGAGGGGAAATCCCAAGTGTATGACCAATCGCGCATGCCGGCTATCATCTCCCACCACACACCTACATACTTCATCGGTTTGATCCATGAGGTGTCCTCTATCTTGCAAGGCTCGTTCAGATTGAGCACAATACGGGAGGCAAGGATGTCTTTCGCCGTTTCTCCAACCATGATCACGCGCCAGGGACTGACCGCGTCAGTCTGGATATGTCCCTTCGTGCCGTCGATGTCCGGCGTGAGATGGGAAGTAAATGTCCATCGAGACTCGTCCAAGTCAAGATGCATGCAGGAGTAGTTCACCAATGCCGCCTCGTGGATATTGAGCCAGAGGGTATGATCCTTGGTACTCTGTACCTTGTCCCCTTGTACCTTAAACAAAACGGGTGTTTGCACGCCTGTAGTGGAGAAAGTGGTAGTAGAGAGATTCGCCTTGTTGGTTTTCTCCTGAATAGCACGTATCTCGCTCAGTTTGGAGCGCGTATATTCGTACTCCTGGGTGTCATAATCACCCGGAATCCAATAAGCAGTTATATCGCCGGGAAGGGCGAACTGGGTCTGCTCCTCCTCAATCACAAAATAGTTGAGGTTCTTCTGCTGGGGGAAGATATAGCGGAAACCGAGTCCGTCGTCATAGAGGCGGAACTGGAGTTGTATATAACGGTCCTTGGCGGGTTGCTTGAGGGTAATGAGCATCTCATGATAAGAATTATGGATACGGCGTTCCTCCCCCCAGACGGGTGTCCACCAGTCGTCGTGGATAAAACGCTCGGATCCGGTCATTACAAAGCCGGAGAGTAACCCCTCCCCGCCCCTCCCCTCAAGGGAGGGAGAAGATTCCTCTTTATAATCGTTGAAATCACCGCGGGAATGTTCTCCACGAAGTTGCAGGCCCAGATAGGAGGGACGGATGACGGTGTCGCCCTTGTGGAGCAACCAATAGACGGGTCTGCCCTCCTGCACATCGAAATAAGCAGTCAGATTCAGCGACGGGGACTCAACTTTTTCTATGGAGTATAACAACCCCACCCGACCTCCCCACAAGGGGAGGAGAAAAAGACAAAAGACTAAAATGCTCTTTTTCATAATCTTCAAATTTTTAATACTCTATCACTATCATGGTCCAGTATTGGAGCGCGGGGATGGTCATGGTGAGCTGTCCCGCTGCATACTCAAAATCGACCTCCAACGCATCTCCATGCCGGTCATCAGGCGTGGCGACCCATATACGCGCGGGCTGTTTGCCGGTTACAAAGGAGATGGGTATATTCCTCAGCAAACTTTGCGGCGCTTGGTCTCCGTCGGAGTCGCACCAGTCGAGATGAGTGGCATGGCGGTATGAGAGCAGGTGAATAACATCCCTGTTTCCCACATGGCGCCCCACCGTGGCGATCTGATTGAGTTGGGGTCCCCATTGATTGAAGACGCAGCTGTCGTGCGGACTGGTGATATCCACGCCGTACCAATCGCTGTTGATAGCATCAGCCGGTACCTCCGGTCGCAGCAGGTTCTCGTATGCCACCGCGAAATCATAATAGCGGACCAATGCCCGTTTGAGTTCGCCCGTCATTGTCAGGTTATCATCGGGGAAATACTCATGGCAGAGCATGTGCTCTCCCATCTGCAGGATGGTACCGCCCCAAGCGGAAGCAGCTGCCGTAGCCATCAGGATGCCGGGTGTATTGAAATAGCCGCGCCCCTTCTGGCCATGGTTATAATTGAGATAGGCAGCCAGCACCGTCTGTTTGCCGGAAGACCAAGCGGCGTTGTTGGTGATGATATCCGAAAAGATAGCATAGCCGTTGGTGTTGGAGTGTTCCCATACCTCGGTATAGCAGAAATCGACCGGTGCGGCAGCTATCTGTCCCTGCTGGCCGTACTGACCGACGGCGTTCATGACAATCCGTTTGGACGGTTGCGCGGCTTTCTCGTTGGCAATAAAAGAGCCGAAAGCGGCTTGTACATCCACCTCATTGCCCTCATAATCATAGACGGTCGTCGGGCGGGCGCCGAGCTGGTCTATCTGCCAGCCGTCGAAATCAAAGATAGCATAGACCTCATCGTTCCGGGCACGGAGATAGTCGCGCCAGGAAAGGTTATGCATATTCGCCAGATAGATCGCACTCTTAAAAGGCGAACCCAAGGGATGGTTGTCTATCTTCGTATGGTTACGGTCGGTGTATAGCAGCCACTCGCGGCTCACATCGTCCGAGGCAAAGTCCTCCAGACATCCGTACCCCAAATTATAGAAGAGGGTGAGCATCCCGCGTTTATGCGCGCCGTCGATATAGGATTGCACCGTGGTACGATAGCAATTACGGGAGATGATACCCGTCCAGCTATCCATCGGTTGCGTAGCCGATCCCGCCAGAGGGTGATGGTGTTTCCAATGCCAGTCTTGGAACTGCACATAGTTGATATGATATCTGTTGAGGTCGTCCAAGACGGTTCGGATCTCGCTCTCGGACATGCTGCCGTAGGACGAGAGGAAACCGTTACGGGGGAAGCGGCTCGGCTCGGACGACACATCAATACCGATAGTGGCTACCACAGAGTCGCGCCCGGATACGGACATATAGAGAGTAGCCATATACCCGCGGAAATCGTCTGCCGGAGGTTGCCATGTCCAGGACTTGGCGGTCACGGGTTCCTCCTTGATCACTTGTCCGAGATAGGAATAACGCACGGTTACCGCCTCCTCAGGCAACGAATTGATGGATAGCACGACCTCCTCTCCCGGTTTATAGGCCGCCTTGTTGGAAGAGAGGAGGTTCGGGATATAACTCTCGCCGTAGGTGACCGGGTCATTCTGAGGCGCAATCGTGTTGCAGGAAGGGAGTGCGAAAGCACTGACCGCTAACGCTGTAAGACCGGCTGCAAGCAGCCTGTAAGACCGCTTTGCTGCAAGACCGTCCTTCGGACTATAAGATATGGATTTCATAATTTAGTAAAACTAATCGTTGTGTCATTGATATTGATTCGTATGGACCACTCGCCGCTCTCGGGGATGAGCCATTTGTTATCGGGATCACTGGCATGCGCGTCAAAGGTACCGTTTTCCGTAGGAGCACAGTCCGGCTCAGGCGCATAGAGCATCTCGCCCGACCAATCGGAGCGGATCTCCGTAGGGAACTTGATCTGCCCCGTATTCAGATGTCCCTCATAGGTAAAGACGCCGCTCTCGGGGTGCTGCATCTCGGTGAGGTTATCCCAGCTCCAGCCACCCGGGGCTGCGTCGCCGATCATATAGATATGGCTGTAGGCTTCGCCTCCGAGATAGGCGACCTCTATGGTCAGCGCCTCTACATCGGCGGTGATGCGGTAGTTTCCGGTCTTGGCGATAGTCCATTTGAAGTCGGGATAGCGTTCCTCGGAGTCGCGATAGACCATCTTGCTGTCGTCCGTCGAATCCTTGACGAAACAAGGGATCCAGTCCTCCGTAGTACTTATGAGTTTGAACTCGCCTTTGTGCATTGTTCCGCTCCAGGAGAAGGAGGTGAAAGAGGTCATATCCATGATCATTGCCGTAGCGCGTCCGAGATCCCATCCATGCGGAGTAGCATCCCCCACGAGGTAGAGATCGGTCATCATCGTGGCATTCCAAGCAATAGCTACCTTTGCGATAGCCGACACTTGCTCCTCCCCGGTCTGCACCACTTGCGCCCGGACACGGCAGTCGAACACCACATACTCGCCCTCTTCTGTCTCCGGATATAGGAGATAAAGCGTATCGGCTAACTGCCGGTGGCTGAATACCATCGTTCTATTGGCGGTTCGCCCGATCTCCCATTTCAGACCGTCAGCAAAATTATTACCCTCTCTGTCCATCTCCACCGTATAAGCGATGGCAGACCCTGTACCATGATTGGTACCGGGAGTCCAGGAAATCTCCAATGCCGCCAGATCCTTATACACCGGCAGACAGAAAACAGAGTCTGTTGACAGCGTGAGCGCCAGTTCTTTCTCCACAACCGGCTCTACTGGTTTCTCGCAGCTGGCAAAGAGCATGAGCACGAACGTTAGTATGAAGATATATCTGTAATTCATAATTCGTAATTTTTAATTTGTAATTCGTAATTCCTTTACCAACCGGGGTTTTGAGTTAACAGATTATTGGCTTCCCGCTCCTGCATGGGGATCGGGAAAAGCAGATGTTTCGTTGTCGCAGCCGTCTTGCCGATGGAATGCAGGAAAGTGAGCGCGTAGTTATCGGGATACCGCAGCATGTCAAACCAGCGGTGTCCCTCAAAGGCGAGTTCCACACGGCGCTCATGGATGATCTTCTCCCGCATCTGAACTTGCGAGAGTCCCTCTATCTGCGCGCGGCTGGTCAGTCCGGCACGCTTGCGCACCTGGTAGAGCGGCTCCTCCGCTTCCGTGGTACGCCCTAACTCATTGAGAGCTTCCGCCTTCATGAGCAGCACATCGGCATACCGGGTAACGATCCAGTTCTGGTTGGAGGTGTTATAATCCGGCGACTGGGCTTTGGTCAGCAGGAACTTACGGACATTATAACCCGTGGTGGACCATGTGCCGGAATAGGTATAACCGTCGAAAGTAGGACAACCGGTATAGAAGATGGTGATATCCTTCCGCAGGTCTCCGGGCTCGTACTGGCTGACAAACTCAGGCGTAGGTTGGTTCCATCCATAGCACCCGGCTGCCATACCTGAGTTACGCGGTCCTTGATAGGTGCTGATCCAGGAGGCCTGATTCTCGTTTGACCAGAAATCCTTGTTCGTTTTACCATAATACTGCACCTCAAAGATTGACTCTATCCCATTCTGCTTGGCAGGATTGTAGTTATCGGCATAGTTCGGAGCCAGTTGATAACCCATGTCGCCAATTTCCGTACAGAGCCGAACCACCTCGCTGTAGTTAGCAGGACCGGGGTTGTAGGTCAGATAGACTCGCGCCAGCTCCGCCATAGCCGCCTCTTTCGTGGCACGACCTATATCCTTGCTGCCGTACTTGCTGCGCGTAGGCAGAAGTGCTATCGCTTGCTTGAGATCCTCAATAATGAGAGAATATACATCGTCTATAGAAGCTCTCGGCATTTTCAGTTCGCTATCGGCGGTAAGAGGCTCGGTAGGCATCGGCACGCCGCCAAACAGACGCACTAATATAAAATAATAATGCGCGCGCAAGAAACGAGCTTCGCCTAGAAGGCGTGCCTTCAGATCATTGTCGATCTCCATTTGCGGCACATTAGCCAGCACGAAATTGCATCGCAGGATACCGGGAGAAGGCCCCCTCCACAGATCCAGCGCCGCGAAATTATCCGAGGTAGCTATGAAGTTAGCCATCTCCACCGTCTCCAGACCATCCGTACCACCACCGGCTCCTACTTCACTCTCTCCGGCTATGATATCCAGCGTCCATATACGCATGTTGTATAACTTAGGCCACTGCAAAGGTTGGTAGCACGCATTGACGGCAGCAATGGCATCCGCCTCTGTCTGAAAACCATTGGTTGTATCCACAGAGTCCCATGGTTTACGGTCGAGGAAATTACAAGAAGAGAGCACTAAGGCAGCAAGACCAGCAATCAATAATCTTGTTGATATAAGATACTTTGTTTTCATAGCATTAGAACATAATATTTATTCCAAAGGTAAAATTACGCGTGATAGGATAGACATTGCTGTCAATACCGGAGCCGCCAACCTCGGGATCAAGACCTGTGTAGCGGGTTAAAGTATAGAGGTTCTGTCCGGAGAAGGAGAAACGCACTTCTTCCATCAGGGCTTTCTTGGTCAGGTGCTTGGGCAAAGTATAACCAATCGTGATATTCTTGAGACGCAGGTAGTCCCCCGACTCCAAAAAGCGGTCGGATGTACGGTTGTTCTTATTGGGATCCGAGAAGACCGCACGGGGCATAGTGGTGGAGTGATAATCAGGACGCCAGCGGTCGAGCACGGTGATCATCTGGTTTTGAGCAACAGACATAGCTTCGAGTGTTGCCCTGTTTCCGTTGTAAATCTTGTTTCCAGCTGCGCCCTGGAGGTAGATCTCTATATCTACACCGTAGAATTCAAAACGGTTGTTCATAGAGAAAGTCCAAGATGGGCTCGGTGTACCGAGAATCGTACGGTCCTCTTCATTGATGACGCCATCGTTATTGAGATCCTTGAAGCGGATGTCGCCCGGTTGGGTAGATGTATAAGTGTCCGAACCGATTGTCTGGACTGCATGGGCGTCTATCTCTTCCTGGGTTTGGAAGATGCCATCGGTCACATATCCGTAGAACGCCGCTACGGGGTATCCTACCTTATGAATATTGCAGTCGAAATACATCGGCACATCGTCGTTGAGGGAGAGGATACGGTTGTGGTTATAGGCGACATTGACGGTGGTGGTCCAGGTGAAATTGGTCTTCTTGATATTCATGCTATTGAGGCTGACCTCAATACCCATGTTCCGCATTCTGCCGGCATTGATACTAGGCACCGCCTCATCGGAATAACCGCTACTGATAGGTACAGACATAGGCACAAGCATATCGTTGGTGTTCTTGATATAACCGTCGATGGTGGCATGTAGTCGTTGGTTGAGGAGCGCGAGGTCGATACCGACGTTATATTGCTCCACGGTCTCCCAACGCACATTGGGGTTGGGCAAGACCCACGGAGCGAGCCCGGCTACCTGGGTTCCGCCAAAAAGATACTGCACCGTCTGGAGCTGCGATGCATAGGCATAGTTTCCTACGGAGGCCTGGTTACCTGTCAGACCATAGCCGGCGCGGAGTTTGAGATCAGAAAGAGCGAATGTTTTCTCAAACCAATGCTCTTCGCTCATTCGCCATGCTATTGCTACGGAAGGGAAATAGCCCCATCTGTTTTTCTTGGCAAACCGGCTGGAACCATCAGCGCGGAAGGTAGCAGTCAGTAGATAGCGGTTGTCATACCCATAGGTGACACGCCCCATGAAAGAAAGCAGTGCCCAGTCGGATTTATTGCCGCTGAGGGTCGGTTCCAGAAGTCCGTTACTGAGCTGGCGCGCTTCTGCGGAGATAAATCCCTGTACCGCACCGCTCATGTACTCGTAGTTATTCGCCTGCATGGACGAACCGATCATGGCGGAGAAGGAGTGCTTCTCCTTAAAGGTCTTGATGAATGTCAAGGTGTTGTCCCAAAGCCATGTGATCGATTTGTCAAACTGGCGGGTTACCTGACTCTCCGGCTGCGCGATTGGTTTCCAATCATAAGCAGGCGACCAGCCCTCCGAATCCCAGTACATAACCTGCATGCCAAAGGTGGTCTTGAAGATGAGCCAGTCAAGAGGTTTGATCTCCGCATAGATATTACCCAGCAGGTTGTAGCCTTTGGTAGTGCTGGTGTTCTCTTTCATTTTGCCGACAGGGTTCGTGATATCACCCACGTACATCGCCAGACCTACCGGTCCCGCCCATGTGCCATCCGGATTATAAATCGCCTGAGTAGGCAGGGCGCGCATCGTATTCTGGAGGTTATACTCGCCGGACGATTTGATATCATGATTAAGGCTCAGTTTATGGCCGAAACGCAGCCATTTGAAGAGCTGGGTGTCGTGGTTGAACTGAAGGGTGATACGTTTATAATCCGTTGTTTTGACGATACCGCGCTGGTCGTAATAGGCACCGGAGACATAGAAATTGGATTTCTGGGTACCACCCGAATAACTGAGGGAGTAGTTCTGGGTTGGCGCGAACTGCCATATTTGCGACATCCAGTCGGTGCCTACGCCCAATGCGGTAGGGTCTGCATATGCGGTGTATTGGGGTTGTCCGGCAGCCGCCATCATCTCATTATGGAGAGAAGCGAACTGGGAGGCGTTGAGCAAGGGAAGAGTACGTTGGATCTGATCAAAGCCGAATGAGCCCTTGAGGGAGATATGTCCCTGCTCGTTCTCGCCTTTCTTGGTGGTGATGATCACCACTCCGTACGCGCCGCGCGATCCATATATAGCAGTAGCGGAAGCATCCTTGAGCACATCGATGCTCGCGACATCATCCATATTGATCATATTCAGCGGCACGTCGGTAGGTACTCCGTCAATGACAATGAGCGGCTGGGAGTTATTGATACTACCGATACCGCGGATATTCAGACTCACATTGCTCCCCGGAGCACCGGAACCGGTAACCTGTAGTCCGGCTGCGCGTCCCTCCAATGCCGCACCTAAAGAGGGCGCAGGCATCTTTTGGAGATCTTTGTCATTCACTTGGGCAATAGAACCCGTCAGATCACTTTTCTTCTGGACACCGTAACCTACTACGACCACTTCTTCCAATACCTCCGTGTCTTCCTTTAGCACTACTTTCATGTCAGCAGCGGCGACCAGAATCTGCGAGGCATAGCCTACATAACTGATTTCCAGCATAGCTCCTTCCGGCACCTGCATGCTGAAATTACCATCAAAATCCGTAATTGTTCCATTGGACGTGCCTTGCTGCAAGATAGTAGCGCCGATTACGGGCTCACCCGTCACGTCGGTTACTGTACCGTTGATAGCGGTCTGTGCAATACAGGTGAGAGGGAATAGCATCCCGATCAACCAAACACAAATGCGCGTGTACGATTTCATAGTAAAATTAAAAAGGTTAATACTCAGTTTTTTAACTTTTGCACTGCAAAGGTACTACAATTCACGCAAACCCACAATATGCGTACACAAAAAAGTAGTGCAGAGTAGCACTATTAAAAACACAAACCGCACATTATCAGCGGTTTGTGAGAATTAACAATAAGTATAAAAAGTAGTGCGAATAACGGTCACAATGTTGCTATTTTCTCCTCAAAATCTTCCCTTTTCCCGTTATAGAGGTTGCGCATCCGGGTGCGACTATTATAAATGGTGGAGAGAGAATAGCGCAGAAAACCGGCAATCTGCTTGCTATCCGTAATTCCCAGACGGATAAGGGCTAAGACACGCAAATCGGTATTCAGACGCTCGCCATCCTTGATACGTATCTCCGCCTCCGGAATCAACAAGGCCTGCACATCCGAAACGAAATCCGGGAAGAGTTCCAGAAATGCCTCATCGAAATCGTGATAGAATGAGGCTAATTGCTCTTGGGTGAACCGCTGCGAGTTGAGTGCGGCGGTAATTTTGTCATATTTGCGGTCATGAGCCAGTATCTTCAACTCTTTGCGCCATGCGTCAAAACGGTCTATCAGCAGCGAGCTCATCTCCATATACCGACCGACATAGATAGTAGAACGCGCGCTCAGTTCGGCTAACCGACGGCGTTGCTGGATGATATAACTCATCAACGCAATCAGTAACAAGACTATCAACAATATACTCGCCAGTAAAGCTATGAGCGTCATCTGGCGTCGTGTCACCTGACGGCGGTACGCTTCCACTACGATCGGATAGGTATCTCCTACTTCAATGGATCGTACTCGCGCGCTACCCTCGGAAGCATCCTGTACGGCGCACTCCATATACTTGAACGCACGGTCAATATCTCCTTCACTATTCAGCAAGACCGCCAGTTCCCGCAGCGAGATATACTCCCGCACAGCCCCCCGAAGATCCGCTAGAGACGAGACGGTCAGATAATACTTCTCCTTTTGTTTATCTCCCAAGGCGCGGTAAATCTGCGCCCGGGTGACGGCAAAGACGGCTTCTTCGCCCTCTCCCTCCACGTGGTTAGCCCGCTCATACGCCTCCAGCACATGCAGTGCACTGTCATAGCGATGCTCCTCATAGAGATAGTCCGCTCGCACCAACTCATGCAGGAACGAACCCGCCGGATGGATATGCATCATGGAGTCGCGGTATTGCTGGGTTAATCGGGAATATATATCCCGCTCACGAGGTGACACCGCAAAATCCCGCATCGCTCCGTAGAGCGTTCGCCGCAGGTGATAATAATATGGATATAGCACCCCATTGAGAGGATCTGACAACGCCGAGTCCATGTACTCCAATGACTCATGGTACATACCATTGCGCATCATAACCTCCGAATAATTGAGGAGCGATACCTGTTTCTCAAAAGGAGTGGAGGCGATACGCAGCCGTTCCTCCGTATAATAGAGCTGGCTGTCCAGATCGTAGGACCTGTATTCCTCTACCAACCTGCCGCACTCTTCAAAATAAGCGCTGTCATTCCAGCTAACGGCTAACCTGCCACGCAGCGAATCAATTCTATGTTCGCGGACAGACTGGTATTGCGAGCGGATGTTGATACACTCATCCAACTCACGCAACAGCCGGTCTTCGGCATCGCTTTTTGAAGAACATGAATACAACATGCACAGACACAAACTGATACAGAAAAAATGCAGTATGTACGATGTACGTTTCATAGTATCCAGAATTTACCTCGGTGCAAAGATACTGCTTTTTTTTGAAATATGCAAGAGCTAATATCATTTTATGCAAAAAACACCCGCAATGGACGCTTTTCGTTGCAGATCGCGCAATGATCCGCGAGAAACGCACAGAAGCACGAGGAAGGCTTGCCGGTCGGCAGAGCCGATACCCGAATCTGATTCGGGCGGAACAGAAGAAAAAAGAGGCAAAGGGACGATTTTATTTGCGTATCTCAAAAAAAAGTAGTAAATTTGCACGCAAATTTGTGTCCATGACTGTGAATAACCCGAAAATAGAAGCCCCTGTTCTGCATTTGATCGGCGAAGAAGCCGACCGGCTGGGACTGGAGTGTTATGTCATCGGCGGCTGGGTGCGAGACCTGTTTCTGCACCGTCCTTCGGACGACATCGACGTAGTGGTGGTAGCCCCCCAGCCCCCTGAAGGGGGAGAGAACTCCGGCATTGGGATTACATTGGCAGATGCGGTAGCGAAACGGCTGGGCAAGGGTGCGCACCTCGCTGTCTTCAAGACCTATGGCACGGCGCAAGTGAAGCACAAGGGCATGGAATTGGAATTCGTCGGAGCACGGCGGGAGAGTTACCGGCGCGACAGCCGCAACCCGATCGTGGAGGACGGGACGCTGGAGGAGGACCAGAACAGGCGTGATTTCACCATCAACGCTATGGCTATATGCCTGAATAAACACTCCTACGGGGAGCTGCTGGATCCTTTTGACGGGATCGGAGACTTGGAGCGGTGTATTATCAAGACGCCCCTTGATCCGGACATCACATTCAGCGACGACCCGTTGCGTATGATGCGCGCCATCCGTTTTGCTACCCAGCTGGGTTTCAACCTCGACGGCGAGACTTTCGACGCTATCGCGCGCAACAAAGAGCGGATCGGAATCATTACCAAAGAGCGGATTGCGGAGGAGCTGAACAAGATCATGCTCTCGCGTCGTCCGTCTGAGGGCTGGATCCTGCTGGACAAGACGGGGCTGCTGCCTCTGATCTTCCCCGAGCTGGCTGCACTCAAAGGCGTGGAGGTCAAAGAAGGTCGGGGACACAAAGATGTGTTCTACCACACGCTGAAAGTGCTGGATAATGTGGCAGAGGGTGATAGTGGTCTTTGGCTTCGCTGGGCGGCGCTGCTGCACGACATCGGCAAGCCGCGGAGCAAGGCATGGGACCCGCAGGCGGGTTGGACCTTCCGCAATCATAACTATATCGGCGCCAAGATGGTGCCTAAGATCTTCGCGCGGCTCAAACTGCCGCTGAACGAGAAGATGGAATACGTGCGCAAGATGGTGGATCTGCACATGCGCCCAATCAACCTGATCGAAGACACCGTGACGGACTCCGCTGTGCGCAGACTGCTCTTCGAAGCCGGAGACGACATAGACGACCTGATGCTGCTCTGCGACGCGGACATCACCAGCCGCAACGAACAGAAAGTGGAGCGATACCACCGCAATTACCAACTCGTAAGGCAGAAAATGGTGGAGTTGGAGGAGCGCGACCGGATTCGCAATTTCCAGCCGCCCGTCAACGGCGACGAGATCATGGCAATGTTCCACCTCGAACCCTGTTCGCTCGTCGGCGAACTGAAAGCCGCGGTCAAAGACGCCATCCTCGACGGCGTCATTCCCAACGAAAGGGATGCGGCTATACAATATATTAACGAATTATGGCAGAAGAAACAGAAATAACCCCCGGCGCCGTGGAGTACGGCGAAGCGAACATTATTCACCTCGACGACATGGAACATATCCGGCGCAGACCGGGTATGTATATCGGCAAACTCGGCGACGGCAGCCACTCCGACGACGGTATCTACGTCCTGATCAAAGAGTCGATTGACAACTCCATCGACGAGTACCGCATGGGCGAAGGCAAAGTGATCGAAGTGGAGGTCAGCGATGGACGGGTTCGCGTGCGGGACTACGGACGCGGTATTCCATTGGGCAAACTTGTCGAAGTGGTCTCCGTGCTCAACACCGGCGGCAAATACGACAGCAAAGCCTTCAAGAAATCCGTGGGTCTGAACGGTGTGGGTACCAAAGCCGTTAATGCGCTCTCCTCTTTCTTCGCCGTAGAGTCCTACCGCGAGGGTAAGATGCGCCGCGCCGAGTTCAAACAAGGCAAACTGGTCTCCGACACCGGCATCGTGGACTATACCGGGTCCGAGAAACGCGGTACGGTGATCGAGTTCATACCCGACGACAGCAAAGGACTATTCGAGAACTACCATTTCCGCGACGATTATATCGAGGAGTTGCTGCGTAACTACGCTTACCTCAACACCGGGCTCACGCTCGTCTATAACGGTAAGAAATTTGTCTCCAAGAACGGTCTGCTGGATCTGCTGACGGAGAACATGACCGTCAGTCCGCTCTACCCGATCATTCATATCAAGGGCGAAGACATCGAGATCGCCCTCACCCATACCGACCAGAACGGCGACGAGTATTACTCGTTCGTCAACGGTCAGCATACCATCCAAGGCGGTACGCACCAAACGGCTTTCCGCGAAGCGATCGGACGGACGATCAAGGAGTTTTTCAACAAGAACCAGGAGCTCGCCGACATCCGCAACGGCGTGGTGGGAGCTATCGCCATCAACGTGGAAGAGCCGGTCTTCGAGAGCCAGACCAAAGTCAAACTCGGCTCCAAGGACATGAGCCCCTCCGGCGGCGTCTCCGTCAATAAGTTCGTCAATGACTTCGTCAAGCAGCAGCTCGACAACTACCTCCATAAGACGCCGCAGACCGTGGAGATCATGCTGCAGAAGATCCAGGACAGCGAGAAAGAGCGCAAGGCGATCGCAGGTGTGACCAAGGCGGCACGCGAGCGGGCGAAGAAGAACCTGGTCAACAACCCCAAGCTGCGCGACTGCCAGATCCACCTGAACGACCCCAAGCCGGTCAAGAGCAGCAAGGACGCCGACGACGATCTGCGGCTGGAGAGCTGTATATTCATCACCGAGGGTCTCTCCGCCTCCGGCTCGATCACCAAGAGCCGCGACGTCCGCACACAAGCCGTTTTCTCCCTCCGAGGCAAACCTCTCAACTGCTATGGGCTGACCAAACAAGTGGTGTATGAGAACGAGGAGTTCAACTGTCTCCAGTCGGCGCTCAACATAGAGGACGGACTCGACGAGTTGCGGTACAACAAAGTGATCATCGCCACCGATGCCGATGTGGACGGTATGCACATACGACTGCTGATGCTCACTTTCTTCCTCCAATTCTTCCCCGATCTGGTCAAGAAAGGACACGTCTATATCCTCCAGACCCCGCTGTTCCGCGTCAAGGACAAAAACCAGACGATCTATTGCTACTCCGAGGAGGAGCGGCTCAAAGCGATTGCCAAGATCAAGACGCCGGAGATCACACGATTCAAAGGTCTGGGAGAGATCTCGCCTGATGAGTTCAAAGACTTCATCGGTGCCGGTATCCGGCTCGACCAAGTGACGCTGCGCAAGGACGACAACGTCAAGGAACTACTCGCCTACTACATGGGCAAGAACACCAACGAGCGCCAGCAATTCATCATCGATAACCTCGTTATCGAGGAAGACAAAGTGGAAGATTTTGAGTGAAAGCCCATAAACCCCACCCCGACCCTCCCCTCAAGGGAGGGAGTAAGGGTTTAGTGGGTATGGGTCTTGTCGCAAACAGATAGAAGTTCACAGGCGGAGCAGTCTTCTCCGTCTGTATTTTTTTCGCAGTCATCGTTCTGAACCTCCTCCTTAACATCCCCCTTCAGGGGGACAGAGGGGGCTTGGGGTTCCTGCGAAGCCTTCCTCGCCTTGATCCGTTCATTGACCTCAATCAAAGTCAATACAAGGACTGCCATTATGATAAAAGCTATCAATGCTTTCATACTCTTTCTCCTTTCTCCCTCCCCTGAGGGGAGGGTCGGGGTGGGGTTTGGGGGGTTAGCTATTCCCTCACCGTAATATGGAAACAGGATTGTTTCCACTCATACTTGACGTAGATCTTCCCTGCCCGCTGGTGGTTCAGCAAGACCTGCCCCAGCACTAATTTCAGATTATCCTCATGCATGTACGTGCGCGTGTGCGATACCTTATTATATCGCATGTACGCGAGGTCGAAGGTCGTGCCGTAGCAATGACATGACTGGGTGACGGAATTGATATTCCCGCTCTTTTGCAGATACCGGATATCCTCCTCCGTGCGGAGGACAGACGTGACATAAAATTGGTAGTGCGGCAAGCCGTTTCGGGCTAATATATCCGCCCATTCGGCTCCGATAGCCTCCAATTCGTGCGCCGCAGCAGGGATCAAGTACGGCACCGAGTGGGTCAGACTATCGACGATATAGTTCTCATTCGTCTTGATCTCCACCAACTGATGACGCATCTTCGCTGCGTCCTTCCGGTCTTTCGGCGGATGAGGCAGACCAATGCGCGAAGCGACCTCATGCTGCTTCGCCTGCAGGTCGTTGAACTTGTCTTTGTAACTGAACGTCCGCCCGGGATACCAGACAAGGCTGTCCTCTACCAACGCATTCTGACCGGCTTGCGGTTTATTGCCGCAGCCGGTCAGGATCATTGCACTGATGGCGATCGCTACAAGAGCTATTCTATATACTCCACTCGAAGCCATCCTTAGTATCTTTGATCTGGAAACCTAATTCGGTGAGTGAATTACGGATCCTGTCTGAGGTCGCCCAATCTTTGTTCTGTTTCGCTTGCAGACGGATGGAGAGCAGCAGGTCGATTGCGCCGTGGAAAGCTTTCATTTTGGCTCCGTCCCCGTCTTGCGAGGCAGCGGAGTCTTCCAGCCGCAGACCGAGAATGTCGATCGCGTAGGTCTTCCATACCTCGCGCAACTCCTTGAGGTCCGCTTCGCTGATCGTCGCCTTGCCGTCATGGATGGTGTTGATCATTTTGGCGGAATCAAAGAGCGCTGCAATAACGAACGGCGTGTTCAGATCGTCGTCCATCGCCTCTTGGCAACGCCGGCGAAGTTCTGACGGCTGATGGCTGACGGCTGAAGGCTGGATCTTCATCAGGCGGGAGTATGCCTCCTGCAGACGCTGCAAGCCTTTCTCTGCCGCTTCGAGTGCTTCAGACGAGAAATCCACCGTCGAACGGTAGTGCGCCTGAAGGATGAAGAAACGGATGACCATCGGACCGAAAGGCTTCGACAGCAAGGGGTGGTTGCCGGTAAAGAACTGCTCCAGGGTGATGAAGTTGTTATAACTCTTACCCATCTTCTTGCCCGCGATTGTGATCATGTTATTGTGCATCCAGTAATGCACGGGCTCATGCCCGAGCGCCGCGCAGGACTGCGCTATCTCCGCCTCATGGTGAGGGAAGATCAGATCCAGTCCGCCGCCGTGGATATCGAATTGCTCACCGAGGTACTTGGTGCCCATCGTGGAGCACTCCATGTGCCATCCGGGGAATCCTTCGCTCCACGGACTGGGCCAGTGCATGATATGCTCCGGCGCTGCTTTCTTCCAGAGGGCAAAGTCATAACTATGCTTTTTCTCCTCCTGTCCATCCAGTTCGCGGGTCTCGGTGACAATATCGTTGAGGTTACGTCCGGAGAGTTTGCCGTACGGATAGTCCTTGGCGTATTTCTCCACGTCCATATAGACCGAGCCGTTGGATACATAGGCATATCCTCGGTCGAGGATCTTTTGTACGAAAGCAATCTGCTCGATGATATGTCCCGAAGCGTGCGGTTCGATGGACGGCGGCAGCACGTTCAGCGCCGCCATGTCGCGGTGGTAACGGTTGGTGTAGAACTGCACCACTTCCATCGGCTCCAGCTGCTCCAGCCGCGCCTTCTTAGCGATCTTGTCCTCGCCTTCGTCCGCGTCGTGTTCGAGGTGTCCCACGTCGGTGATATTACGCACATAGCGCACTTTGTAGCCCAAGTGCATCAGATAGCGGTACAGCACGTCGAACGTGATCGCGGGACGGGCATGCCCCAGATGGGCGTCGCCATACACAGTAGGACCGCAGACATACATACCTACGTGTCCTTCGTGAAGCGTTTTGAATGTCTCCTTCAGTCGGGTTAAAGAATTATAAATTTCCAACATAAAATATAGTTTCTTTGTATCTTATAACAATTTTGCATGCAAAATTACTGCTTTTTTTTGACATATGCAAGAAAAAAAGTGATGCAGTACCGCTTTTCGCTCATTTTCAGCCATTTGTGTACCCCCTATCGGAGGCATTTCGGAGTAATCTCGGAGTAATGTCGGAGGCAAGTGCTATAAAAGCCCCGTACGCTCCACTCCAAAAAGTTTCCGATTATTAAGATTTGTGCATTATACCAAGGTCAGCCCGTTGTCCTTAAGTTGTCCTTAAACTGTCCTTAAGTTGTCCTTGGCTCGTTCTCGGAAGATGATCCCGTGATGCTCCTGCGCTTCCTTTTTAATTGGCTTGTGCTTCCTTTTTAACTGGATGTGCTTCCAATCACCTTACCATCACGGGACCATCTTCCGAGAACGATATAAGAATAGTACAATCAGAACAACAGCAGGCGGACTCTCGCCCGCCTGCTGCCTTTGTACTTTGTACATTGTCCCTTTGTACATTACTTCACTTTCTGCCCTTGTACATTGTACATTGTCCCGTTGTACATTATATAGATTTGCCCGTCACGGAGGATTTTCTGCACCTTTGTACTTTGTACATTGTACCCTTGTACATTATCTACGCCTTGCCCTTCCTGCCATTCGCCTTGAGTGGTGAATGTCTGTTCGGAGCCGTAGTAATACTGGTTGCCTACCTTGCCGTAAGCACGGTATTTATAGACGGTTCCTTCGTCCAGATTAGTCAAAGTGACAGTCATCTTGATGCCACTTGCCTGCGCAAAGAAATGCTCGTTCAGCTCGGCAGACATGCGATGATATGGTGCATTTGCACTATTGTCTGCCCTGCTTTCTGCCCAATACTCAAAGCCCTGCTCGGTGAAGTCTTCCGAACCTGCAAGGGCATAACCGCTGATAGTGGCTTCGTTCTCCTTAACAACAGTCGCCCCATACGTATAGAGTATCGGGTCAAACTCTACAGCCACATCGCCGGTGAAGATATACTGCCAGTCGCCGTAGTACATATTGCCTGCTGCGGACTGATAGAAAGCGCGGTATTTGTAATACACATCGTCTTTGAGGTTCTTCAACCGTCCAGCCATTTGACCCGAAGCTACCGGACAGAACACCTTTGTGCCCGCCATATCTGCCGGCGCATCATTGCGTTTGTACTCAAATCCGCAATTTATTTCTGCATCGGACATGTTGGTTTCTGCCAACAAAATAGCCGTCGTACTCGATACAGGCTTGGATGCCTTGGTCGTCAGTTCAAGAGCAGTGGTGGAGAAAGAAACATTCATCGTATCCGTCTCGCCAGTGTTAGCAGTCAGCACAATGGGAATGTCTTTGTATTCGCTATTTGGCTCTAATCCAATGTATTCCAATACATTCCCCGGTTGTTGTTCGTTACCTTCGATGCCGACGGATGCAATATATTTATCCAATGCTATCCATGCATTATTGATGAATTGGACGGAAGTACTAGTAGCGGCTTCTGATTGCGAAATAGCATAAATCGGCATAATTGTCATATTTTTCCAATACTCTTTACTTTGATATTTCTCGATACTTTCATTGGGAACATAAACGACAGCATTACTATGAATATTCGTAAATGTATTAGATTCAATGGAAGGCGGAGTGGAGTCTAACATGACTATCGTTTTTAAGTTGGAACAGCTGAGAAAAGCATTCTCCTTAATGTAGGAAACATCACTCGTTAAAACTAAAGAAGTTAAGCTATTACAGCCGCTGAATGCAAACCTCTCTATTCTGTTGACATTCTTTCCCATATTAATATTTTTTAGCGAGTCGCATCCGCGAAATGCTTCCTCGCCGATTGAGATAACACTCTCAGGGATTGTGATTGTCTCAAGCCATGAACAGCAATAAAAAGCCCCCTTCCCGATGGTAGTCACACTATTGGGAATAATGGTATTCAGACATGCGGCTACCAGTGTGTTGCTACTGGTTTCGATAATAGCATTACAATTATCCCGACTATCATAGTTTGCATTTCCTTCTACAACTGTTATGGACGATAGATTGCGACAGCCGGCAAAGATGGTGTAGATAGGACTATGATAATCACCAATCTCGACTACTCCACTTCCAATGGTAACGGCTATCAAATTTTCACAACCGCTGAAAAGATACGAACCCAAAGAGACGACATTATCTGGAATAATAATAGAAGTTAAACCACTGCAACCAGAGAAAACATAATCTCCGATAGTTGTAACCCCGTTGCCAATAGTTATAGAAGTTAAACCGCGACAATCACTAAACGCTCTACTTCCGATACTACTAACTCCACTACCAATACTAATATAAGTCATTCCGCTACATTTAGAAAATGCCGACCATCCAATGCTCGTGACACTATTGGGGATAGTTACTGAGGTCAGACTGCTGCAATACGCAAAGGCAGAACTTCCAATACTTATAACGCTATTGGGGATAGTTACGGATCTCAGACCGTGGCAATTATAGAAAGCATGACTCCCGATGGTTGTTACACTATTCGGAATAGACACTGAAGTTATATATGAGCAATTCATGAAAATATAGTCACCTATTGATGTCATACTCTCGGGAATCTCTATATCTGTTAAAAGTTCACCATTCAAATATAAAATTCCTAAACCATACTTGGCACCTAATGGATTTGATGCAAGGTCTGCGAACTCGATTTTACACCATGCAGTTAAATCCGAGATGTACACATCTCTTATAGGACAATCGCGGAAAGCAGAACTCCCAATGCTTGTTACTCTATTGGGGATTGATATCGCTTTTAAGCCAGAACAGCCGTCAAAAGCGTATTTACCTATCGTAGTGACACTATTGGGAATCGTAATAGAGGTCATTCTATTACACGATTTAAAAGCGTAATCTCCGATGCTTGTACAGCCATTGGAGATAATAACTGTATCTATTGTAGAACGATGAATAAACCATGGAGAAGTCGAGCTCTGATTCGAATAAGATTCATAATTAATCATTGCCCCTGTCCCGTCGATAGTGAGTATACCTTCCTCTGTGTTCAGCGACCATGTGAGGTTTTCGCCGCAGGTACCGGAATAGACTTCCGCGTGAGCGGTGAAGAAGATTGCGCAGCATATAACTGCGAACAATGTAAATAGTTTTTTTCTCATAAGTGTTTCCCTGAATTCGTGTCGGGTGCAACTTTTAAATGGTTGATAAATTATGTTGATTTTGTTTGGCTATTTCTTAATCAGAGTACATTTTTCTGACCCTTTCATGTGCCGTTTGTCTCTCGGTTGTCTCCCGCTCGTCGCTCGGTCAAGTGCTTTGGATGTCCACTTGTCTGCATTCTTAATGAGAGTACATTTCTTGCGATGTATCAATAACGGCATATATACAACAAAGCGCGAACATTATTCACGCTTATTCTTCAAGTAGAGGTTCCGGAAATGACCCTAAGCCAAGAATAAACAATAACGTCCACGCCCGATATGCTTAACCCTCCCGCCCTATGAGGGGCGCGAACGGATATTAACATACCCACGAGGACGCTTATTGCACAATCTTGTTTCGGGGCTTGAAATTTTCCGGATTTCTACTTACCAAAACAAGCGTCAATAAACGCCTTTTTTATGTCCTTCTGTTTAACGTCAGTAAGTGACGATGATTATTGAATAAGCCCCAATATCTTATCTATAAATTGTTTCGTTTGTTCAATACGCGGAGCGGTGTCTGCCCCAGTCGCATTATATGTGCAGTTGTAGTCGCTTTTCTCGCGCATCGTTTGCAATTGAGAATAGAATGCGCCATCTTCTCTTGACAACAATCCGGTTTTAACGTAATGTTGGTGTAACATAATTACGGCTCCTTGGTGAGAACCGATATTATGGTGGTCATGTATTAGCAATGCACTAACCGCATGAAAGGCTGCATAATAAAGTCTATTAGCGATATTATTCCATAAGCCTGCTTGTTTGAGCACACTCATTTCTGCGAAAGTGTTTAAGGCTTTCTCTTTCTCTAAATTGACAAGGATTTGTCTTTCTTCATCGTTTAGACTCATACTAATTGGATTTTATCGCGTTCGACATTCTTATAAAACGGCAAGAAGTTCATACTATTCCATTCTTTTTGTGAATAGGTATGAACACTAAAGTACTGCCCTAAATCAAACCCAAGTTCCATGAGCGGGTAAGAAATGCTGGCGAAATCAGTATTAACATTCTGCTGACGGTTCAGCAATACCAATAAATCCCAGTCTGAATCGGGGCGGTTATCGCCTCGCGCACGGGAGCCATATAACAATAAGTGGCTACCCTTCGGAAGTACTTTCTTTCCAAGGGTTCTAATTTGCTCTACTATGTTGTTATTCTGCGTCATACCGATTTTGCGCTGCAAAGATACTACAAATTTTGCACATACGCAAACGTTCGGGCATTTTTATGAAAAATAAAATGAAATTTTATCTGTTTGGCACAGACAAATAATAGCTATGCTTGCATAAGATGGTATTTGTATGGGCAAAACAGGAAACCGTTTTAGCGGTTCTCAAAAAATGTCCGCGGTGCTTAGTATATGTCCGGCAATATGCGAACGTATTTTCGGTGGGACCCTGTTTATATTTTATAAATAGGGAGGACCGACGTTACTACAACAGCGTTTTGGGGTCGAGGTTGTTGCGCTCGATATCTTTGAAATATTTGAATGTACCGAGTTTGAGTTCCTCGCAAGCCGCCTCGTCGCAGACGATGATACCATGTTGGTGCATCTGGAGCGCAGAGACAGTCCACATGTGGCTGATCGGCTCCTCGATCGCGTGTTGCAGCGCGCGGGCTTTGTTATGACCGTTGACAACGATCAGCACCTCTTGTGCGTCCATAACCGTTCCGACACCTACGGTGAGAGCGGTTTTCGGCACTTTGTTGACGTCGTTGTCAAAGAAACGGCTGTTGGCAATGATCGTGTCGGTGGTCAGCTCTTTCTTGCGGGTGCGGCTGGTGAGAGACGAACCCGGTTCGTTGAACGCGATATGTCCGTCGGGACCGATACCACCGAGGAAGAGGTGGATACCGCCGTAGTTCTTGATCTTCGCCTCATAGCGTGCGCACTCGGCAGCCAAGTCCGGCGCATTGCCGTTCAGGATATTAACGTTCTCCTTGCGGATGTCGATATGGCTGAAGAAATTGGTCCACATGAAGCTGTGGTAGCTCTCCGGGTGCTCCTCCGGCAGGCCGACGTACTCGTCCATGTTGAAGGTCACCACATTGCGGAAGCTCACTTTGCCGGCTTCGTATAGTTTAATCAGATGTTTGTACATGCCCAGAGGTGAACTGCCGGTAGGCAGACCCAGCACAAACGGGGTGCTCTCTTTGGGACCAAACTCATTGATTCGTTTTGCTACATAGTTCGCAGCCCACTCACTGAGCAGGTCATACGAAGGTTCGATAATTACTCTCATCTTATTTCAATTTTCAATTCTCAATTTTCAATTCTCAATTCCCTAACAGAATCTCAGCCAACTCCGGCTCTTCCGGATTGACAGCAACGATCTGTCCCTCGCGGTCGATCAGCACGGTGAAGGGAATAAACTCCACGCCGTATTTGTCGGCGCAAGAGTGCGCTTCGTCTTCGCGCATCTGCAGCCACGGCATCTGCTCTTCTTGCAGCGCTACGCGCCAAGCCATCGCATCCTGGTCCACAGAGCAACTGAGGATCTGCAGATGTCCTTCGGGCTGCGAAGCGTAGATCTCTTTCAGCACCGGGATAAAACGGCGGCAGGGTCCGCACCACGAAGCCCAGAAATCGAGCAGCACATAGTCGGTCTTGCCCACTACCTGGCTCAACGAGAGCTCTTTGCCTTCCGGCGTCAGAGCCGTGATGTCGATATAGGAATTGTCGTCCCCCTCCTGCTCCGGAGCCTCAGCCTGCTCTTGTTGGGGTTCCTGATTCTCTGCGGCTTGCTCCGCCGGTTTCTTGGTACAGCCGACGATCGTTAATGCCGCTGCCAAAATCAATAAGTACTTTTTCATTGTTGTGTTGTTTTATCTAGTTTGACTAGTTAATCTACCTTTTTTAATACCACCGCGCTTCTTGCCGGCAGGTACATCTTCAGCCATCCCTTGCCGTCCTTGGCGTACAACTCGTCGTGCTCCGTGAAATGCGCTACCGAGTCGTCGCTCAGACCGAAACCGGCGAACTCTTTGGCGTCGGTGTTGAGCACCACTTTGTATTGACCTTCCGGCACCAGCATGCCATAGTCGGTGAAGGACTTCTGTCCGTTCCAGTTGAAGATGAACAGCAGGTCTCCGCGGGAATAAGCCACCACTTGGTCGCCCTCGTTGTCCCACCATTTCATCACCCACGGCAGATGTTTGCCAATGTTGTATTTCTTCTCCTCCGCCGTCGGGTTCTGGGTCAGCAGGTGCTCTTTCAGCAAGTGGATCATTGCCCCGTCGAAGCGGTTGAGGTCCGCGAAGAAATAGTTGGGGTTGTCCACCAGCTCCCATTGACGGCGGGCGTACTTGTAACTCCAGCCGTTGCCCTCGCGCGGGAAGTCGATCCATTCCGGATGTCCGAACTCATTGCCCATGAAGGTCAGGTATCCGCCGTTGATGGTACTTGCCGTCACCAGACGAATCATCTTATGCAACGCGATACCGCGGTCCACCATGTAGGTCGAATGACCGTGCTCGAAATGCCAGTACATGTCGGCATCCACGAGACGGAAGATAATAGTCTTGTCGCCCACCAGCGCTTGGTCGTGGCTCTCGGCATAGGAGATCGTCTTCTCGTCCTCGCGCCGGTTCGTCATCTCGAACAGGATATGACCGGCTTTCCAGTCCTCATCCTTGACCTCCTTGATATATTTGATCCAGAAATCAGGAATACCCATCGCCAGCCGGTAGTCGAATCCTACGCCACCGTCCTCTATTTTAGCCGCCAGCCCCGGCATGCCGCTCATCTCTTCGGCAATGGTGATGGCGTCGGGTTTGACCTGATGGATCACTTTGTTCGCCAGCGTCAGATACATGATCGCGTCGCCGTCTTCGTTGCCGTTGAAATACGAACCGTAGCCGTTGAAATCTTCGCCCAGACCGTGGCTGAGGTAGATCATACTGGTCACGCCGTCGAAACGGAAACCGTCGAAGTCATATTCGTCGAGCCAGAACTTGCAGTTCGAAAGCAGGAAATGGAGCACTTCGTTTTTGCCGTAGTTGAAACAGAGGCTGTCCCAAGCCGGGTGCTCGCGGCGCGCGCCGTCATGGAAATATTGGTACGGCGTGCCGTCGAAATTACCCAATCCCTCCAGCTCATTCTTCACCGCGTGGCTGTGCACGAGGTCCATGATGACCTTCATACCCCTGCCGTGCGCGTCGTCGATGAGCGCTTTCAGCTCGTTCGGCGTACCGAAACGGCTGCTGGCAGCGAAGAAATTGGACACATGGTATCCGAACGAACCATAATACGGGTGCTCCTGGATCGCCATGATCTGGACGCAGTTATAACCTAATTCAGCGATACGCGGCAGCACGTCGCGGCGGAACTCCTCATAGGAATTGACTTTCTGCTCGGAGGAAGACATACCGATATGGCACTCGTAAATATACAGCCCGTCTTTGCCTGCTTTCTTCGCTTTCGCGGAGTTACGATGTTTCCATTCGTATTCGGGTTCGTCCCAAACCTGCGCGGAGAAGATCTTGGTGTTCTCGTCCTGCACCACGCGGCGCACATAGGACGGGATTCGTTCGCCGTAGCCGCCGTTCCACTCCACCAGCAGTTTGTATAACTGCTCGTGCTTGATAGCCTCTTCCGGCAGCTTGGCTTCCCAAACGCCGTTGCCTATCGGCTGCAGACGATACGCCTCGTCTTTCTGCCAGCCGTTCATGTCACCTTTGATATAGATCGCCGTCGCGTTCGGTGCCCACTCGCGGAGGATCCATTGCTTGTTAGCGCGGTCGTGATGAAGACCGAAATAGAGGTATCCGCTCGCCCAATCAGCTAAAGCATGATCTTTCTCCTTCCCTTTAGGGAGGGTCGGGGTAGGCTCCCCCAATAGTTCCGCTTCCTTGCGCGCAGCGTATTCCGCACGCGCCTGCAGAGCACACTCGTACGGCGCGAGATAAGGATCACGCGCTACGATCGGCAGATGTTGTTCTTTCTTCGTTGCCATGGTATTAATCTTCAAATTATCAAATTATCAAATCTTCAAATTACTGATTCACTTTCGCTTTGACGATCAACTTGCGGTACTCCTTGCCCGGAGCGATACCCGGTTGGTGGGCATCCGAAGGGAAGAAGACAGCGAAATGACCCGCCGGCACAGTGAACTTAGCCGTGGCCTTGTCGCCGTAGAACTCTACATCCTTGCCCTCGTCATACTCCTGAGTCACGTCCTGGCAATCCACTTGGGCTTTCCATCCCATGACCTCGTCATCGCCCAGAGGAATCTGGATATCCAGATAGTCGCGGTGCGCCTCCATACGGCATTTGGGCTCCTCTTTGCCCTTGAAATCCACAATGTTGACGTACAGATCCTTGCCGTCCAGATAGATCTTACATGCCGGCAGCTCCTCCAGATCATTGTCGTTGTAGAACTGCATAAACTCTTTCAAACCCGGTACGCTGTCGAAATACCAATCAGCGTTCTCTAATTTGTCTAGTATCATAAACTTGTTATTTTAGATAAATTTTGCGTGCAAAATTAGTAAAAAAAAATCATATACGCAAGAATTATTTGCACATTTGCAAAAAAAGCAGTACTTTTGCACCCGATTTACATTCTGTTAGATTCATTCGGGGTGCTGGAAGCAGGGACAAACGTCCTATTCGGCTGAGATCATACCCGTAGAACTTGAACAGATAATACTGTTAAAGGAAATGAAAAAATCCACATTCTTTATCAACCACGCATGGTTGATGCTTTGGGGCGCATGGACGCTCTTTGCTGCGCAAGTGAGTGCGCAGACCACCGCGCAGGACTCTGCGCAAGTTCTTCCGTTCGACACGCTGAACGCGAGTGATTTCCGGATTGAGGAGATCGAGGTTACCGCTACGCGGGTACAACAGACCACCCTTTCCCACCAAGTAACGGACAACAAATCGCTGAACCGTGATAACACGGGTCAGAACCTGCCCTATCTGCTGAGCACCACGCCGGGTCTGCAGGTCACGAGCGACGACGGTCTGGGTATCGGTTACACCTATTTTCGCGTGCGCGGAACCGACCACACGCGCATCAACATGACCGTGAACGATGTGCCGCTGAACGACGGAGAGAGCCAGACCGTCTTCTGGGTCAACATGACGGATATGGCATCCAGCATGAGCAGTATTGACGTGCAGCGCGGCGTGGGTACCAGCACCAACGGCTCGGCTTCTTTCGGCGCGAGTCTGAACATGCAGACGAACGACCCGATGCTCATCAGCCGTCATCTCGCGGAAGACCGGAGTCACGTGACCCTCGCCTTCAACGGAGGTATGTACAAGACCTTCAAAGAGATGGTGAATGCCCACATCGTGCTACCCGGCAGATGGGTTGCCAACGCACGGTTCAGTAAGGTCAATTCAGATGGATTCCTCTACCGCACCGGCAGCGATCTATATAGCTACTACGGCGATCTTGGTTGGTACGGCAAACAGACCCAGGTGGTAGCCCGTCTCTTCGGAGGAAAAGAAAAAACAGGAATGGGTTGGGACGGCGTGGATTATAACACCGCCTACGGTATCAACGGTGCCGACAGACGCTATAACCCTGCGGGTGAATATACCGTCAAAGATAGCCAAGGAAACGACTCCACCGTCTATTACTCCAACCAGACGGACAACTACGCCCAGCAGCATGCCCAGATAGCCGTCACCCATCGTTTCACCCCTCAATGGAGCCTCAACGCCACCCTCCATTATACCCACGGAGGCGGTTACTACGAGCAATACGAGAACAAGGCACTGAAGTATTTCAACCTGCTGCCCTATACCGATGCTGACCAAGGCAAAGTGGAAAAGAGCGACGGCATCTACCGCAAGAACCTGAATAACCATTTCTACGGAGCTGTCCTCTCCGCCAAATACACCTCCGAAGCAGTGCAGGCGCAAATCGGAGCCGCAGCCAATGACTATATCGGCGCCCATTGGGGCGAACTGCTTTGGGTCAGCGATCCTCATTACTCCCAAACGATCCCTTACGCCTATGAGTTCTACCGCGCTAACAGCCGCAAAGTGGATGCCAATATCTACGCCAAAGCGAATTGGCATATTATCCACCGCGCCCAAGAGCGTCTGTCGCTCTACGCCGACCTGCAATACCGGTATGTGCGCTATCGGATGGCAGGCATCAATGCCGATGCGCTGAAAAAGTATGCGGACCAACCGGACCTGACCGAGCTGCCGCTGCTGGTACAATACCATTTCTTCAACCCCAAAGCCGGACTCACCTACCAAAACCACGGTCATCTGTTAGCAGGTTCGTTCGCCATGGCAAACCGCGATCCCAGTCGCGACAATTACACGGAGAACATCATTTACGACCGCACGACGAAGACCTACTCCGGCAAGATGCCGCAGGCGGAGACGCTGTACGACTATGAACTGGGTTACTCCTACGCGCACACGCGGTTTAACATAGGACTCAACCTCTATTTCATGGACTACGACAACCAACTGGTCCTCACCGGCCGCGTCAACGACGTGGGCAAACAGTCCACCACCAACGTCAAAGACTCCTACCGCATGGGTATGGAGTTGAGCGCCGGAGTGAAAATCACCTCTTGGTTCCGGTGGGAAGGAAACATAGTGCTCTCGCGCAATAAGATCCGGAACTATACCGAGACGATCACCCACTATGACGAGAACTGGAATTGGGTGGGCGAAGAAGAAGTGTTCTTCAAAGAGACGACGATCGCTTTCTCGCCGATGGTGACGGGAATGAGCTTGTTCACTTTCGACATCGCAGGCTTCGTAGGCACCATCCAGACCAACGTCACCGGAAAACAGTATCTGGACAACACCCAGAACGAGACAGCGGCGCTCAAAGCCTACACCACGACCAACGTGAACCTGCAATACAGCCTGCCGATGCAGAAATGGGGAGAGGGAAAGAAAGGTGTTCCGGAGGTGAAACTCCTATGCCGGATCAATAATATCTTCAACGCCAAATATGCGTCCAACGGCGGCAGCGACTGCTCTTATTTCCAGAATGGCAAAGCCTGCTGGCCCTGGTACTACGCCCAAGCCGGCATCAACGTCCACGCCGGTTTTGTCGTACAATGGTAAATGTCTTATCCTGAAATAGGTTTACTCATAAAACTGGTAAAAAGTGTCAAATTTTAAGATTTTAGTTTTATGAAACAACCCAAAAATCATTATTCTGAGTCGTTCAAGCAACAAGTTTTGGAAGACTATTTTCAAT
>CACWZZ010000024.1 GCA_902765485.1 uncultured Bacteroidales bacterium
TTCTGCACTCCGGTCAACCTTTTCAGGAATCGAGTCAAAAGTTTACGATTTTTAAGATTCCAACTCAGTTTTCGAGTCAACCTTTTTCAGGTTTAGTCAACGCGACCATCACGTGATCATCTCCCGACCAACACGCGACCAACACGCGACCACCTTAGGACGACAATACCCCCACAATACCCCCACTGCGCTTTGTCAATCCCCCATTATAGCAAAAAATTGCACTTTTATTTGCATATATCAAAATTTATTGCTACCTTTGCAGCGGATTTTTGATAGTTACGTATGAAAAAATCTAAAAACTTCATATAAATTCATATATAAATGCATAAACCATGAAACGAAAGATTTTGGACTCCTTGTGCGAATGGCGCACAAAAGAAGGGCGAATGCCGCTTGTTCTGAATGGTGCCCGTCAAGTGGGGAAAACCTATATTTTGGAAGAATTTGGCAAACAGTACTATACCAACACCGTTCGATTTAATTTAGAGGCAGACACACGTGCTCGTGCCGTTTTTGAAGACGACTTGAATCCCAAAAACATCATTCTGCAATTGGAGAGTATCTCATCTCAACGTATTTTACCCCAAGAGACTTTGTTGATTTTGGACGAGATTCAAGCCTCTGAACGTGCTTTAACTGCATTGAAATCCTTTTGCGAGCAAGCCCCGGACTATCATGTATGTGCCGCAGGCAGCATGTTAGGCGTGGCGATAAATAGAGAGAAATATTCTTTTCCTGTTGGGAAAGTGGATGAGTTACAACTCTTTCCTTTGGACTTTGAGGAATTCCTATGGGCAATGTCGAAACAATCGTTGGCAGAACAAATACGATTGCATACCGCTGAAAACACGAAGATGCCCTCGGCGTTACATGAGGAGGCATTGGCTATGTGGCGACAGTACTTGGTGGTAGGAGGAATGCCTGCAGTCGTCGCGGAATATGCGCAAACTAATAGCATTATGCATATAGCCGATATTCAGCAGCGCATCCTAAATGAGTACGTGGCTGATATGGCGAAATATGCTTCACCTGCCACATCCGTCAAGATACGCGCGTGCTACAATTCGATTCCTGCCCAATTGGCGAAGGAAAACCATAAGTTCCAGTATAAAGTAGTGCAACGTGGTGGTAGTGCAACGATCTTCGGAGAAGCCATCGAATGGCTCCATTATGCAGGAGTCGTGCTCAAATGTCAGGAAGTACAGAAGGCAATCATACCTCTTGCCGCGTATATGGAACTCGGGGATTTTAAGTTATACATGAGTGACGTTGGGCTGCTGACGATGAAGTCCGGTATGCCTTCTTCATTGCTTCTGTCTCCAACTCCCATAGACAACACGTTCATGGGAGCAATTGCGGAGAATTATGTAGCGCAAGCGCTGGCTGCACGGCAAATACCTTTGTATTATTGGCGAAATAGCAATACTGCGGAATTGGATTTTCTTTGGCAAAAAGACACAGCAATCGTTCCAATAGAAGTAAAGAAAGGTCTGCATACGCGCGCAAAAAGTTTGAATCAGTTCCGACAAACTTATCATCCCGAATGGGCAATTCGTATTTCGCAAAAGAATTTTGGTATGGAAGAAGGAATACGATCGATACCTTTTTACGCAGTATTTTGCATGTAATTTTTGCATGTAATTTTATTGTATCTTTGTCGCAAAATTGCACTTTTATTTGCATAAATCAAAATTTATTGCTACCTTTGCAATCGCAAAATATATCCATACATACATGACCGCAATACAGCAACAAAAAGCAGCGAAAGCCTTTGCCGAATACTGGTTAACCCAAGATGGTTACGAGAAAGGGCAAAGCCAAATCTTTTGGACGACGCTCCTCAACCAAGTTTTCGGGATCGACCACCCGGAGCAGTTTATCATCTTTGAGGATCAAGTACACCTCGACCACACCTCTTTTGTGGACGCGCGTATCCCGGAGACAAAAGTGATGATAGAGCAAAAGTCGCTGGGTAAGAACCTCGGCGAAGGAATCAAACAGTCGGACGGTACCTTCCTCAACCCATTCCAGCAAGCCAAACGCTATGCCGATTCGCTGCCTAACAGCCAGCGCCCGCGGTGGATTGTGACCTGCAATTTTGCGGAATGGTGGGTGTATGATCTGGAACATCCCAATGACGAGCCGCAGAAGATACAACTCGCTAATTTGGAGAAAGAGTACGACCGTTTGCGCTTCTTGGTGGACCAAGGAAACGAGCATATCAAACAAGAGGAGAAAATCTCTAAAGATGCAGGAAAACTCGTTGCTCAGATATACGACGGGCTGCTGAAACAATATCATGAACCCGATGCCTCGGAGACGCTTCGAAGCCTCAATATTCTCTGTGTGCGGCTGGTGTTCTGCCTCTATGCCGAGGATGCGCATCTGTTCGGCTCCAAAACGGCTTTCCATGATTACTTGGCGCAATATCCGGCGAAAGATATGCGCCGTGCGCTGATAGATCTGTTTGAGGTGCTTGACACGCCGAACGACCAACGCGACCCTTATATGGACGAGGCGCTCAAAGCCTTCCCGTATGTCAACGGCGGTTTGTTCAGCCATGACGCACGGCTGATTATTCCGCAGTTTACGGAAGACCTAAAAGAACTCATTTTGTCCAAAGCCTCCGATGATTTCGACTGGAATGAGATTAGTCCGACTATCTTCGGTGCAATCTTTGAGAGCACGTTGAACCCTGAAACCCGTCGTTCGGGCGGTATGCACTATACCTCTATCGCCAACATCCATAAAGTGATCGACCCGCTTTTCTTGGACGAACTCAAGGATGAGTTTGAAACCATCAAATCTTCTTTGTCAGGTGCTTCGGGCGTCAGCGCGAAGAAAAAACTCGATGCTTTCCAAGACAAGATAGCTTCTCTTACTTTCTTTGACCCTGCCTGCGGATCCGGTAATTTCCTCACGGAGAGTTATGTCTCGCTCCGCCGGTTGGAGAACGAGGTTATTAAGTTGCGCAACAAAGGTCAGGCGGTAATAGGTGAGTTTGCCAACCCGATAAAGGTGGATATTCACCAGTTTTACGGTATTGAGATTAACGATTTTGCTGTATCCGTTGCCACTACGGCGCTTTGGATTGCCGAGCAACAAATGCTGCAAGAGACCGCCAAGTTAGTGCAGTTCAATATAGAGCCGTTACCGCTCAAAGCCTACCATAATATCAAAGAAGGCAATGCGCTCCGCATCAACTGGAGCGAGGTCATTGCGCCGGAGAAGTTGAACTATATCATGGGTAATCCGCCGTTTGTGGGATATAGCCTTCAGTCAAAAGAGCAAAAAGAGGATATGCTTTCTATCTATGTGGACGAAAAGGGCAAGCCTTATAAGACCGCAGGAAAGATAGATTATGTAGCCGGTTGGTATATGAAAGCGGCACAACTGATGCATGCAAATCCGGCAATCAAGGCCGCCCTTGTTTCGACCAACTCTATCACCCAAGGCGAGCAAGTATCCGCTATTTGGAAACCGCTCTTTGACCGTTTCGGAATACATATTGACTTTGCCTATCGTACCTTCCGTTGGGATAGCGAAGCCGACATCAAAGCTCACGTCCATTGTGTCATTATTGGCTTTTCTTCTTTTACAGGCGAATTAGATTCGCCGCTCTCCTTGTCGGCTGCTTCGGGCGTTAGCGCGAAGAGAATCTATATCTCTGACATGCAATCCATCCCTGCTTCTAATATCAACGCATACCTTATTGATGCGCCCGATACTTGGATTGACAGCCGATCCAAACCGCTCTGCGATGTCCCGGATATGATATACGGCAGCAAGCCGACGGATGGAGGCTTTTTGTTCCTTAAAGAAGATGAGTACAAAGAGGTGATTGCCAAAGAACCCGATATTGCTAAATATATCAAGCGCATCTATGGCTCCGAGGAATTCATCAACAATAAAGTGCGTTATTGCATTTGGCTGGTTGATGTTAGCCCATCTGAAATAAGGAAAAGTCCATTCCTTATGGACAGAGTAAATAAAGTACGCGAATACCGTCTTGCAAGCACCAAAGAGGCAACAAGGGAAAGTGCAAATACTGCATGGCTATTCCAAGAGGTGCGCTACTCAAAAACAGATTATATTGTTATACCACGAGTAAGTAGTGAACGGAGACGTTATATTCCTATAGGTTTTATGACTCCGGATATTATGGTTAATGATGCCGTTCAGTTCATCCCCAACGCTTCTCTCTACCATTTCGGTGTTCTCACTTCCAATGTGCACATGGCTTGGATGAGAGTAGTCTGTGGTCGTCTTGAAATGCGATACCGCTATTCCAAGGACATCGTCTATAACAACTTCCCGTGGTGTCAACCGACCGAGGAACAGAAAGCGCGAATTGAGCAAACAGCCCAAGCCATTTTGGATGCACGCGCCAAATATCCGGATTCCTCTTTGGCAGATTTGTACGATGAAGTAACCATGCCGCCCGAACTCCGCAAAGCGCACCAAGAGAACGACCGCGCGGTCATGGCTGCCTATGGCTTTTCTACCAAAATGACCGAATCCGAGTGCGTGGCAGAGTTGTTCAAGATGTACCAAAAACTGGCAAAATAGTTAATTACTCGCGCTATGCCCAGATGAATCCCCAGCGGCTTGCTACGAAAAAACTCATGCCGGGATTCTTTCCATGGCGGTATATAATTTTTTGTTATGACCGTTTTGACCTTTTTGACCGTTTCACCCCAAACGGTCAATCCGGTCAATCCGGTCATGTCATTTTTTTTATATTGCACTTTCTGCACTTTCGCCCATCAAAATGCAAATAGTGCAAATAGTGCAATGTCATTTTTTTATTGCATCCGCCAAGTTTGGCGGATAAATCGTTGGTTGTTCTTGTATATTCTTAGTCATCTGTTATCCATCACCGAACCTATTGCCTACCCATCTCGGCTCAATGTCGGTTCAATTGCCCCCAAATCAGCAGACCTTGCGCTGACCTTGCGCTGCTCTTAGGCAGATTCGGGTATAACCGCCAAATTTAGTGCTTTTGCTGTTATTGGTTTGTGTTTCTTTATTAAAAATGCAAAATAATCAAATTATTTTTGGCCATATCAATTATTTTTTGTAACTTTGCGGCCAAAAATAATTAGTTGATTTATGCAATTGGTAGGAAGAGAAAAGGAACAGAAAGAGTTAATCCGCTTAAAAGAGTCATCTCAGGCAGAGTTTGTCGTTCTCTATGGAAGGCGGCGTGTAGGTAAGACTTTTTTGGTGCGCAGTTTTTTTGATGACAAGTTCTCATTTTACTGCACAGGAATAGCCAAAGGTTCGAGAAAGCAACAGCTGGAGAACTTTGGTAAGATGCTCTCTAAATATAGTGGTAAAAACTTTTTACCCAAAGATTGGTTCGATGCTTTCGAAGCACTAAAGAGCATTATTTCCACTTCACGGCAGAAGCGCAAGGTGGTCTTTTTGGACGAGGTTCCCTGGATGGATACGCAAAAATCTGAATTTAAGCAAGCTTTGGATTTATTCTGGAATGGTTGGGCAATGATGCAGTCAAGTCTTCTGTTTATCATCTGCGGAAGTGCGGCTTCTTGGATGGTAAAGAATGTGATCAACGACAAAGGCGGGCTGCACAACAGGCTTACTTGCAAGCTCCATCTTTCTCCATTTTCGCTCAAAGACACAAAATCATATTTGCATACACAAGGTTTCCGATGGACAGATGAGATGATAGCTAACTGTTATATGGTACTTGGTGGAATACCTTATTATCTTCATTTATTGGATAAATCATTAAGCCTCGCACAGAATATAGATCGGCTGTTTTTTGAAGATTCGGCATTGCTGTATGACGAGTTCAATAACCTATATTCCTCTTTATTCAAAAAAGCCGATGATTATATCAAGATTATTACTCAATTGAGTAAGAAGAAAAGTGGTTACACGCGCATGGAGCTGATTAAATTACTTAAACAAAAAACAGGAGGAGGCTTCACTCGGCGCTTGGAAGAGTTGGAACAATGTGGATTCATCCGTAAATACCTTCCCACTAGTGGCAAGACTTATATCTATCAGTTGGTGGACTTTTTCACATTATTCTATCTGCAATTCGGAGGAGCAAAAGAAGCTTTCGACAACAATATGTGGCTACATATTCAGACTTCCAGCAAATATAGTACATGGCTTGGACTGAGTTTTGAACGGCTTTGTTTTGCGCATATTCCCCAGATTCAACGCGCATTAGGTATTTCCGGCGTCGCGACAAGGACGTATGCTATGCTGACTTCTTCTGCGCAAATAGACATGGTAATAGAGCGTGCAGACGATATCATCAATCTATGTGAGATGAAATATACAGCGGGGACTTATGCGCTAACGAAAGAGGAAGCGAAAAAACTGCAAAATCGAATTCATGAGTTATCCGGCATGTTTCCTAAAAAAAGTATAATCCCTGTGCTTATTACAGACTGTCAGGCAAAGAAGAATGAATACTACAACCAATTTATTTACAACAATATAACTCTAAAAGACTTCTTTGCATAGGTGATTATTTTTGGCCATACATGGCTAAAAAATGCTTTTTGTGGCGAAAAATAATCCTAAAGCAGTCTCGCACGCGGGTAGTAAGCCTGCCGTGTCCGCCCGAATCTTAATAATCGGCAATTTCGTGAAAGTACTAAAATCGCGGGGGATTTAGGAAAAATAACAAAATATTTGTATAATTCATTTATTTTTTGTAATTTTGCAGCGCAAAATATGGATTAACTAAAAACCAAGATATTTATGGCAAAGTACAAATGGAGTTTTGCGAATGTGGGTGGAGTTACCCGCGTACGCATTCAGTCGGCGGAGGACATCCGCCATTTGGGTGAATTGGACAAGAAAATGTGGACCGTTCTCTCCTGCCCGGTTAATGGATTGGAAATCAGTTCGGAATCGCTCTCTCTGATGGATACAGATGGCGATGGTAAACTGCGTCTGAAAGAAGTGGTAGCTACCGCCGAGTGGCTCTGCGCTAACCTCAAAGAGCCGAAATCCCTCTTCGCGCAGACAGATGAGGTCGAAATCGCGAATATCGCTGACGAAGCAATCGCTGCTGTGGCGAAGAAAATCGCCGGCAAGGAGAATACCATCTCGCTGGCTGCCGTACAAGCTGCTATCGACGGCGTTACCATCGAGGAACAAGCTGTTCCCGCTGCGCCGCTGGAGGCAGATGTCATCGCGGCTTACAAAGAGAAAAGCGCTGAATATGCCGCGTATTTCGAGCAGGAGAAGCTGCAGAAACTGGGTCTCGCTCTGATCCCCGAAGAGACACCGAAACCCGGTATGAGCGAGAAGAAATTCCAAGAGATGGGTGCGCAGATCGCTGAATGGGAGGCTGCCAAAGCAGCTGCCGAAGGTGCTAACGCAGACGCGCTGGCTGCGGCGCAAGCCGAGTTCATGCCGCTGCGCAAACTGCTCCTCCTCCACCGCGATTTCTACCGCCTGCTGCGCAACTTCGTGACCCTAGAGGACTTCTATGACCTCAACGACAAGACTATCGCTTCCTTCCAAGCCGGAACGCTCATCATTGACCAACGCGCGTGCCACCTCTGTATCCGCGTGAACGATATGGGCAAGCACGATGCGCAGGCTCCTCTGAGCGGTATGTATCTCCTCTATTGCAACTGCGTGAACCAAAAGACCGGAAAGACCGCGCAGATAGTAGCTGCTGTCACCCAAGGCGAGATCAAGAACCTCAGCGTTGGCAAAAACGCCGTTTTCTATGACAACGGCGGACTGGACTACGATGCTACGGTATATAAGATCATCGAGAACCCGATCTCGATCCGTCAGGCATTCTGGACTCCTTACCGCAAGTTCTCCAAATGGGTCGAGGACAAGATCAACAAATCCGCCGCAGAGAAAGACGCAAAGGCATTCGACGATATGACCGCTAAAGCGGATGCTGCTGCCGCTGATCCCGCAGCAGAGAAGAAACCGGCATTCGACATCGCTAAGTTCGCCGGTATCTTTGCCGCCATCGGCATGGCTTTAGGTATGATCGGAGCCGCGCTGGCTTCCGTTGCTGCCGGTTTAGCCGCGCTCACATGGTGGCAGAACATCCTCGTCTTCATCTGTATCTTGTTGGTAATCAGCGGTCCGAGTATGATCATGGCTTGGCTCAAACTGCGGCGCCGTAACCTTGCGCCGGTATTGAACGCCAACGGTTGGGCTGTCAACGCCGACGCTATCATCTCCGTTCCGTTCGGACGGACGCTCACCGAGCAAGTGGCTTTCCCCCTCATCAAAGCGCCGAAAATGAAAGGCGAGATGAGCAACGGTAAGAAATGGCTCATCGGAATAGGTATCACACTCATTGTATTAGGAATAATATGTCTCGTATTACATCTACTGGGCTTCTGCTTCTGCTGCTTCTGTTTCCATTAAGAGCCGATAATGTCTTTACCGAAGATCTCTCTCTGAACCCGCCTTTGGACACGCTCGCCGTGGACAGCGAGGGCGACGAACTGGAGGAAATGGACGATCTGGACGCGCGTGCGGCGCAACTGCCGGAGTGCCTGGCAGGGCTCTTTGCCCATGATACACTCATCCTCGGATGTGACATGGAGCTGCTACCCAATAAGATCATCGTCCGTACCAAAGACGGCGATGTGGTCTATAAACTCGCACCGCAGTTCATGTTCGGCGACAGCACGCTCTTCACTCATCACCCGGCGGACAGCCTCTACCGGCATATCTGGACGGACGAGCGCGTGAACCCGTACGGCAACCTGTTCGACAGCTTGCGCGAGGATGTGCATATCCCGATGGCGGGGTTTGTTCTTCCCGCTCCGGGCTATGTAACGAGTCCGTTCGGCTGGCGCCGGTACAGAATGCATAAGGGCACCGATATAAAAGTACAGATCGGCGACTCGATCCGCTCGGCTTGGCCCGGTCAGGTACGTATCGTAGGATGGGATCCGCGCGGCTATGGATACTATGTGGTCCTTCGCCATGACAACGGTCTGGAGACGATCTACGGTCACTTGAGCCGTCCGCTCGTGGATGAATATGAGCGTGTTCCGGCGGGCTACGTGATCGGTCTGGGGGGTAACACAGGACGCTCCACCGGCAGCCATCTCCACCTGGAGATCCGCTACTTGGGCGAAGCCATGAACCCCGCTAACGTCATCGATTTCACGACAGGCAAGCTGAAGAACGACCAAGAGTACGTGATCGGCATCAAGGCGATGAAACAGGCGCGCGCAGAGCAAGCCGCGATGAAATACCACAAGGTGCGCTCCGGCGACACTCTCTCCGGCATTGCCAAACGCTACGGCACAACTGTACGCAAGCTTTGCCAGCTGAATAAAATCAAGGAGACCAAAGTACTGCAGATCGGACAGAAGATCCGGGTAAGGTAATAAATCGTCCAATCGTAAATAGAATAAACGCGGCCCAAAGGTCGCGTTTATTCGTGGTGGTAAGGCTCGCCGCGGAGAATAGTCATTCCGCGGTAGATCTGTTCCACCGCCATCAGACGTATCATCTGGTGAGAGAAAGTCATTTGCGAGAACGATACCTTGCCATTAGCGCGGGCATAGACCGCTTCGCTGAAGCCGTACGGACCTCCGATAACAAGCGTCAGATCCTTGCCGGAACCCATCTTCTTTTGCAGCCATTCGGCATACTCAATAGACCGGAACTCCCGTCCGTGTTCGTCCAACAGCACAACGTCCATCGATGGAGTGACAAACCGCAGGATAGCTTCGCCTTCGGCGGTTTTGATCTGCTCCTCGCTGAGCGCTTTGGTGTTCTTCAGATCCGGCACAACAACCAACTCAAACGGCACATAGTGTTTGAGCCGCGAGATATATTCCTCCATTAGGGAGGACAGACGGGAATCGGTGGTCTTGCCTACCACAAGAAGGGTGATTTTCATAACACCGGTTATAATAGTTTATCCATATCCTTTATATACAAGTTGGTGGAATCGGTGTCCTGGAAATAGTAAACGCAGTCTTTGTGCCACGTAAACTTATAGACCGCCATGTGTTTGAACAGCCCGTCAAAGCCGGTGATGCCGGTATAGTACGTGTGACCTTCTTCAAACGTGCAGGTCGTCGATAGGCGGTCATCATGCTCGGTCGCTTTCACGCCGTAAAAAATATCGGCTGTTTCGGGATTATCGAACATATCCTCTTCCCAGTTGTAGAAGAAGGGGAGCGGAGTACCCCATTCCGCAATCTCTGTGGTAAGTTCGAGGCTGTCTTTGGTGATGGCAATATAGGGATAGCGGGCGTTGATGTGACCGAGCGTGTCCACCGGGTAGAGATAGTCCCACATGCCCCTCACACGGTATTCAAAACGAACATCTACGGTGGAGGCGATAGATGTCTTGATATTCTCCAATACCAGTTTTCCGGCAGGTCTCATTGTTTCCGGATCAACAGGGAACGCAAATACCCAATAGTCCGTGTAGGGGGTCAGACCCGTGAAGAAATGGCTGGTTTTACCATATTGGAGCGAGTGGCTGGAGAAGGGAGCTATAGTAAATTCTTGCTGGTGAAGCAGATCATTCCGCCATAATAAATACTCCGCGTACGCGCTGTCAAGGGCTAACTGCATGAACTGCTTCTGGTGGGTTATGGGGTTAAAATCCTCCCACGGCTCTCGGATCGCAATGAGGTAATATGCGTCCTTGTTGGTTGAGTACTCACACTCAATGAAGCCCGAGGACACATTCGTGATATTCATTTTTACTTCTACGTCCTTCGTCTCGTAGTACGCCTCTGTATTGCAGGACGCAAGGAGGAAGGAGCAAAGGATAAGAAGCAACGTAATTTTAGTTCTCATATTTCCTCCTTTCTGCCTCTTCGTTAGCTAATAATTCTTGTACAGTATAGATAAATCGCAAGCAGGTCAGTACGTGTCCGCCGTAGTGCCCGAAATTATAGGTGATGTTGGCTTCCTTCCAATGCGACCGGGCATGTGTGGCGTTGGTGTACGGCACCGTCTCATCGTCCATCGAGTGCATCATATAGACCGATGCTTTCGGGATCCAGTCATAGGCGATGATGGAGTTCAGGGTCATAGCCTTGTATAGCTCCGCTACTTTTTCGGACGTCTGTTCCATAGCTTCCGGGGTCAGCAGGTTGTGCGTCACCTTGGTGCCGATCAGTTTGTTAATCTGCGCGGACGTGAAACGCTTGCTGTTGATCCAGTCCTCCACATGTTCGCATAGCCACGGCTGCATCATGTCCTCCAACTGCATGTTCAGTTTGTTGCCTTTGATCATGCCTTGCAGCACTAATGGTACGGCTACCGGGTAACCGGCTGTGTCGGTTGTGACGAAACGCTCGTAGGTCGCCTGTATGTCGTACGGACCGCCGCCGGCGAACACGCGGTGGAGCATAATATTATTGATGTCAGACGCGTCGCTGTATTCGCTCTCAATCAGGTACTGTACCGCCATCGTGGTAGCCCCCCCTTGACTATAGCCTACAAGATCCACACTGGGGTCATCCGCACTCCTGCCGACTGACTCCAACCATGGCTTGACGGCGAGATACATATCCACTACGTTATGCGCCGTTACGTCCATCACCAAGTATGGGTGAACTTCCTTTGACGTAACCCCGTAACCGATATAATCCGGGATGATAAGACCATACCCCGATTTAACCAGCACCCCCTCTAACGAGAAACAATTGCTCGGTGCTTCGGCGTTGGAGCAAACGGTATAGTGGCTCACTATGATCATGCGTTTGGGATTACCATTCTTGGGAAGCATCACTTTGCCCGAGAGTGTAATCGGGTTGCCTTCAATGTCTATGCTGGGGTAAGTGCCTACCACTTCTATTATTTGGTTCTGGTTCCCGTATTTGAGCAGCTCCTGCAGAATACCGGCTCCCGTGACCGAATTCGTGCGCCGCGGACCCGGCATATCGCTCTCCTCTGACGGCTGATCGCTGCCCCCTGTCCACTCGTTCACCGGCGTGCCGTCCGGCAGATAACAGTTGGAAGGAAGACCGTCACTCAGATCCCGCTCATTCTGACCAATGACTTGGAATTTCAGCCCTTCTGCCGCAGGTGTCTCCGAGAAATTGACATACTCGTCCTGACGAAATTGACATCCTGTCATCCATACCGCCAAGAGCAGCAATAGAATATGTTGGTATCTGTATCTCATAATTCAATCTTCAAATCTTCAAATCTTCAAATCTTCTCAGAATCTCGCCCCTAATCCTACATTAATAATCCGCGACGAAGCCATATAGATCGCATTCGCATTCTTGAGCGCGTACAAGCCTCCGAAATCGACCGTCCAGAACCACCGCTTGTAGTTGGCGCTCACGCCGAAGACGGTGATATTGACCGCAGCACCCACCTCAGTGCGCTGGCCTTTGGCGTTCGTCTCCGTACCTCCGTTGATGTCCATTCCAATACCTATACCGGAATACAGATTCACATATTCATGGTGAAAATAAGTGAAGCGGATCGTGGGCATGAAAACCAGATTGTAGAAATAATGCCCGCGGCTGCGGCTCATCTCAACCCCTGCGCCGTTACGCGTCACGTCGTCCCAGCCTACTTCGCTCATGTCCATCATGGCACCCAGCGAGAACCAGTGTTTAAACCGATATTGGTACTCCAGCCATATATGCTGGTGGTGGCGGTAATTCTCATGATACGTCTGTTGAAAACTCTCCGGCATCGTGGTAGCGATGTTCGTCGGATTATGCCACATTAGACTCTCGAATAACTGGTCGCCCCAACCCAAGCGGATCTCATTACGCCAGGTGATGTGATCCCATTTAGTCTCCCCTAATGCCGGAAAAGACACTAGGCAGAGCAACAGACAGATGTATATTTTTCGCTTCACGCTGCAAAATTAGTAAAAAATTTGCATATATGCAAGAATTTTTGTACTTTTGCACAAAAATTTCGAATTATGGACAAGCAAGAACTACGTAAACTGATTGCAATCTGGTTCGAAGAGGACATCCGCGACGGCGACCATACCTCGCTCAGTTGCATTCCTCCTACCCAAATGGGATGCCAGCAGTTAATTATCAAAGACACAGGTGTGCTCGCCGGTGTTGAGGTGGCAAAAGAGATCATCAATTATTTTGATCCCGAGTGCAGGGTGGAGCAGTTTCTGCATGACGGCGACCATGTGAAGCCCGGAGATATTGCCTTCAAGGTCTATGGCAAGGAACTCAGCCTCCTTCAGATCGAACGCACGATGCTCAATATCATGCAGCGCATGTCGGGTGTCGCTACTACGGCGCATCGCTATCAATCGCTCATAGAGGACACCGGTTGCCATGTCCTCGACACGCGCAAGACCACGCCCGGACTCCGCTATCTGGAGAAAGAGGCGGTCGCGCTCGGTGGAGGTATGAACCATCGGATCGGCTTGTTTGACATGATCTTGCTCAAGGACAACCACGTGGACTTCGCAGGAGGTATCACAGCCGCCCTCACGCGTGCACGCGATTATTTAAAAAGGAAAGCAGAAGAGGGGCAGAAAGAGCGTTTCCTGAATATGAAGATAGAGATTGAGGTACGTAATTTCGACGAGATCCGCGAAGCACTCGCTACCAATATCCCCGATCGTATAATGCTTGATAACTTCACGCCGGAGAAAACCCGCGAAGCGGTCGTTATGATCCGCGAATGGGAAAAGACTGCCGGACGTCACATGGAGATCGAGTCCTCCGGCGGTATTACAATCGACACGATCCGTTCCTATGCCGAGCAGGGCGTGGACTTCGTCTCTGTAGGAGCGCTCACCCACAGTTACAAATCCCTCGACATGTCCTTTAAAGCGGTGAAGAATTGAACATTTCCTAATACAGGTTTTTACGTGGTTGTACCGTGGTTTTATCGTGGTACAAAATAGAACATTTTATTCTTTGTTCTTTAACCATGTTTTAGGCGTTAGTTTTGTGCCATCAGGTAAAATGGGTTTCCGGAGTACGGAGACCCATTTTGGTCTTCCTTTAGAGCCATCCTGCGACTTATACTCATAGCTGCGCGGGCAAGGATTAGCGGGATCGAACTCCGGGCGTTTCTGGATAAGCCCCGTGTGCCAGCCTTCGGCGTTCAGCACGCCCTCGTCCCATGTGGTATATGCCCATACAGTCTCTCCCCATGTCCTCCACGGACGTGCCAGCCAGACCTGCTGGCTGACGGCTGACGGCTGATGGCTGACGGCTGATAGTTCCTCCTCCGTCGCCAGCCGTATATGACATTTATAAAACAATAGTCCCCTGCTTTCGAATTTTGACTTTCGACTTTCGACTTTATCCCCCTCCCTTGAGGGGTGAAGAGCTCCGCTCGATCGAGCGTCCTGTGGACGGTCGTAGAACTCTCTCGGGGTGGGGTTACTCCTACCGGCTGCAATATAGCATTTATCTCCTTTCTCTCCGTTGATATTGGCGACGATCGTAGCGCGGTCCACAGCCATCGTCATGCCGCCGAAGATGAAGTCCACGCCGCCTTGCAATACTCCTTTCTCCCAATAAATACTCGCTCCTTCGTCGCCGTAGAGCACGTCCTGCCTTCCGACCGCGCGGCAGTTCTTCAAATGCGCATTCTTTGCCCCCTCGGTAAACGAAATAGCAGCCGCGCGCTCGCGGTATTTCTTCAGCTGCACCTCCGTGCTCCCAACCTCTTTCGGACGCACAGGCATCACTTTCTTCGGACGCTCTTTCTCCGTCCATGGCATGTCGCTCTGGCTGATGTCCACCAGACTGTCTGCCGCCTCAAGGTCGCAGACATAGAGATTGAATGAGTTCTCAAAGATAATATTCTCTGCCGTGAAATCCGGCGCAGTAACGAGCACAGAAGCGTTCCATCGCCGCTCACGGCTTCCGCCGTAATTGACCCTATTTCCCATACTCCGATACTGATATCCGTGTCCGTAGTACCAAGTGATCCGCACGGCATTAGGATCGCAATCCACGCCGCCGTTCTGCAATCCGATAGAAGGCTTCCGGCTGGCGTTCTTGATCGTCAAACCGGGCACATCAATCGTAATCTCCTCGCGGTACGTCCCCGGCTCAATGAGGATCGTCGTCCGCTCGCCCTTCTGTTCATACACCGTCCGCGCGCTATCCAGCGCGTCATTGATCCGCTCCCCCTGCCCCACATGAAGCACCAGAACCAATATACTTGCCAAAAAACTATTCATAAATCACTAATCTTTAATTACTTGCGTTGCGTTAACTTTTCCATCCTATTTCTTAACTCCTCCCCTTTAGGGAGGTTGGGTGGGGCTTGTCCTCTTCATCTCCCTCCTGACTTTTTCTCTTTACCGAGCACGTTTGCGCCTGCAAATGTACTGCTTTTTTTTGATATATGCAAATTTTCCTGCGATTTTCGATATTCTTCGTCTTTTATATTCTCTGTGTTTTATATTCTTCGTCTTGTGCCGACTGCCAGTCGGCTTCCTTCTTCTAACCAGCAATCGGCGAGGTCACCCCCGCCGATTGTTGGTTGTTTGTTCGTTGTTCCCTTCTCGCGCATTTTTGCGCGAGCTTTCTTTCTCTTTCTTTCTTCTTTTCCAGGGCAATTCGATTGCCCGCCATGTATGTCTGTCTCTCTGCGGAGAATGTACATCTGTCCGTCGCGTAGAATTTTCTGTGTCTTGATCCCGAATTGCGTGTCGTGAACAATCTAAATTACGGGAAGAAAAAATAATAAGGCGTTCAAACCCTCGCCAAACGCTGAAATGTATTTTTGAAGAAAATTTATCTCAGAAAGTTTGCATATTCCGTTAATTTATAGTACCTTTGCACCCGAAAAAGCATCCATGTATGAAAACATCCGGCACTTAATGGACAACTATCACAAATACTATATTAATACACATTAGAATTATGGAATATCAGGATTTAGTAAATCAATTTAAGGAATCGTACAGACAAATCTTCGAAGTTCAGAAATCTGAAGGCTCTATCTCTTGGGCTCAACATAAGACATCTAATCCGAACGAATTAGTTAGTCCTACTATTCCCTTTGTTGGCAAAGATTATCTTGCGCAGAAAACAAAGATTCTTCTGTATGCAAGCGCAGAAAATCTTGTGGGATATAACGGCTATCTTGATGATGATAGTTATGCTATCAACCGTCATCGTTCTTGGTTTGATACGAAGAACTATGATTTCTTTCCAAAAGTCCATATAAGACCAATAGAAGACGGCAGTTTAGTAATAGTACTTCGCTATATATGTGAAAAATTAGGTATTGAAATGCCGGATACTCCCAAAGATTTTTTAGAGTCTATCTCATTTGCTAACTTTGGAAAATTCTCCATACAAACAGATTCAAACAATAAAGACTATGCAGGAAAAAAGGACAAATTAGATTGTTCCATGCCATATATTAAAGTTGATCTGGAATTATTACGCCCAGATGTAATTGTTATATTCAATTCCATATACAGGAAAGAGAAACAAAGTATCAACGAGATAAAAGGAAATGCACAAATAATTCGGATTTGCCAAATCAATGCAGGAACAGTAAATCGCTTAATAAGCAAAAAAAACTCATATAAAGATGTGAATGAATTATCTCCTGTAATCAAAGAATGGTACGACTTTGCACATTTTAATCAGAATGGGTTCAGTGGAAAGACCCACCAAAATTTCCTGTCTGTATTTACATATTTAGATAATATCTTGAAGCAAAAATAATAAAGCGAGGGCACGAAACCCTCGCTTTATTTAAGCATTGTTCTCAAACTCCTGACAAAGTTTTGCTCTCAGTTCTTTATACTCGTATTCATAGGGATAAAGCATCTTGAAATCTTTATCCACACAACCGCATTTGTCATGTTGGTCTTTGACAATAAAATATCCGGTGGTTTTGAACGGAACAATGAACTTAAAGACAGGCGGAATAGTTACTATCCCCTCCGGATTCATAACTCCCCAATATCCATCTTGGAAGAACTGCAACCTGTCCGGAGCAATCCATTGCAAGGGACGGAAGAAAGTTCCTTTCGGATATTCAATCCAGTTTTCCTTTAATCGGGTCTCATGCAGGACACAGTTGCCCTGCATGATTACTACTCTGTCGGAGAAATGATTGATTGCCAACACAAAACCGTCCGACGTCGGCGTGCCTAATAATTCCAATCTGTTGTTATTTTGCATATGTTTCTTATTTTAGTTCGTTTATGGTTTTAAGCATTTGTTCCAATATGGTACAGAGGTCTTTGTAGGTGGCCTCTTTCACTATTTTGTTTTCTTTCACAAAATAGATCCGTCCGTTCTTCTCATTCTTAGTCAAACGATAGCCGGACTTTGAACTGAATGGTTCGATGAGATGGTTCTCCCACGCCTCTATTAAATCAATGGGTTTGCCGTTGCGGTTAATGAAGAAACATTTGCCGCCACGTTTGACTGCTATCTCATCCAAATTGTCCGTTACATCGAGGTAATCGTATCGTGCCGGAACAAGCACTTTCCCCTTACTATCCAGCAAGCCGAATTTGCCTTTTAGCGTTTTCACTTTGTATGTATCTGTAGCACGCTTGTGTACCACATACGCATACTTACATTTAATAAACGGCTTGCCATCTGTTGTGATGATTCCGGAGAGACCGCTTTGGTCTCTAACGTGAACGAAGCCGATGTTCTCTCCAATGCTTGACATTTGTGTGTATTGTGCCGGAACGACCACGTTTCCCTTCTCGTCCTTAATTCCGAACATCCCATTTTCTTGGAAAGCTATTCTACTTGGTCCGACGAGATACTCTTGCTCCATCGGCTTGCGCTCTACTGCCGGACGTTCGTAATACTTCTTTTCACCGGTAGACGCATCAAACAATAATTCCTTGCGAGAACCATCTGTGTTCTGGAACGCGAATGTGTTTTTCTCAACATGCGTCGCAATTTCAAATTCTCCGGCAGGAAAGATGATTCGTCCCTGACGGTTGATAATTCCCTCTTTACGGTCGCAAGTTGTGTAGATGGCATAGTTTCCATAGAAAGCTGAGATTGTACTCAAATTGCTAATTTTTAGTTTCATAAATTTTGAAATTAAACTGTTATTTTATCAAAAGTTCGCGCACGCGTGCATACCCGTACGCACATAAAGGAGTTTAAACCCTCGCCAAACGCCGTTTTTGATTGGAACACAAAAAAAGCAGAGTAAAACTCTGCTTGTATACTTGTCATTTTCTCCTTTTCTGGAGTGCCGGAAGCATCGTCGCTTACCGACGCACCGCTTTTTTTTACGCTGTCGGTGCCAGCGGTATTATTATTGACGACGCAAAAGCAGCATAAATTCCGTGAGATTACGTACATCTACTTTTGGATAGTCATAATTTGCTAATTCTTCAAAATGCTTGTCGTTGCTTACTATAAATGTAGCTCCGGCGGTAATTGCGCAGTCAACAAATTTGTTGTCATCCTCATCTGCAGTAATCATATGAAAATGATAATACGGCGTAACACGTTCTGTGTTAGGAGAGGACAGAATAAGTTCTACGATGTCTTCTGCAAACTGCGCATCGCCGGTACGTCTTCCTATAATCTCACGGTACTCAAGCAAAATCTCATTTGTAAAACACAGCGTGTATTGCTGCGCATAGAAAGCATCCCACACTTCTTTATGATAAGACTGCGGGAAGATGATTTGCAGCAAACAATTGGTGTCAAGGACGATTTTCATTGGTACGGAAGACGTTCGTGAATACTGCACATCTCGTCTAATTTCTGCTGATCCAGATCCAACTTGTCCCATAGTTCATCCGCACGTTTCGCTACTTTTGCACGATAATATGACTGTAGCACGTTCTGCAAATCCAATTGACTCTCTTTCGTTTGGGAGAAAGAGAATAATTGCAGCAAGTACAATTGTGTCGGATTTAATTGAGTGGCAACCATAAACCTAAACGTTTTTTGTGTTACTAAACCTTTTCGGCTGCAAAATTACAACAAAAAAATGACATACACAAGAGGAATGCCATTTTTCTTCCTTTTTTATGCTTCGTCCACCAACATTTGGCAGTTCTTGCAATCGAAGCGGAGCTCCAGCACTTTGCCGATACGCAGACGCAGGTACCGCGGCTCCTTGTCTTTCGGATAAGGATTCGTCTTGCGGCAATGCCCCAACTCAAACAGCAGGCAGTAGCGGCAGGTCATCAAAGGACGGTTCGTCTCCATTCGTTCAATATACTAATCGGTATAAAATAGGGTTGGCTCTCAATCTTGATCTCCCGCGCAATAAACGGCGTGTCGCCTAATTTGGACAACTGTGTGCGGATCGTCTCTATCGCTTTCTCGGGGTTCTTGGCGGGCTCATGAGCAAACGCAAAAGAGCCGACCCATACCTTCCCTGAAGGGATGGCTTTATATTGCAACTCAAAACCCTCTTCGGTCTCTCGAAACAAAATGTCCACCGGTATGCGCCGCTCGGAATGCAACGAGCGCACAAACTCTACGTCCAGATTGCGGTACATCGCTCCCTCTCTTGGCGAGAGGTTCTTGTTGATCTTAATGATATTTCCTTCCACGCCGTTGACGGAGAAACCTTCGCTGCCGACTGTCAAACCGTCGCCGTTATGCAGCACGACTCCTTCTTTGAGCCGTACGCGCAAGGTGTTTCCTCGTGCATCCAGCAATTCACCGATATACTCTCCGGTCGATTTAGGAGTGTCCCAATTAGCCATAGGACGTGTCCTGCCATGCAAGAAATAGTCCGTAGCACCGCGATGAAACGTCTTCTCAGGATTAGGGATGAAGCCACGGCTGATAACTGACGGCTGATGGCTGAATGCAGAAAGCTTCTCCCGATAATAAGCGGTGATATTGGTCACGTAGTCGGCATCTTTGAGCCGTCCTTCGATCTTAAAAGTCGTCACGCCGGCGTCAATCAACTCCTCCAGATAAGCGCTTCTGTCCAGATCCTGAAGGGACAGCAAGTACCGCTGATGAATAGGTTTGCCTTCTTCGTCGAGCACCTCGTTCATATTGCTGTCCAGCAGGTCGTACGCCATGCGGCAGTACTGCGCGCAAGCACCTCTGTTGGCGCTTCGCCCGGAGAGCACTTCGGATATATAGCACCGTCCGGAATAGCTGACGCACAGCGCGCCATGTACAAAGGCTTCCAACTCAATATCCGGCACCGCTTCGTGGATCGCACGGATCTCTTCTATACTCAGTTCTCGCGCCAACACCACGCGCTTGAAACCCAAGTCGCGCAGTCTCGCCACCTGTTCGGGCGTCCTGTTGTCGCACTGGGTAGAGGCATGTAGCCGAATAGGCGGCAGGTCAAAATCCAGCAGGTGCAGATCCTGAATGATGAGTGCATCGACTCCGATGCGGTATAGATCATGTATCATCTGCACCGCCTGCGGGTACTCGTCCTCATGGAGCAGCGTATTAACCGTGACAAGCACTTGCATGCCGTACGTGTGCGCGTAGCGCACCACTTCCGCCAGATCCTCAATGCTGTTTCCTGCCGCTTGGCGCGCACCAAAAGCAGGCGCTCCGATATAGATAGCGTCTGCACCGGCTTGGATTGCCGCTTGCGCTACTTCCTTGTCTCTCGCCGGAGAGAGGAGGCTAAGCGGTACATCACAATGCCGGCTGTCACCGACACGTTCATCGAGTGCTTGGTGCCGTATTGAGGGATCTCTATACATTGGGTGCAAATATCTACTACTTCTTGTTGTACGCCGAAGACCTCATGCCCTAAAACGATCGCCGTTTTAGGACAAATCTGTTCCGCTGCTTCTTCAAGGGTGATGGAGTCGTGTGCCTGCTCCACGGCATAGACGGTGTATCCTTCTGCCTGCAGCGCGCGTACTGCCTCCAGCGTGTCTTTGTAATAACTCCATTCGACGCTCTCTTCGGCTCCCAGCGCCGTCTTGTGTATCTCAGCGTTCGGCGGGCAGCAACAGATGCCGCACAGCACAACGCGTTCGATCCGCATAGCGTCGGCGGTGCGGAAGACTGCACCCACATTATGCTGGCTGCGCACATTATCAAGCACCACCACCAGCGGCAGTTTGTCCGCTTCGCGGTATTGGGCAACGTCCATGCGTCCCATCTCGGCTGATGTCAGTTTGCGGCTCATATCTTAAATGGTAAATTTACGCGAAGCACATGTGCGTCTTCGTCGATGTCCAATATAAAATCTTCATGCAGCGGCAACATCCGTCCGTCTTCGAGCGTCGCGAGTGTGTTGATGGTGCTCTCATCAATGGATGCTATTATACCGACGAGATACCGACGACCATCCGTGTTCAGATCTTCGATGGAATAGCCCACCAAGTCCTGCCATGTCATCAGTCCGTCCTCTGCGTCCTGTATGTCCGTCCGCAGCACAAAAGCCTCTTCGCCCCGCAGCTCGGCGATGTCGGAAGAGCGGAAAGGGACAAAAAGTCCGTCTCGCTGCACGAAGATGAACTCCGGCAGGTCTTTGTCGTGCGCCTTTTTGAGCACTCCGATGGATAATAAATCGTCTTTTGTGATCATTGCCCTTGTGTGATAGTTAATCGTCCGTCCGAATTGACGAGTGTCAGTTTGCGCAATGCTTCATGAGCAATCCCTTTCTGCGGTACAGCTGTGCCGGAGAGCAGGTCGTATTGCTCTTCGCAAGTGGTGCAGACGGCGAACCCTCCGTTCACTTCGCAGGGATGGCATGCACCTTTCTCGGCGCAGTTGGGACACGCCAGATCGTAGGCGTTGTAGCCGAAGAAACTGACGAACACCAGCACTCCTCCATAACCGTAAGCGTCCATAGCTGACGAGGAGGTGACCCATTTATTGTCAAGGAAATACCCGTCTCTGTTCGCAATGACGAACGACGAAGTGGTCTCCTGTTTGAAATGGACAAACGCACCCATCTTGGTGTCGATCACCACGCGCACAGGGTATGCCGGCACGCTACTGCGAAAGGTCGTTCCTTCGCAGCCGCAGAGCGCAAACAGCACCGTAAAAAATAAGATTAGTTGGCGATAATACTGCATATATGCACGGTGTAAATGAGGGTGGAATAGGGCGGAATATAACTCTGAGTGCCTTCTGTGCCGGACCCTTCGGCTGAACCGTAGTCGTTCGTGTCGTATTTGTTCTTGTCGTAACCCAGATAAGCAGGGATATACAGTTCGATGTCGCCGTGTACATGCACTTTATGGCACCCTTCGGCAAAGCCGGCAATCACGTTAGCCAAATTCAGCGTCGCATTGTTGGCAGACTCGATGATGTTCCCATTGACGAGTTTGAGCGAGTAGTCGCAAACGATAGTGCCCGTTGGGTTCGGCGTGGCTTCACCGGTGTCCTTCAGCGGATCTTTGATGATCTTGTATTGCAATCCGGATGGCGAAGTCTCCACACCCGGTTGCAGTTTGTTATTCTCCAGCCATATCTCGTTTTGAGTCTTCCAGTCCGCCCAATTATTGGTCTTGCAGGATGGCAGTAAGACAAGCGCGATAAGCGCAATAACTATCCACTTTAAACTTTCAACTTTCAACTTTATTTTGCAATCCATAATTCGGGATTTTGAATGTTTTTATCTTTGTATATCTGGAAATATAATTCTGTTTTCTGGTCTTGGTCCGGGTCGGTGAAGATGGTGCCGATGACCTGTTTGGTCTCCACTTTGTCGCCTTGCTTGACGTTCAATTTGGAGAGGTTGGAATAGACGGTTCTGTAGTTACCGTGCTGAACGATCACGGCGTACGTGTTGGACACAAGGAAACAACTGGTCACTTCGCCTTTATATACCGCGCGCGCTTTCGCCCCTGCTACGGTCTGCAGGTAGATCCCCTTGTTGTCCATGGTCACTTGGCTATAGACGGGATGCTGCTGTTTGCCGAAATGTCCGCTGATCATACCTTGCTCCACGGGCCAAGGCAGACGTCCTTTGTTCCCCTCAAATCCGCCGGCGATCAGTTTCTGCTCTTTGGTCAGCGTCGTCTTGGAGGATTTCTCTGCCTGTTTGCGGACCATGTCGTCGATCTTCTTGTTCAGCTCATTCACTTTCTTCTGCTTCTGCTTGATCTGTTTGGTCAGGTCTTTCTCTTTGCTTTTGAGTTGGGACAGCATTTTCTGCTGCTTGCGCTCGTCGCGTTTGAGGTTCTCCTGCTCTCTCTTGCGGGTGCTCAATGCCGTCTGTTTATCGTTTTTGTTGGCTTGCAGCAACTCGTTCTGAGTGTCTATCTCCGCTTGGGTGCGCTCAATACGGCGCACTTGTTCCTGACGGAAATGCGCGAACTCCTGCAGGTACCGCGCGCGACGGGCTAACTGTTGAAAACTGTCGCTACTGAGCAGGAACAGAAGCGGCGACTGCTGGATGCGGGCGTAATGGCTTTTGCATACCATCTCTGCGTAGTCGGCTTTGTAACCGTCCAGCACAGTCTGCAACGAGTCGCGGCGACCGCTGAGACGGTTCATCTCTCTATTGAGAGCCGTGATCTCGCTGTCCAGCGTGGAAATCAATCGCTTTTGGTTCTTGATATTCTGACCGATCAACTGCAACTTGTTCTCCGTCGCAGTCTCGTCTTTCTTGGTCTGTTTCAGCATTTTGTTGGTCTGCTCGATCTCCTGCTGCAGCTTCTTCTGCTTCTTCTGCAGATCCTTCACACTCTCCGCCATAACTACAGAAAACTGCAAGCAGAAAAACGCAAGGACGATTAGTCCCAACAATTTCCTATATGTCCTTTCACCTTTCATCTTTCACCTTTCATCTTTCCTATAGCCATTTGGAAATATCTATTCGTGTGTATCTGTCTAACCGTTGGTTTCCTATGCGTACCGGCACGTCCAGTCTGCGCGGGGAATAATTGATGACGAGTTCGATCACGTCCATGCCGAAAGTATATTGCAGCCTTGCTTTCTCTTCTCCGGTCGGCAGTTCGCCGGTGCAAACCTGTTGCAGCACATCCCAGTTCAAGGAAGGTGTCAACTTGCGGTTCAGTTCAGCGAACGAAGCAATCGCATACCGTCCGTGTACTTTGTCGATGGCAATAATCTCCATCGGTGTGGCTTCAATGCGCATCATTTCGATGCCCATCATCGGCATGACCGAGATCACAATCATCGAATCACGCACAGTTTGCATCGTCAAGTTCGCAGAGATCTTGTCCTCGTTGGTGTACACCGTTGCGCGTGCGCCTTGGATCAGACAGGTATGCCAAACCGGTTCCTCCGGCTCCTGACTTACTTCTGACGGCTCTTGGCTGACAGCGTGTTTCTTCGCCCCGCAGGAACTAAACAACACCATGCACGGAATCAATATGATATAAATTATCCTTCTTCCTTTCATCTTTCACCTTTCACCTTTCATCTTTCACTTTTCACCTTTCGCCTTTCACTTTAATAAGGTGTTCTGTGATCACGTCTCGGTTCTCGTTCGTCGCATTCTGCAGAGCTTTAGAGAGGTAGAACCGCGCCAACTCGTTCTGTCCCTGCAAATGCATAATCCAGCCGTAAGTGTCCAGAAAAGTGGGGTTGTTGGGCTCTTCGCGGATGGTCATTTGACTCATCTGTTCGGCTTTCTTCAAATCTCCTTTGTGGGTAGCTAAGAGGTACGCGTAGTTATTGAGAACCACCAGGTTATACGGCGCAATCTCCAATATCCGCTCGTACATGGCGTAGAGTTCTTTGGGTTTCGCACCCGTGCCTTCCATCAGTTCGAGCCGGAAAATCAGAAACTGCAGGTTCGTCGGGTCGGTCTTCAAGTAACGGTCTATCTCCGCGATAGCTTTTTTGTATTTGCCCCACATGGCATAGATGCGGTACCGGGCGATGGCGCTATAAGCGTCGTAGCCCTCTTTCTCGTCTATCTCGTCCTGCATGGCTAACGCGCTCTTCCATTGCTTGTCCGCTATGTGTCGCACTTTGATGCGCTCTAACAGATCCGTCGGCGCGGTACCATAAGGCATGGCTTGGTAAGCACGGTCGAAATACTCCTGCGCTTTGTCCGTCTGCTTCATGCCTTGATAGAGGATGCCTAAATAGTACAGCGTCTGTCCGTCGGATGGGTCGAGTGCCTGGCAGAACTGCAACAGCGCATATGCGTCTGCATACCGCTCTTCCTCAATCGCCTGACGCGCTGCGTACCAATAGTAACGGAACTGCTGTTGCTGCTCCACGCTCAAAGCAGCAGCTTCCGGCTGCGGCTTTTTCTTTGCGCTCACCGGCAGCACCAACACCAGCATCGCAAGGAGAATTACTATGTACCTTTCATTTTTCAACTTTCACCTTTCAATTCTCAATTCCTCCCGCTGTGTCCGAATCCTCCTGCGCCGCGTTCGGTCTCGCTCAGTTCGGTCACTTCCACTACCTCCGGACTCTCGTGCTTGGCAATCACCATCTGGCAGATGCGCTCTCCCGGTTCGATCGTCTGCGCCTCACCACTCAGGTTAATAAGTATGACTCCCACTTCTCCGCGGTAATCGGCATCAATGGTGCCCGGTGTGTTCAGAACGGTCAACCCGCGTTTGAGTGCCAGACCGCTACGCGGACGAATCTGTGCCTCGTAACCTGCCGGTAGTTCGATAAACAATCCCGTCGGGATCAACTTCCGCTCCAGCGGCTGCAACGTAATAGCAGCCTCGATATTGCATCGTATATCCATTCCTGCCGCTTGTGCACTCTCGTACCGCGGTAACGGATTCTTGCTTTTATTTACAATCTTTAAAACCATACTTTTCAACTTTCACCTTTCAACTCTCAATTCTCAAAACCTCTTCTCCACCAGCACGCGCAGTCCGTCTTCAACAATCCGGATGTGAATATCTTTCTCCATCTCCACGGGGTCACCGTCTATATGGAACGGCGCTGCGCTCTCGCGCTCCAGCGTCACCTCTTTGGCGCGGATGGTGTTCATGAAATGGCTGTCGTCAATACTGCCGGCGAACAGACGAAGCGCCAGACTCGCGCTGCCCAAGATTGCGTGGCTCGACATCAGCATGATGTCCATCATGCCGTCCTGCACACTCGCTTTCGGAGCAATCAACGCTTCGTAACCCCATTGGTTCGCGTTAGCAAACGTGATCAAGAATGCCTTGTGCGTCACATCTATACCATCGCCTATCAGGTGGTAGTTCTGCGGCGTGTAACTGAACACATCATGCAGAATACTTTGCAGATACGTGCTGAACCCGCGTTTGTTGCTGCCCGCAAAATGGTCTGCTATGAGCGCATCAAAACCCGTGCCGCATGTACTCACGAATAGACGACCGTTCGCCAGCCCGTAATCTACGCTGATAGGCTCCGAATGGTTTATCATTTCTATCGCTTTCTGTGTGCGCACGGGTACGTTTAGATGCCGCGCAAACCCGTTTCCGCTACCCATCGGGAGGATACCTAACGCCGTGCTCCTTTCACCTTTCGCCTTTCCCTTTTCACCTTTCACTATTCCGCGCGCTACCTCGTTCACCGTGCCGTCACCGCCGACGGCTACCACTGCGTCGAAACCCATCCGGGCAAACTGGTATGCCATTTCCGTGGCGTGACCCGGGTACTCCGTGAAAGCGATGTTCGGCAACCATTGCGCGCTGTCCAGCGTCTGCATGATGAGTTTCGGCAACTTACGCTTTGCGTTCTGTGTATCTTTGCTTCCCGATACGGGATTGATGATAAATGCTATATTTTTCATGTGTCCTAATTTAATTCTCAATTCTCAAAGACGGCTGCAAAATTACTAAAAAAATCCCACATACGCAAATTATTTTGTGATTTATACGCTTTTTTACGAAAATCCTTGCGTAATTCCGAAAAAAGTTTTACCTTTGCAGCGATTTTTCATATAACCTCTTAATGACAAGCGCGGCGGCTCATGTATGTATGTATGTATGTATGTATGTATGTATGTGCGCGCTTACGCGAAGAAAATAAGAGAAGAATAGAATAACCGGCTTTTGGCGGCAGGTGCGGTATGCACTTGTCGCCTTTACTTTGTAGTGCGACAAGCAAAACCATTTTTTACAATAAATATTTAAAAACATTCTAACAATGAGACAAATCAAATTTTTATGTCTGGCAATGCTGGCGATGCTGGCGATTGCTTGCAATCCGATTAAGACGGAAGCAACGGTTGACGTGACGGTGTTCGACCAAAGTAATAAACCCGTAGCAGGCGTCATGGTAGCCCGCTTCAATAACTCATCGTCCGAGTATTTCACGAACGCCGATGAAAAGCATGAGACCAATGCCGGCGGTGTGGCGCATTTCGAACTCAAGACGCTTGAAGATCTCGGTCCGGCTCAGTATGACAGCGAAGGCGCTTACTTCACCTTCCGTGCGTTTGACAAGGACAACGAGCCCGCCAGCGAGGAGGCGCGTATCTGGGTGGAACCGGGTGACCACAAATCGCTGGAGTTGAAGCTCTATTAAGATAAGTAAATTTTGCTACAATTTATTAGTATCTAAATTCAAAATCATTATGAAAAAGAAATTTTTTATGTTTGCAGCCATGCTGATGACAGCAACTGCAGTGATCTTTACCGGTTGCAAGAAAAATGAACCGGTACAACCCAAAGAAACCATGACCATTACATGGACTGAGGACGATTTAGAGTCCATCGCTTTGTCCGAACCAGGGGAGGCGTATACCGCCAAAGGGGTGACGCTGACCGTAATTGAAGGAACCGCCGACGGAACGCAGTGGCAAAGTGGCGAACGATTTGGTGCGTATTTCAACGGCGACAGAGAGAATGAGCCGTCCTTCAGTTTCACCACGACGAACGGAACCGGCAAGTTCTGCAAGATTATGATGGGAACCGGTATGTTTCGGAACTATGATGCCTCATGGAAGATGGAGAACGAGGGGGCCGTATGGACGGGTTACAGCGAGAAAGTGGGCTTCGGTCCGCAGTTTTACGAGGTAGAGGAGATTACATTCTATATTGAGAAATAGCACACCTCTGCCCATTCAGTTGTGCGGGGCTGATTTCCCCGCACAATTACTAATTTAATACAAACCACAATGAAAACAATTCGATTTATTCTTATCTCCTGCCTGATGCTGCTGGCGGCAGTCAATGTGCAGGCGAATGATTATCTGGAGCAAAAGGACCACTACACCGTGATGGCGAAAGGTCCCGGTGTGCTTCACTTCAAGGTGCCCGTCTATTCACGCGGCGCGCGTAACTACTACGTCAGCGCCAACGACCAGGGTACTTCGCAGTTTTACTACCAGAAGAGCATCTGGGACTCAGGGCACACGATCTTCACCATCAATGCAGCCCGCTATGACGAAAACAACAACGATAATGTGGAGTACGGTAAGGTGGATGTCAAGGCGGGTACCGACGAAGGTATCATCGAGATCACCAATATCAACACCGGTGCACGCATGGTAGTGCCCAACGACGGGAGCAGCCACACCTACTATGTCTCCAAAAAGAAAGAACATGACAATGGCAAGGACTACGTGACCTGGCTGGAGGTGGACTGGTATGTGCCTCAGAAGTTGGACTCGCTGGACTTCACAGTCAAGGCGAATATCTATCTTACGCTCGCCATGACGGACAATGTGAATTATACGAAGGTATGGGAGTTCGGTACGTTCCGTGGGGCTGACGCGATGATGACGCCGCAGCTCTACGACGCGTTCTTCTATGCCACCAAGGAATCGAACATATCCGGATTCGGTTCAGCTGCCGTGCCCTACGTGCTGTACTACGACCCGAAATACTATACTACCACGTTGACGGGCAGCACCCAATATCCAACCGACAAGCGTTCGGGCAATATCTATGTGCAGACTACCGACACCCTGCAGCCGGGTTTCAAGGCGAACTTCAATGTCTATCGCACCAAAAAGCCGGCAGAGGTGATGGCTCTGCAAACCACCAACGCCATCACGATTCCCGCCTACCACCGTATATACGATTTTGCGGTAACGGAGGAGAAGGATGAGTATAATACCTACACGGGCAAAAACAGACTGACATGGAGTGTGAAGAACCCGCAGGTAGCTGACCTCGTAGAGGGGGATTATTTCGAGATCCAGCGCGCCATCAAGAGTGACTTCAGCGATGCGCAGACTATCAATGTGGTACCTATGGAGCGCGGCATTGATAAATCCAACTATGTATTTGTGGATGAGAGCAGGGAGAGTTGGACAGGTCATGTAGCAACAGAGTACGAAACGGTGGATGCAAATGTGGAATACTTGGCGAAGAACTACCCGATACTTGCTGCCAACGGGGACACTATGTGCCACTTGGATATAAAGGCGAGCTCGGACAAATTGCGTCTGCCATCGGTGCCCGTTTATTACCGTATCCGCCGTGCGTCGGCTTCGATGTGGGGATGGAAGGGACACGACTTTGCGCGCGATGCCAGTTGTTTGAAGCGTAGCTACCTCGCGCCCCTGGCGAGCACCCAACCCGATTATACCCTGAATACCGAAACGCGGCAAGTGGATTTCCGTATCCAAATAGAGAATGCAAACACCGATATTGGCATGCCTGCCGCGGAGGACGTCAAACTCGACTTTACCATCAATGATGTCGATTCTGTAGATTTGACTATTGTCGGACATTATTATTCGAGTTCCATGCCAACTGGATTCGTTCGTATCACTCCCGAGAAAGGTGAAGTTCAAAAGTTCTCAATTCAGGATTGGATTAGATCCTTCCGCGTTCCTTATGGAGCCGTTGTAGAAGTCGGCACACGTTATAGCAGTTATAGTGAGAACGTGGGCGCAGCATTCACCCTTACCAAGCCTGCTGCCATTATCACTACAAGTATTGATAATTACAATAATTGGACCGCGACTATTAGCGAGCAATCCACCTCCGAGGCTGTGGAAGCGCGTTTCGCAGAGGTGAGAACACAAATCGTGGACAGCTTGCGTCCGTTGCTGCAGGCAAAGGCGATCACAGGTCTGGGCAGATGCGTATGGGACAAATCCGCCCGTCTGGTGCTGATTAAGACCACCGACGGCGTGCAACAGGAATACATCATCCCGCAGGATAGCATCCGCCGCTTGGAGAACGGCAACTGGGAGGCACACTATACGGATTTAGCAAACCACGCCTGCACCAACTACAGCTACGCCGTGCGTATCGACCAAAGTAGTTCGGATCTGCACGTAAGCGATTCGGCATTCTTACAACCCCAAATGTTAACCGGTCCGAGCCTCTATTTTGAGGAAGGAGCAGACATCAAGACTGCCAGTGCTTCGAACCAGGACGCCCAAGGTGAGATGAAACGCGGTATTTTGGTGCAATGGACCCCCACCAATGCTGCTGTGGATTACTATGTTGTATCGCGTGCCAAAAATATGTCCGAAGAAAAAGAGGATACTGTCTATGTAGGTGTAGATAATTCGTACTTCGATAAGCAAGTGTCACCCGGATACGTATATTCGTATGCCATCAGTGCTATATATGACTGTAATAACCGACACTCCGAGCATCGTGTATTCCGATCCGGAATACGGTCTGGATACGGTGAGATACGCGGTCGAATCATTATGCCGGACAACAGCGGCATGGCGGGCGTGACGGTAACACTGACGAACAATAGTACCTATCCGACTCGCACCATAACGACCGACACAGATGGCGCTTTCGTGTTCGACAGTATAGACTACGATTTGTGCGAGCCGTGTGGAACAGACTACACCATTATTCCCAGTTCGCAGTACGGCACCTTCTCTTTCAACAATACGAGTGCCGGTTCGGCTACTGTTCATCTCAGTGAGGACAACTGTATCGCCCGAGACCTTGTGTTCATGAACACCTCTACCACTCGTCTGAGCGGTCGTGCGCTCTATAAGGGCAGTACAATCCCGGTAGCGGGCGCCATGTTCCTCTTGAACGGCGACACAATCCGCCGCAACGGAGCACCGCTGAAAACCGGCATTGACGGTAACTTCGAGCTGACGCTCACCAAGGGACAACCGTACAAACTGCAGATTATCAAAAAGGGGCATACCTTTGAGGGCGACGGCATCCTGCACGTCACGCAGGGTACGGACACCTTCGCGCTGACGCAGCCGCTGGATGGAATACGCTTCTACGACCAGACCAAAGTGCGTCTCGTCGGACGCGTAGCCGGCGGTAACGACCAGCGCGATCTGCCCGAAGCTTTCGGCTTGGGTAAGAACAACCTCGGCGATGACCTGCAGCTCGTGCTGGAACTGGAGGGCGACAACGTGTCGCATTTCGTTAATGATCCCAACGACCCGACGCTCGACTCCGTGCAGCAGACCATCAACCATCTGGTCTATACCACCGACCCGCTGAGTGCCGTACCGTCCCGCACGGTAGGTGCTACCTATATGCGCATGGAGAAAAAGCGCGTCATCATCCGTCCAGATTCTGCTACGGGCGAGTTCGCGGTCGATCTCTATCCGGTTAAATACAAGGTAGTGCAAGCGTCCGCCAGTGGCTACGCTACGCTCTTTGCTGCAGGGCAGGGTAGTGAGGTATTCGATCTGACCAACGCCCCATTAGCGAGCTACGACCCCAAGCACGGCACCGACTCCGTTCACTACAACGCCGTCTATGACCGCATTTACCATACACCGGTTCAGATCCACATGCAGCAGTTGCTCTACGGTCTGCCGCAACCGGGGTACGGCGAGAAAGCGATGAAGGTCAGCTCTTTCAATATCCGTAGCGACGAACAGGTCGCGCTCTATATGGAGGGAGCCGACAACTCTGTCACTTATACGATGGGGTATCCCGTCTTCTGCAACAACCGCAAGTACCAGTTTGAGGCACAGACGTATGAGGATTATTACTATAATAACGACTCCGAGAGCGGTGCTCTGGACCGCGTACCGCAACGCGGCGGATCGGTCACCATCCACAACGGCATGGAAGGCACCACCAAGCACTATGCCTATCCGCTGGACAGCGTGGGCAAGAACCGCAATATCTACCTCACGGTGGATCAGCTCGAGACTGAGTTTACGGGCACCAATGCCCTGCATACCGTCAGCGCCGCCCTCGAGGTGGAGGGCAACACCGTGGAGACCGAGGTTTTCCGTGCCTTTATCTCCGGCGATGTGATCAAGCAGAGCGAGCTGCAATCCACCGATGCCGACATCACCATCCTCGATATCGTCCGCGACCCGGGAGGAGACGGCAGCTCGGCTTGGGTGGAGACCGGCTCTACCTATACCTATTCCTACACCCAGAGTTTTGACATCAACTTCGGTGTGATACTTCAACCTACGTGGGGAGCTAGCATCAACACGGCTTTCGGTGCAGTTGTTGCGCCGGAAGGTAAAGGAGAGTATGAGGGAATGTCGAGTACTGTCAGCAAAGAGTTCTCCGTCGGTTTTCCGCTGACCCATGAGATTGCATTCGGCACCAAGTACAGCTATACTTTCACCACCAACGATAAGATTTCCACCTCGTCGTCGAAGAACAAACAGGGTATCGGTGCTAATGCGGATGTCTTCTTCGGTGCTACCACCAGCGTGCTGACCGGTAAGGCAAAGTCCGTATCCGTCATCAACGATACCATTTATCAGCAGCGTCTGCCGGCTATCCAATCCGGCGCAATGCGCGTGCTGGCGCAGGGTGTGGACACTGCCGGTAAACCCTACTACCTCGTCGTGGGTGAGAAAGTGGTACTCGGCAGCACCATCAACAATACTTTTGCTTATTCGCAGTACCATATCAAAAATACGGTTCTGCCGCGCCTGTTCCTGGAACGCGACAACCTGCTCGAGTACTTTGCCGATGCCACAGCTGCACAGGCGGCAGCCGATCAGCGCGGCGAACCCGTCTATTGGTACATCGACAGCCTGACGGCACAGCAGCTGAACGACACGCTGCAGCGAGGCAAATGCAAGATGATTATTCCTACCGGAGACGCTCGGCCCTACACCGACCGCGTACAAGCGCTGGATAATATGATACTCAAGTGGATAGCCATCCTCTATAAGAACGAGGAGGAGAAAATCAAAGCGCGGTATATGGGTACCTCGGTCGGCACGTACAGCGTTTCAGCCGGTACGACCTACAACCATTCCGATACTTACAGCGCCAGCTTCAATTACAGCGAACTGCCCCAAGGTATGTCTTTCGCTTCAGACGGAGCGGAAATAGTTACCCGTTTTGGTAAGGATCTTCTCAATAACTTAAAAGGAGCAAAGCAATTGGTAACCGGTGCCATCTCAAAGTTGGCCCAAAGCATAGCATCTGCAACAGATGGGTATAATATCGGCCAGGAGTCTACCGAAACGCAAATCATGACCATTGGTGATGGTGATTGCTTCAAAATGCGCTGGACGCCGGTAGTGGATTTCGATATGGATACCAAACAAGGTACGGATTTCACCGACAAAAAGAGCACCGGCTTCACCATTGCACCGGATAACCAGGGCGAGATCACCGTCGCGGTCTATCACGCTCCGCTGGACTCCGTTTGGGACGGTACCATTTCCCATGTCACCGGCAACGTCGGTACGAGCGTCCCAACCCCGCAGAGATACGGCAGTTACGTCTTCTTCACGCAAGCGGGTTCCACCTACTGTCCGTACGAGGACGAGGACGAGACCACGCTCTTCAACCCGGGAACGCCGCTCAATAACTCCACTCTGGTGATTGCCAAACCGGCTATGAGCATCAATACCTACGAGCAAACTAACGTCTTGCCCGACCAGCGTGCGAAATTCACCATCGAGCTTCGCAACGCAGGCGAGGTACAGTACGGATGGGCAGGTAGCGGTATGCTCTTCAACCTTTCGCTCGCCAACGAGTCCAACCCGCACGGCGCCAAACTGTATGTCAACGGCACGCCGCTCGCGCAGGGCATCGAGTTCTTCATGGAGCCCGGACAGTCCTTCAAGCAGACGCTCGAAGTGGAGCGCGGAGAAGTGGATGACTACGAGAACTTGCGGCTCCTGTTCAAAGTGAGTGACTGCCCGAAGAGCAATACGTTCCTCGATTTCTCCGTCCATTTCATCCCGCTCTCCTGCGATGTGCAGATCGACATGCCGCGCCAGAACTGGGTGATGAACACTCTCTCGCAGCGCGACTCGGCGGGCTATTACATCCCGGTAGAGATTTCGGGCTTTGATACCCACCATAAGAACTTCGATCATATCGAGTTCCAGTACAAGCAATCCAAAGAGAGCGAGGAGAAATGGGTAACCGCGCTGTCGTTCTTCGCGGAGGACAGCCTCTACGAGAAGGCGACCGGCAACAAAGCCATGATCGAGAACGGCCGTATCGTGCCCTTCCGTTTCTACGGCGAGCGCGACCCGATGGAGCAGGAGTATGACCTGCGCGCCGTTTCGTTCTGCCGCTACGGTTCGGGCTATGTACACAAGGCCTCGCCCGTCATCAGCGGCGTCAAGGACACCCGCGTGCCGGTACTCTTCGGCGACCCCGAACCGGTGAACAGCATCTTGGCGGTAGGCGATCACCTCAAGCTCCGTTTCTCGGAGCCGATAGCCGGTAACTACCTCGACGAAGATAATAACTTCAGCCTCAGGGGCGTGACCAACAAGACGGGTATCACCGCCGGCACTTCGCTCCATTTCGATGGCAGCGAGGATAGCTACGCCACGACCAAAGTGGACCGTGAACTGACCAATAAATCCGTCAGCATCGACCTGCTTGTCAAGCCTTCGGAGAGCAACCAAGAGGCTGTCTTCTTCTCGCACGGCTCCGGCAAGAACGTCACCTCGTTCGGTATCACGACAGACCGCCGTCTGTGTCTGACCAGTCCGCAAGGGACAGTCTATTCCAAACCGCTGGAGGCGATGCTGGATTTCACCCGCGTGACGATGGTCTATAACCATGAGCAGAACGCGATCCGCTTCTTCGCAGGCACAAAGGAGATGACCGATGCTTCCCAGCGCCGCACGTCCACCGAACCGCTGTTCTACAACGCGCCGCTGGTCTTCGGCAAAGGCTTCAATGGTAACATGCTTGAGGCGCGTGTATGGAGCAAGGCGCTGACAGCGGAAGAGATTGCCGCTACGCATCTGAAACGCCTGTCGGGCTACGAGCGCGGATTGACGGCATACTACCCGATGAACGAAGGCCGCCACGAGACCTGTACGGACAAGGCGAACGGCGCTACGCTCTATCTGCACAATACGACATGGACGTTGCAGAAAGGTATCTCGATGGCGTTCCGCAACGACAGTGTGAAGCTGGACGGCAACCTCCTGAGCCGCTCCGACGTCTATGACGAGACCTTCATGCTCTGGTTCAAGACCGGCTCGAAGAACGCGCCTATCTTCCGCGCCTCCACCGGATGGCTCGGCATGGAGGACGGGCTCCTCACGCTCCGTAGCGACAGCAATACCGTGGTGCTCTTCGCTACCGCTTCGGATAACGAGTGGCACCATTTCGCGCTCGCTATCAACCGTGCTTATAATACGGCGTCGTTCTTCCTTGACGGCAAGCTGATGGAGAACGTGCCGGCGACCGAAGTGAAAGGTCTGCGCGGAGCGATGTACCTCGGCGGTAAGGGCTTCGAAGGTAGTGTGGACGAACTGACCATCTATGAGCAGGCGCTCCCACGCAACCTCATCGAAGAACGCTATAACATGGCGCCTGCGGGCGATGAGATGGGTCTGATCGCCTACCTGCCGTTCTCACGACAGATCCTCAACCCCAACGGCGTGCTCGAACTCGTCTTCAGCCCCAACGACCAGCGCGTCTTCAAAGGACCGGACGGCAATGTGATCGATAAGGTCGTTCCGCTCGTGCTGACAGAAGATGCCGCAGGGCTGGCTGACAAGACCCATTTCGCTCCGGTACGCGACCACGGTCTGCTCAATAAACTCAAGTTCGGCTGGGCATTCAATACCGATGAACTGCTCATCAACCTCACGATGCAGGATTACGAGATCAACAAGCAGACTGTCTATGTCACCGTCCGCGACGTGGAGGACCTGCACGGCAACCCGATGGCTTCGCCTGTAACCTGGTCGGCATTCGTGGATCGCAACACCCTCAAATGGGAGAAACGCGACCTCTATTACTCTGTTGACTTCGACAATCAGGATAACCTCTCTCCGTACACGCTTACCATCCGTAATATCAGCGGACGTACGCATCAATATACGATTGACAACATCCCCGACTGGCTCAGTATCCGCTCCGCGAGCGGTACCCTCACCGCACTGGAGGAGAAACCGGTCGAGCTGCGTCTGACGCGCGAGATGGCGCCGGGTGAATATACCGAAACGATCTATCTCACCGATGAGAACGGGCTTGCCGAACCGCTCAATATCCACCTCACCGTAGAGGCTAACCCGCCGTACGCAGATCTGGATGAAAACAAGTATCAGCTCAACATGTCTGTTTGTGCCAAGGTGCTCGTCAATACGGCCACCTATCTTGGCGCAGCGAACGAAGAGGATATCGTCTATGCGTTCTGCTCGCATCAGTTGGTCGGCTCGACCCATATCAGCATCAATGACCAGTCGAACGAAGCCGAACTATTCCTCACCGTCAACGGTAATGATGCGATGACCGGCAAACCGGTTACCTTCCAGTTATGGCGTGCATCTACCGGCAAAACGTACTCGCTCTATTGTCCGCGCGATATTCAGTTCGCGCACGGAGCAGTGGAAGGCTGCGGTGATGCCACACCGCTCTATCTCACCACTACCGGCACCGAGACGATGTCAATTCCGCTGAAAACAGGCTGGTCGTGGATATCCGTCAACCTTGACTTGACCCAAACGCAGGGCGTGCTAAGCAAGTGCATAAACAGCTCGGATCCATGGACGAAGTTTGACGTTATCAAGACCCCCGCATCGCAGCAGATGGCTACCTATTCGCAGATACGAGACCGCTTCGAAGGAGATCTTGACCATCTGCATCACTCGCTGATATATATGGTTTATTCGAAGGACGGCAACACGATGCGCATAGCCGGTGATCAACTGGCTCCGGACTCGATGCATATCACGCTCCGTGGCGACGGTAGGTGGAATGCCCTGCCTTGTCTGCTCAACCAGACCACCACTCTCTCCGAGGCAATGGCGGATTATTACGACCATGCTACGGCAGGCGATATCATCAAGGCGAAGAAGCATTTTGCATACTTCTCTGCTGATAAACGCTGGGTAGGTGACCTCACCGCCCTCACTCCGGGCGAAGGCTACCTCTTCCGCCGCATGGGACAAGGCGACGTCACGGTGAACTTCTACGACAAGAGCGCTAAAGCGCCCAAACGCGTCGTTGCAGCGGAGCCTACAAACAACGGCTCCGAGTTTACCAACCCAAGCGCCGCCACCAACATGACCATGATTGCGAAAGTACAAAGTGACAATGTACAAAGTACAAAGGATA
>CACWZZ010000025.1 GCA_902765485.1 uncultured Bacteroidales bacterium
TTGCAAATAGCGACTACTATCATATTTGCCTTCGGTAAAAGTTCCGTATTGAGATGCGCACCCAATCGTGAGTATACTGATGATTAACATATATAGAACCTTATTCATCATAGTCCTAATTTTTGAGGTTCAAATTTCCAAGGCTTATGTATAAAACATTGTATCAGGAAGTTCAATAACATTGTAACATACTGCCATCTATTTTTCAAATCTACTTATTTTATACATCTGCCAAATTGTATATCTAGGACTTACTGCTAGGCGATACGTGTTAGAAAAAATCGTGGTATCTAACACGTCCCATTTTTCGCTCATAGGTTCATTCTTGGGCCTTTTAGTATTATCGTAGTAAAAAGAGGTAGTGTGTAAACTTAATGTAAAAGTTAAATCATCATCATAGTAAAATCTGCCTACTTTGATAGTATCATTGTACGGTTTTATATCAAATGATAAAGAAAATCCTTTATCCCATGGTTTTAATTTATAGAACCAATTTCCATATGCAATTCGTCCTTCTTCATTTTCTGTGTAGTATGAACTTGTATTCAAAAGAAAAACATCCTCTCTATTGATCCAATCTGGTTCTGTACAATGATTTACTGCACTATCAGGACATACTAACGCATGAGTAGGATGTATCCCCCAGTCTGGGCACTCCTCATTAACAAAAATCACGACTCGTGGCTCTTTTATACGGATTGCGGACACATAGTACTGAAAATACTGATTGTTTTTGTATTGGCAGTCTGTTTTAATACATGCTGGCATACAATACAGGATAAGTGCTATTATGCCTCCTATCCATATCTTATTTCTTTTCATCATAGTTTTCTCCTCTCAATATAGATTTTACACTTTTATGCCGAAAGTTCCATTAGAATTAACAAATACTGGACCTCCCCAAAACGTATTTGTCATGGTTCCTATATTGGGAGAATCTGTCCATACATTATGTTTTATAGAATATTCATATCCAAATAGGATTTGTGCACCCAATGCGGTTTTAAATTCTTTATTGTTGCCAATATAATCAAATTCTATTTGCCCCAACTCAAATCCATCCGAATAGCTCCAGAATGAGGTGTTTATGCTAAATAATTCCCAAGAAGGCAATTAATGAAGTTGTTCCCGGCGTAGGCATACGGAGACTGCCAAGGCGTCTGTTCTGCCAATGGGTCTATGCTTGTAAATCGTCCTGTCGGCGCGTAATAAAATCAAGGATCATTCATTTCACGCTGCAAAGATACAGTTTTTTGAGGATATATGCAAGGAAAAAAAAGTTTTTTTGTAAAAAGAATATTATATTCTTGCGTATGTCATTTTTTTGTAGTACCTTTGCACACGGATTGTTTTTTGTTTGCAACGGGCAATCCGACGGCGGTATTTGAAAGAATGAAAAAAGCAACAAAAAAGCATCTACGAAACGTAGATGCCTTCTTGTTTTCGCGCTCCCTCTAGGACTTGAACCTAGGACCCCCTGATTAACAGTCAGATGCTCTAACCGACTGAGCTAAGGAAGCGTGTTCGTGCTCTCTTTTTCGAAAGCGGGTGCAAAAGTACTGCTTTTTTCTGATATGTGCAAATTTTTTTGCAAAAAAATGATGTTAAGACGCCGTTTTTTACTAAAAGCCCCGAAAATAGGTCAAAAAAAGATAAAAATGAAAAAGATTTTAGGTTTAGGAAATGCTCTGACGGACATTCTGCTGCAGGTGAGTGAGGACGATCTGCGTGAACTGGGATTTCCGAAAGGGAGCATGAACCTTATTTCTAAAGATCAGGCGGAGCAGATCCAGTATCGGTTCTTGTCAGTTCGCAAACGAATGGTAGCAGGCGGTTCGGCTTCGAACACGATCAACTGTATTGCTTCTTTGGGTGGAAAAGCCGCTTTCATCGGCAAAATCGGAAACGATGAAGTGGGGGATTTCTACCGCGAGGACATGTTGAAGAACGGCGTGAAGCCAATCTTGCTGCTGTCGCAGGACGCCATGTCCGGTTTCTCTATCGTATTAGTCACGCCCGACGGCGAGCGCACGTTCGCTACGTATCTGGGAGCTGCGGCGGAGCTGTGCGCAGACGATATCTCCAAGGACGCCTTCAATGGATTTGATATCTTCCATATCGAGGGCTATCTGGTGCAGAACCATGAGTTGCTGGAGAAATCGATCCGTCTGGCGAAAGAGGCTGGATGTATGGTGTCGCTCGATCTGGCTTCGTATAACGTGATCAACGAGAACCACGCTTTCCTGAAACAACTGGTGAAGCAGTATGTGGATATCGTCTTTGCCAACGAAGACGAGTCGTTCGCTTACACCCATCTGAATCCGGAAGAGGCGGTGCAGATGATCGCCGAACAATGCGACATCGCGGTGGTGAAAGTCGGTAAGAACGGTTCGTACGTACAGCAGGGCAGCAAGCGTCACCATATAGGTGCGATCACTACGTCCTGTACGGACTCCACGGGTGCCGGAGACTATTTTGCAGGCGGTTTCCTGCACGCGCTCGCGGATGGTTTTGATATCCGCCGTTGCGCAGAGATCGGTACGATAGCTGCCGGACGCGTAGTAGAGGTGGTCGGAACCAAGTTGCCGGATGAGCAATGGGAGGAGATCCGCCGTATATGCGCGCTCTACCGCGGGTTTATGCAGAAATATGATAAAGAGTGAGGAATTGAAAATGAAAAGCATACTAAAACCATTTTATATCATTTACCAGTATCTGGTGGCATGGCCGATACTGTGCGTGCTGACGGTCTTCACGGCTGTTTTCACGATCTGTACCGTCCATTGGCGGAATGCTGAGTTTGTGCATAAAGTGCAGCAGTTCTGGTCCCGTTCGTTCTTCTGGCTCATGTTTCTGCCGGTGACGGTAGAGGGTGAGGAACATATCAAGAAGGGACAGAGCTATGTGTTCGTTTCGAACCACCAGTCGATGTTCGATGTATGGTTGATCTACGGCTGGCTGCCGGTGATCTTCAAATGGCTGATGAAAGCGGAGTTGCGCAAGGTGCCGTTTGTGGGTATCGGTTGCAAAGCCGCAGGGCATATCTTCATCGACCGCCGCAATGCGAAAGCGGCTGTGGAGAGTCTGCATGAGGTGGAGAAACAGCTGGTTAACGGTGTAAGCACGGTTATTTTCCCGGAAGGAACTCGTTCGCTGAATGGCGAAGTGGGACGGTTCAAACGCGGTGCGTTCCAGATCGCGCTGGACTTGGGGCTGCCGGTTATTCCGCTGTCGCTGGACGGCTGTTTTGAGGTGTTGCCCAAAGGCAAACCGTTCGTTCACCGCGTGCCGACGAGGATGTATATAGGTGAACCGATCGACCTGCAGCAGTTCCGCGATGCAGAAGGAAATATGGATTCCAATGCGGCTATCGAAGCCGTCCGCAATGCCGTCATAGCCGGAAGAATTCACAAATAACAAATGTCAAATATCAAATGTCAAATATCAAATAAACATCATGTATTCCGATCCGAAAGACTGTCTCTATTGCCAGAACAATGAGACTTTGCACAATTTGATGATTGAGATCGCGCACTTGCGCGTGTCGCGCGCGTTCTTATTTAAGGAACAGACCTATCACGGCCGCTGTCTGGTGGCTTATGACGGGCATGTGAATGACCTGAACGAGCTGTCCGATGAGCAGCGAAACCTCTTCATGGCGGATGTAGCCGATGTGACGCGCGCTATGCAGCGTCTGTTCAAACCGGAGAAGATCAATTACGGCGCTTTCTCCGATAAGTTGAGTCACCTTCATTTCCATCTGGCTCCCAAATATGTGGACGGACCGGACTATGGAGGTACATTCCGGATGAATCCGGGAAAAGTCTATCTCTCTGACGCCGAGTATGCCGAGATGGTGGAAGCGCTCAGAAAAGAGCTGAAAGCTGAATTCTGATAGCTAAATGCTTTTTAGGGAGATCATAGGACAAGAGGCGACGAAACAACAGTTGCGTCAGGCGGTGCGTGAGGGGCGGATCCCTCATGCGCAGCTTTTTACCGGCATATCGGGTATAGGCAAGTTGCAACTCGCCCTCGCGTACGCGCAGTATCTCAACTGTCCGAACAGGACGGAGGAAGACAGCTGCGGCACGTGTCCCACTTGTCTCCAGTTCCGGCATTTGCAACATCCGGATCTGCATTTTGTCTTCCCGATAGTGGGTTCGGACGAGGTGTGCAATAATTTCTTAGAGCCCTGGCGTCAGATCATTCTCAATAAGCATTATTTTGATCTCAACGACTGGCATGAGGCATTGGGCGTGGAGAGCAAGCAGAGCATGATCTATGAGAAAGAGAGTGGGGAAATCTTGCGCAAACTGAGTCTCAAGGCGTACGGCGACGGCTATAAGATCATGATCATCTGGCAGCCGGAGAAGATGAATGCCACGACGGCGAACAAGCTGCTGAAGATACTGGAAGAGCCTGCGGAGAAGACGATTTTCCTGCTGGTTTCCGAGCACCCGGAGCAGTTACTCTCTACGATCCGGTCGCGTGTGCAGACGGTTCAGATACCTCGTCTGGAGACCGAGACGATTGCTGCGGCTCTGGAGCAAAAAGGGATGGATGCTACGCGGGCAAAAGACATCGCCCGGATCGCTAACGGTAGCTATCTATCGGCTCTCAAAAAAGCCGATGAATCCGAAGAAAATCAGCAAGAATTGCGCGATTTCATCGCACTTTTTCGGGATGCTTATACCGTGGGCGTGCTGAGAGATCCGCAGAAGAAATTTGAGTCTCTCAAGCGTCTGAGGCAATGGTCATTGGACATGGCGGATAGCAAAGTGGGACGAGAGCGGCAGAAACATTTTTTGCAATACGCCCAGAACCAAGTGCGGGAGAATTTTATCCGCAATGTGGGTCAGCCGGAGCTCAATTACCAGATGGAGGACGAGCGCATTTTCTCCGATAAATTCGCGCCTTTTATCCATTCCGGCAATGTGGAAGGGATCATGAACCAATTGGATCTGGCGGAGCGGCAGATCGAGCAGAACGGCAATGCTAAGATGATTTTCTTTGACCTCTGCCTCCAGATGATCGTATTGATCAAGAAACCGAGAATAAGTTAACAATCGAAGATATGAAAAAATATACAACAGGCAATGGTCCTCAGGAGTTGGGAGCGGGTGCAACCAAGCGCAATTCAGCGCACATGCTGCCCGTGTGCGACTGGCTGAGCGATCTGCCGGAGAATACGCAACTGACAGACCTCATCGAGGTGCAGTTCAAAAATACACGCAAAGGCTATTTCCATAACAGCGCGCATCTGCCGCTGGAGAAAGGCGTGAAAGTGGTGGTAGAAGCGAACCCTGGGTACGACTTGGGTGAAGTGGTGCTGACCGGCAAACTGGTGGAGTTGCAGATCAAGAAGAACAAGATCGACACGTCGCGGTACGAGGTGCGTCAAGTGATCCGTATAGCAACGGAGGAGGATTTGGAGCGCGCGAAACAAGCTCATGCGCGTGAACAGGAGACGATGATCAAGGCGCGCCAGTTGGCTAAATCGCTGGGGCTGGAGATGAAAATCGGCGATGTGGAATATCAAGGAGACGGATCGAAAGCGATCTTCTTCTATATCGCAGACGGGCGTGTCGATTTCCGCCAGTTGATCAAGGTCTATGCCGAGACATTCCGTATCCGCGTGGAGATGAAGCAGATCGGCGCGCGTCAGGAGGCTGGGCGTATCGGCGGAACAGGTCCTTGCGGACGGGAGCTATGCTGCTCCACATGGATGATCAATTTCTCTTCGGTCGGCACAGGAGCTGCACGACTGCAGAATATATCTCCGAATCCGCAGAAGTTAGCCGGCATGTGCGCCAAGCTCAAATGCTGTCTGAATTACGAAGTGCCGGTCTATGAAGATGCGTCCAAAGCCTTGCCGCCGCGTAACTTGCCGTTGGAGACCAAGGACGCGACCTATTATGTCTTCTCCACGGATCCGCTGGCAGGAACGGTTACGTATTCAACCGACCAGCATGTACCGGCAAACCTTGTGACGCTCTCTACTGCGCGGGCACATGAGGTGATCGCGATGAACAAACGCGGCGAGAAACCGCTCTCGCTGGAAGGCAACCGTGCTGCGGCTGCAGAGATCGGTTACCAAACAGGACACGGCGAGTTGACGCGATTTGATCGGAAAAAGAAAAAACGCCCGAAGAAATGAAAAAAGTAATCTATAGACTGTTTGCAGTGCTCATTTTATGCACGGCGTTTGTGGCTTTTTCGTCCTGCCGGAAAGGAGTTGTTTATAGCGAATTTATCGCGATTCCATCGGGAGAATGGCATGAAGATGCACTGCCGGAATTTGTCTTTAATATAGAGGATAATGAGGCTGCGTATGACCTGCTGCTCTATGTGCGTCATACGGAGCGCTATCCGTATCAGAACATGTGGCTTTTTGTGCGCGGCAACCCGCAGCAGTATAATGACACGATTGAGTTCTATCTGGCGGACGACAGAGGACGTTGGCTGGGTGACAAGCACCATGGTTTTATCGAGATGCCTGTTCTGCTGGAGCAGAATTATCATTTCCCCGATACAGGGCGGTTCTGTTTTACCGTGCAGCACGGTATGAGGGATTCACTTCTGCGTGGCGTGACCGATGTGGGAATGGAGATTGTAAAAATTAAAAATTAAAAATTACGAATTAGGAACTGTGGGTAAGAATAAGTTGAAGAAATTCGCGGAGATGGAGACCTTTCATAATGTCTTCCAACCTCCGTACGAACCGATAGCGGGGCATTGGCGCGACCGCTATTTTCATAATGAGAACCCTATTGTGCTGGAGTTGGGCTGCGGCAGAGGAGAATATACCGTGGGACTGGCGGAACGGTACCCGGAGAAGAATTTTATCGGCGTGGATATCAAGGGTGCGCGCATGTGGGCAGGTGCCAAAGAGGCAGAGCAGAAAGGACTGAAAAATGTTGCATTCCTGCGCACAAATATAGAGTTCATTACGGAGTTCTTTGCCGCCGATGAGGTGGACGAGATATGGATCACGTTCTGCGATCCGCAGATGAAAAAAGCCACCAAGCGTCTTACTTCCACTTATTTCATGCAGCGCTATCATAGGATTGTGAAACCGAATGGTTTGATTCATCTCAAGACCGACAGTCCGTTCCTCTATACTTATACGACGGAAATGCTGCGGCTGAACCCCTATCCGGTGGTGTGCTCTACGGATGATCTATACGGAGAAAAGTCCGATGGAATCGAGCTTTTTGACGATGCGAAGGCGCTTCAGACCCATTATGAGAAGCAGTGGCTGGATCGCGGAATGAGTATCAAATATATTGAGTGGCAATTATCGCCTCTCGCGTCCTGGGAAGAACCGACGATTGAGATCGAGAAAGACTCATACCGCTCCTACGGCCGCAATTATCAGTCTTCATGAGAGATCACATTGTTTTGTTCTGACCGTTTTGACCTTTTTGACCGTTTCGCCCCAAACGGTCAATCCGGTCAATTCGGTCATGTCATTTTTTTTTATATTGCACTTTCTGCACTTTCTGCACTTTCGCCCATCAAAATGCAAATAGTGCAAATAGTGCAATGTCATTTTATTATTTTTTTTGAACGCCCTGTTCGAAAATTCGGCGTTATATATTCTTGTATATTCTTAGTCATCCGTTACCCATTTCCGACACTAGGTCGCACTTTACCGCAGGGGATAGGATTTGCGGAGAGATTCGAAGGAAGAAGGGGAGGCTTTGAGGGCAGCGGAGATTCGTGCAAGCCATCCGGGCGCAGAGTCTCCTTTTGGGTAGGAGGAAGCAGCTGATATATTTATTTTAGGGAGGTGGAATTGCTCTGCTATGGCGTCAAGGCACATCTGGGTCGCATTGCGTTTGCCTTGTACGGAATAGCCGGCGATATGCATGGATGCCAGAAAAGCGTGTGCAAGTACGTCCGGATCAATCTCGGGTTCGTTTTCCCATGTGTCCAAAATATACGGATGCCCGCTGCGGAGCAGGGCTTGTTCGTCCACTACACCACCTCGGGCGGCATTGATGATAAGTGCACCGGGTTTGCATTGGCGCAAGAATACTTCGTCGCAGAGGTGGTAGGTGGTTCTGTCAAACGGGACATGGAAGGTGATGATGTCGCAATTTTTCGCGATTTCATCAAGAGAAACGCCTATTCCTTTGGGCGGATCATTGAGGAGCACATGCATGCCTTTCCGCTCTGCCATTTGCGCCACCAACGAACCGACATGACCGACACCGATGATACCAATGGTGATTGGTAATTGGTGATTGGTGAATTCATTCAGAGCTTCTTCGATATAGTCGCAGACGGCTTGTGCGTTGCAGCCGGGGCAGGACATCCATCGGATGCCGTGCGAATCGCACCAGGTGGTGTCGATATGGTCAAAGCCGATAGTCGCTGTGCAGACCAAACGGACGGATGAATGTGCCAAGAGCGATTCATTGATTTGGGTTCGCGTGCGGACGACCAATACGTCTGCGTCCCGAACAGCAGAAGGTGCGATTTCTTCCGATTCCATCGGACAAATATCGACCTCCTGCCATTCGCGTTGCACGGCTTCCACCAAGAATGGAATATGTCTGTCAATGACTATTTTCACTCGTATTTGATATTGTCGATGAGACGCACGGGTCCGCAATAGACGGTGACACAGCCGATGGCGTGGTCAAAAGTGTTGGTGGGAAGGAGAGTCGTTTGGTCCACTATTTCGTAGTATTCAACCTCCAGTCCTTCCACGGCATTGATGGTGTCGATGACACGTTGCTGCACTTCGGCAACCGATGCAGATTTCGCCCATTTCAACGACTCAAAAAGGGTTTTGGAGATAGCCAGAGCGGTCTCTTTTTCGGAGGCAGAGAGTCGTTCGTTTCGGCTGGAGAGCGCCAATCCTGATTCCTCGCGCACGATCGGGCATCCGATGATTTGGAGGTTTCCGAAGGTACCAGCCATCGAGCTACGCTCTACCATGTGGTGAATGATTGCCAGTTGCTGGAAGTCTTTTTCTCCGAAATAGGCTTTGTCCGGTTGCACGAGATAGAAAAGCCGGCTAACGACTTGTACCACGCCGTTGAAATGTCCGGGACGCATTTTCCCCTCCATGACTTGGTCCAATCCTGCAAAATCGAATTGGAAGGTGGTGTTCATCTCTTCCTCGGAATACATCTCTTCGGGCGTTGGCGCGAAGACGAAATCCGCTCCGATAGAGCTGAGCAACTCCGCGTCGCGGTTGATGTTTCGCGGATATTTCGCCAGATCCTCTTTGTTGTTAAACTGGGTAGGGTTGACGAATACGGAAACGAAGCACACATTGTTCTCCGCTACGGCTTTTTTGACGAGACTGGCATGTCCGGCATGCAGTGCACCCATAGTAGGTACTAAACCGATCGTTTTGCGTTCCTCCTTGCATGCCCGTACGACATCTCGGAGTTCTTTTTTGGTAGTAATAATTTGCATAAAATATGATAAAAATTGTTCATAAAAATCAAAAAACGTGCAAAGATAATCAAAAAATGTCGAAAAATAAAATTTTTCGTCACTTTTCGTCTATTTTTTTTCGTCATGTCGAAAATTTTTCGTACCTTTGCATTGCGAAAAAATCGCACATGCCTATGAAAGAGCCGAAACGAATCCTATTTATCTCCCAAGAGATAAACCCTTATTTGGCGGAAGAGAGTCCTATCCGCCAGCTTAATCGACAGCTTCCGGAGTACTTCCAGGGACATGGTTATGAGACCCGTACGTTCATGCCGAAATTCGGCGAGATCAATGAGCGTCGCAATCAATTACACGAGGTAATCCGCTTGTCGGGTATGAACCTGATTATTGAGGAATCAGACCATCCACTGCTCATCAAAGTTGCGTCGATCCAGTCTGCTCGTATCCAGATTTATTTCATCGATAATGATGATTTATTCCATCGCAGAAAGGGAGTGATGGACGAGCACGGGAACGAATATGCGGACAATGACGACCGTGTGATCTTCTTTGCGCGCGGTGTGATCGAGACGGTTAAGAAACTGCGCTGGACACCGGATATCATTGTATGCTCCGGCTGGATGAGTGCGTTAGCTCCTCTGTATCTGAAAAAAGCATTCAACGACGAGCCGTTCTTCGCTAATTCGAAGATCGTATTGATGCTGGATGATAATGAGTATCAGAAGCCTTTCTCGACGAAATTTGCCGACAAGTTGCGCATACAAGGCATCAGTAATACGGATGTTCGCAGCATTGCGGATTTTCCCGTTGGATACGAGGAATTGATGCGTTTGGCGGTGGATTATTCCGATGCAATCGTGTATGCGATGCCGAAGGTGAACCAGCGCGTGGCGAACTATGCGGAGACGAAAGGCAAGCCTATTCTGACATACGAGCCGACGAGCGACGCAGCGGTGGCAGCCAAACGACAGTGGGAGTTTTATCAAACATTATTAGGTGCAAACGAATAGAATGCATAAATTTGGGTTGTTTATAGGGTGTTTGGCAGCGGTATTAGTGGCTTTTACTGCTTGCAAGGGTGATGTGGCTAATACCGGAATGTCTGTTCTGGACAAGGACGATGCGATCATTGTGCTGGCAGATACGTTTGCTTTCCGGTCTGCGATAGACAGTTGCGACGCCATCATATCTCAGGCGGATTCGTTCCTTTTAGGCGAGATAGAGACCGATTATGGTGTGCTTCGCGCTTCGATTCTGACCCAGTTGGCATGCCCGGAGGGGTATCATTACCCGAGTGGCGACCAGATCAGGAATTTAGGGTTAGATTCCATCTGTCTATTTATGTATTACGCGAGTTGGGAAGGCGACGAGAACGCACCGCTGGCGATCAATGCCTATATGATGGACAAGAAGACATTCCGCTATTCCGGCACCTATCCCACGGACCTGAATATCAGCGATTATTGCACGCATGAGCAGAGTATTTTGACGAACCACCGTATCGTTGTGGCTTCCGAGAAACTGGATTCGATCCAAGACGCAAACGGGAATTATATTCCGATGGTTCGTATGCGTGTAAACGATGATTTCGCGGACTATTTCTGGGCTATTCAGTCGTTTGAGAGCCAGGAGAAATTCAATGAGCAATTCAAGGGCATCGTGCTGGAGACCTCGTTCGGCTCCTCTACTATCCTGAATATATCGGATATTGCGCTGGGTGTGTATTATCATTTTGAATACGAGAAGACAGCCGGCAAGGATACCATGGTGCACGACATGAAGGCTTTCTACGCCAATTCGGAGGTGCGCACGGTCAATCATCTGTATTACGAGGACAAGCAGCAGCTGGTGGAGAGCCTGCAAAACGATTCGGACACCTATAATTATATTATCGCGCCCGCGGGCGTATATACGCGCCTGAGTTTCCCGATGAAGCAGATAGCCGATTCGATCATCCGTCACATGCGCGATCCCCAGAGCGGCGACACGATCAAGAGGCCGTATGTGAACAAGGCAGAGGTGCGTGTGGCAGTGGAGAATAAATTCACCGGCTCCAGCAGTGAGATCAAGCGCAACGACTGGCTGCAACCGGCTACTCAGATGCTGCTGATCAAGGAGGAGAGCATGGATCGGTTCTTCAAGAAACGCGAGTTGCCGACGGATACGTGTGCGCTGTTGGGCACGCTGACGCAGGGAACCGATTCGTTAGGAAACGCGATATATTACTATAGCTACGATCTGTCGGATTTCATAGCCGGTATTTTGCACCAGTTGGTAGATCATAAATCCGGTCAGAAAGAGATCGCCCCGATGCTGGATATGTTGCTTGTGCCGGTGACGATCAAGACCAGCACAACGACTAATTCGGCGACGGTAGTCTCATCCGTGCGTCAGCAACAGACCGTTTCCGCTACCAAGATCCGTTCCGCCAAGAATGGCATGAAACTGGAGATCGTCTATAGCGGATTCTAATATCTCTGCAAGAGGGCATAAAAAAAACGCGGTGAAGAACCGCGTTTTTGCTTTATACAGCATTCTTCATGCGGACGAGATCCGCCCGTTCCAGTTTCTGCTGCGCATACTCCTTGGTGACGGTGAATGTCTGCGGACCGACTTTCTTATGGTTCGGTAGTTCGAACATCAGATCGGTCATGATTGCTTCCATCAGTCCGCGCAAGCCTCGTGCGCCGAGTTTGTATTCCAGCGCTTTGTCCACGATGAAATCCAATGCCTCGTCCTCAAAGAGCAGCGTCACATGATCCATCGCCAGCAGTTTCTGATACTGCTTGGTGAGGGCATTCTTAGGCTGTGTCAGAATCGCGCGCAGCGCATCGTGGTCCAGCGGATTGAGATGGGTCAAAACCGGCAGACGACCGATGATCTCAGGGATGAGCCCATAGGATTTGAGATCCTGCGGAGCGATATACTGCAGTAAATTGGATTTATCCAGATGCTCGGTCTCCTGCTGGGCAGTAAAACCGATGACCTGGGTGTGCAAGCGTTGCGCAATAGTGCGCTCGATGCCTTCGAAAGCTCCGCCGCAGATGAAGAGGATATTGCTGGTGTTGACGTGGATAAACTCCTGATCCGGATGTTTGCGTCCGCCCTGTGGCGGAACATTCACGATCGTACCTTCCAGCATCTTCAGCAATGCCTGTTGTACTCCTTCGCCACTCACATCGCGAGTGATAGACATATTCTCGCTCTTACGCGATATTTTGTCGATTTCATCGATGAAAACGATGCCTCGCTCTGCCTTTTTGACGTCATAATTGGCGTCCTGCAGCAGGCGGACAAGGATATTCTCCACGTCCTCTCCCACGTATCCGGCTTGGGTGAGCGAAGTAGCATCGGTGATAGCGAAAGGTACTTTCAGCATTTTCGCAATCGTTCGGGCAAGCAGCGTTTTTCCCGTTCCGGTGGAACCCACCAGCAGAATATTGCTCTTCTCAATCTCCACGTCGTCGTTGGAAATCTCCTGTAGCAGACGTTTGTAGTGGTTATATACAGCGACCGAGAGGAAGCGTTTTGCTTCCTCCTGGCCGATGACATATTGGTCGAGAAAATCCTTGATCATCTGCGGCGTTGGCAGTGTATCGAATTGCAGGTCGTCTGCGGAGGCAATCTTTGCCTCTTTGGGCATACCCAATACCAATTCGTGACCCGCCTCAATGCAATCCGTGCAGATCAGCGCACCGCCGATGCCGGAGAACATGTTCGGTTTGCTTTCGCCGCAGAAGGAACAAGTATTTGGTTTTCGCTCTTTTGCCATGAACAACTACTTATTTTTGAGCAGCTTTCTTCTCCGCACGGCGTGCTTGTGCCAGCTGGATGTCATAAGCGATCGGCGAAGCGATGAACAAGGACGAATAGGTACCTACGATCACACCTACCAAGAGAGCGAATACGAAGCCTTGGATGGTCTCGCCACCGAAGATAAAGATCGCCAGCAATACCACGAACGTACTCATAGAGGTCGAGAACGTACGGCTCAAAGTGCTATTCAATGCGTCGTTGATATTGACATTCTTCTCGCGTTTCGGATAGAGTTTGTTGTACTCACGAACACGGTCGAAGATAACCACGGTATCGTTGATTGAATAACCGATAACGGTCAGGATCGCAGCGATAAATGCCTGGTCAATCTCCATGGAGAAAGGCATGATCTTCCAAAGGATGGCATAGAGACCCAAAACGATCACCGTATCGTGCGCCAATGCTACCAATGCGCCTACCGAATAAGCGAAATTGCGGAATCGGAGCAGGATATAGAGGAAGATCACAACGAGCGCTGCGAGCACAGCCCAGATAGCGCTGGTGGTAATATCGTCTGCAATCGCCGGACCCACTTTCTGGCTGGACATGATACCTACGTTGGCGTTCGACTCGGTGGAGCGGAAATCATCGAAGGTGATGTTCTCGCCCAGGAACGGTTTGCAGCCCTCGTAGAGCAGTGCCTCAATCGCCTCGTCAGCCTCTGCGTTGTCCTCGTGAATGCGGTAGTTGGTGGAGATACGTACCTGGTTCGCGTCGTTACCATAGGTAATGACATTGAGCGAGAAGGTCTCGTCGCCCTCCAGCGTTGCTTTGAAGGTGTTCTCCAGGTTCTCGCGAACGTCCTGGGTATTGATGCTCTGGTCGAAACGAACGACATAGTTACGTCCTCCGGAGAAGTCGATACCGAGGTTCAGTTTACCGAAGATATGCGGCTCCAGACCCAGAATAGCGAAGATCACAACTGCGCCGGAGAGGCAATAAGCCCATTTGCGCGCTGCGATGAAATCGAAATGCTTGTTCTGCAGGAAGTTCTGCATGATCTTGGTGGTGAAACTCAGCTCCTTCGCATTGTCCTTCGATGCATAATCCTCGAGCAACAGACGGGTGATGAACACAGCCGTGAGGAACGAAGAGATGATACCGATCATATAGGTAACAGCGAAGCCCTTGATCGGACCTGTACCGAAGATAGCCAGGATAGCACCGGTGAGGAAGGAGGTGACGTTCGCATCGATAATAGCGGAGATAGCACCCTTGAAACCGTCCTCGATCGCTTTGCGCATGCCCTTGCCGCCGCGCAACTCCTCGCGGATACGCTCATATATCAGCACGTTTCCATCGACCGCACAACCCATCGTCAGGACGATACCGGCGATACCCGGCAGGGTCAGAACGGCAGAGAAGGAAGCCAGAATACCCAGCAGCAGGAAGACGTTGCAAACCAATGCTGCATCGGCGATGAGACCCGGAATCCAGCCATAGTAGAAGATCATGTAGATCAGGATGAGGCAGAAGCCGAGCACGAAGGACCAGAGACCGGACTGGATAGCCTCACGACCCAGAGACGGACCAACCACGCTCTCCTCAATGATGCGGGCAGGAGCCGGCATCTTACCGGATTTCAGGGTGTTTGCCAAGTCTTTTGCCTCTTCTACGGTGAAGTTACCGGTGATCTGGCTGTTACCGCCTGCGATCTCGCTCTGTACGGTCGGGAACGAATATACATATCCGTCCAGTACGATAGCTACGGATTTGCCGATATTGTCTTTGGTCAGACGCTGCCAGGTCTTAGCACCCTCAGCGTTCATAGACATAGATACGTTTGCGTATGCGCTCAGTTGCGAGAAGTCTGCACGTGCATCGGTGATCACGTCTCCTTCGAGAGAAGCGCGGCCGTCGCGTTGTGCCTTCAGCGCAACGAGTTGGTAGTAGCTACCTGCCTCGTCGATGGCTTTAACAGTCCAGTAGAAACGAGCGTCACGCGGCAGAACGGCTTTCGCGATCTGCGAGTTCAGCATAGCGTTTACTTTGGCGGTATCCACATAGTGAACGGTACCGATGACCGGTCCGCGATAAGCCTGTCCGGCTTGGTTGATAGACGGATTGAGGATACCGAAGAGCGGGTTCGCTTTCTTGTACTCAGCGATTTGTGCCTCTTGGTCTGCCTCTGCAGCAGCAGCGGAGTCACCCAGCAATTCTGCCAGTTCATCGCCCTCTGCTTTCGGAGCCTCTTCTGCTTTTACTTCTTCCGCTTTTGGAGCTTCTTCTGCCTCAGGGGCAGTAGCAGCGAACTCGCGGTTAATCTGTGCCAGCATCGGCAGCAGCTCGGAAGCCTCGTAGGTCTCCCAGAACTCCAGGTTAGCCGAACCTTGGAGCAGTTTACGAACACGCTCCGGCTCTTTGATACCCGGCAGCTCAATCAGAATACGACCCGGTTGGGACAGTTTCTGGATGTTCGGCTGAACCACACCGAAACGGTCGATACGCGTACGGAGCACGTTGAACGAGTTGTTGATAGCACCGTCAACCTCCTCGCGGATTACTTTCTCTACCTCTGCGTTCGTCGAGTTCAGAGTCACTTTGTCCTTGAGCTCAAACGTCGAGAAGATAGAAGCCAGCTGTCCGTTCGGATCCACTTCGTTGTACGACTCGATGAAGAGCGTCACGAAATCAGCTCCGCTGGATTTCTGTTTCTGTTTCGCACGAGCCAGAGCCTCTTTGTAGTTCGGAGTCTCGTTGTGGCCGCTCAATGCGTCGAGAATGTCCGGTACAGACACCTCCATGGTCACGTTCATACCGCCCTTGAGGTCAAGACCCAGGTTGATCTCTTTCTCACGGCACTCTTTGAGCGTGTAGCCAAACCAAACTTTCTTAGCTGCAATAGAGTCCAGATACAGGTACTCTTTTGCATCGTCACCTGCTGCGTACTCTTTGGCCTTCTTGTCATAATGACTCGTTACCAAAGAGAACGATAGGTAGAAGGCGCATACCAATGCAAGGCACACCGCCATGAATCTAACAAGTCCTTTGTTTTGCATAATTGTTTTGTTTTTATTATTTTTTTATATTTTCTGTCGTCTTGTTGCCAAGCTCTCATGCCTTGCGCACGCGTACGAGCCTACACGCTACACAAAAAGCGTGCAAAGATACTGCTTTTTTTTGAAATACGCAAGAAAAAACGCGAAAAACTTGTGTATATGCGAATTTTATAGTACTTTTGCAGCCGAATTATGGATGAAGAAGCAGAAAAAAGTAAACGAAATGCCATTTTGCGCCGGTTGGTGTATATGGTGGTAGCTATTCTGGCTGCCGCATTGTTGCCGATCAGGCCTGCCTTGCATTTTCAGGAAGACAGGGGCATCATTTATGTCCGTAGTTTTTCTATGGACCAGAAAGCATTTGTAATGACCCAGACGGCTCTGGATACAGGAGTGGTCGCTAATACCGAATCCATGTCGGTTAAAGGGCTTTATTATTGCTACGAGATTATGTTGTGGGGGACTATCCTCTGTTTCCTTTGTTTCTTTAAGGTGAGTTGGCGAATCGTAATATGTGATATTGTGGCGATTGCCGTGGGCGTGTATTATGTACTGATAGTCATATATGCGATGCGCATTGCGGACGCGTATTTCGCTACTTTTTATCCGGATGTGATTGCCATGCTGCTACCGGCTCTTGTCCTGCAAGGGATGATCCTGACGCGGCATAGTGTCATCCAAAGCCGAATGGATGAAGCGGATGACATGGAGGAGAATATCCCGCAGTAAGACTGAATAAAATGCAAAACAGGCACCCGCGAAGGTGCCTGTTTTTTTGTGTCCGTATCCGCCATGCTTGGCGGATCTTTTTTAGAGTTGCGGACCGGCTGCAACCAGTGCTTTGCCTGCCTCGTTGGTTGTGTACTTGTCAAAGTTCTTGATGAAGCGGGCTGCGAGGTCTTTTGCCTTAACTTCCCACTCAGCAGCATCTTTGTACGTGTCACGCGGATCGAGGATAGCAGGATCTACGCCCGGCAGAGCGGTCGGAACCTCGAAGTTGAAGAACGGAATCTTCTTCGTCGGAGCGGAGAGGATGTCGCCGCCGAGGATAGCATCGATGATACCACGGGTATCGCGGATCGAGATACGTTTGCCTGTTCCGTTCCAACCGGTGTTAACGAGGTATGCTTTCGCGCCGCTCTTCTCCATTCTCTTAACCAGCTCCTCTGCGTATTTGGTCGGGTGGAGCTCCAGGAATGCCTGACCGAAGCAAGCGGAGAAGGTCGGAGTCGGCTCGGTGATACCGCGCTCGGTGCCTGCCAACTTAGCCGTGAAACCGCTCAGGAAATAGTACTTGGTCTGCTCCGGAGTCAGGATCGATACAGGAGGCAGTACGCCGAAGGCGTCAGCGCTCAGGAAGATCACGTTCTTGGCTGCAGGACCTGCACTGATCGGACGAACGATCTTCTCGATATGGTTGATCGGGTACGATACACGGGTGTTCTCGGTCACGCTCTTGTCTGCGAAATCGATCTTGCCGTTCTCGTCAACCGTCACGTTCTCCAGCAATGCATTGCGGCGGATAGCGTGGTAGATGTCCGGCTCGCTCTCTTTGTCGAGGTTGATAACCTTTGCGTAGCAACCGCCTTCGAGGTTGAATACACCCTCGTCGTCCCATCCGTGCTCGTCGTCACCGATCAGCAGACGTTTCGGGTCGGTACTCAAGGTCGTCTTGCCGGTTCCAGACAGACCGAAGAAAATAGCGGTGTTCTTGCCCTCCATGTCGGTGTTAGCCGAGCAGTGCATCGAAGCGATGCCGCGGAGAGGCAGATAGTAGTTCTGCATCGAGAACATACCTTTCTTCATCTCGCCGCCGTACCAGGTGTTGATGATCACCTGCTCACGGCTCGTGGTGTTGAATGCCACGCAGGTCTCGCTGTTCAGACCCAGCTCTTTGTAGTTCTCTACTTTCGCTTTCGAAGCGTTGTAGATGACGAAGTTCGGCTCGAAGTTCTCCAACTCCTCTTCGGTCGGCTGGATGAACATGTTCTTTACGAAGTGAGCCTGCCATGCTACCTCAACGATGAAGCGCACTGCCAGACGAGTCTCTTTGTTTGCGCCGCAGAAGGCGTCAACTACGTACAGGTCTTTGTTGCTCAGCTCTTTGATTGCCAGCTCTTTCACTTTGGCCCATACTTCCTCGCTCATCGGGTGGTTGTCGTTCTTGTAACCCTCGGTGGTCCACCATACGTTCTCGTGGCTCTGTGCATCGTCAACGATGTATTTGTCCTTAGGAGAACGTCCGGTGTAGATTCCGGTCATTACATTCACTGCACCCAGCTCGGTCAACTGGCCTTTGTCATAACCGGTCAAACCCGGCTTTGTCTCCTCTGCGAATAGATACTCGTAAGAGGGGTTGTGGGCGATTACACGTGCGCCCTGAATACCATACTTGGTAAGATCTAACTCTTTCATTTGTGTATATTTTTGATTGTTTTAGTATATTTTTTTAGTTGTTTTGCGTTGTGCCTATTTAATCGGGTACAAAATTACAACATTTTTTGCAATTATGCAAATGCAGAGCGTCTTTTTTAAGAAAATTTCTTAAATTTGCAATATTTGTTTGTCAAATTCGGCAAAAAGCAGTACCTTTGCAGCCGCTATGGATTTGAATAGATACGATAAGGACGATTTGCAGGAAGCGGTACGCGTCCTGCGCGAAGGAGGGATTATTGTCTATCCCACGGACACCGTCTGGGGCATCGGATGCGATGCTACCAACGAAGCGACGGTCTCTAAAATATACGCTCTCAAGCAACGCGAAGATACCAAGTCTATGCTTGTACTTCTCGATTCGCCTGCCAAACTGGACTATTATGTGGACGTTCCCGAGGCGGCGGAAATGCTGTTAGAAACCATAAATGACCAAATGGTAAATGCTAAGCCTCTCACCATCATCTATCCCAACGCCCGCCATCTGGCGAAAAACCTGATTGCGGAAGACGGCTCAATCGGCATCCGTATCTCGTCCGAGCCCTTCAGCAAAGCCCTCTGCGCCCAACTGAAGCACCCGATCGTTTCCACTTCGGCGAACATCAGCGGACATCCCACTGCCCATTTCTTCCATGAGATAGAAGAAGCAATCCTGAACGGCGCAGACTATGTCTGCCGCTTCCGTAGAGAGGACGAAACGCCCCACGAACCCAGCTCCATCATCAAAGTGAACAGCGATAACACATTCCTCATAATCCGACAATAATGACGTTAAGAAGGAAGCAGCAAATATGGTACATCCTCGCGGACCTCATCAGTAGCGAACTGGTGTGGCTCTGTTTTCTGGGCTTCCGCTGGATCGTGTACGAGGGACGTGTGGAGCTCTTGGAAGACGTACTCATTCCGGCGTTCGATTTCCGGCTCCCGCTGGTCGCTTATCCGCTCGTCTGTCTGACCGTTTATTACCTCTCCGGCTATTACCTGCGACCCTTCCAGAAGCCGCTCTGGCGCGAGTTCCTGCGGACGTTCATCTCTGCCGCGGTTATTGCCTTGCTCTTCTTCTTTATCATCATCATCGATGACCCGACGGAGAATTACAAACACTATCTCCTGTCGCTTATAGTCCTCTTCGGGCTCCAGTTCACGCTCAGTTATATACCGCGTCTGACCATCACCCTTCTCTCGCGACGCAGAGGGATCTTGCGCACCAAAACGATTCACTCCATGGAGGAAGCGGAGAAGCTGGTAGCCGGCGAACAGGACGAAGTGATTATTGACCTGCCGAAAGGCTATACCGACCGGGATTTATACACCCTTATTGCGCGCTTGTACCCGCTCTCGTGCGAGATCAGTATGGTTCCGCGCGTGTATGATATGTTGACCGGAGCTGCGCGTATCGGACATCTCGACCGACCCTCGCTCATCCGTATCACGGATTACCACATGACCGACGCCGAACTCTGTATCAAACGCGCCTTTGACATCACCGCTTCCGCGCTCGGATTGATCCTCCTATCGCCGCTTTTTGCCCTGATTGCCTTGCAGATCAAGCTCTCCTCACGAGGCTCCGTCTTCTATTCCCAGGAGCGCATAGGACGCTACGGCTTGCCTTTCCGGATCCATAAGTTCCGCACGATGGTGGAGCATGCCGAGGAAGAAGGAGCACCCCAACTGACCGCAGATGACGATCCGCGTATCACCAAAGTCGGACACTGGCTCCGCAAATACCGGCTCGACGAACTGCCCCAGTTATGGAACATCCTCTGCGGCGAAATGTCTGTCGTCGGTCCGCGACCCGAACGAGCTTTCTTCATTGACCAAATCATGCAGGAAGCGCCTTATTACTGCCTCCTCTACAAAGTCCGTCCGGGACTCACTTCATGGGGACCCATCCGCGTCGGCTATACCGACACCATGGAGAAAATGATCGAGCGACTCAACTGCGACATCGTCTATATAGAGAACATGTCCCTCCTCCTCGACCTCAAGATCCTTTTCTTCACCGTCGGAGTCATCTTGGGCGGCAAGGGAAAATAGCTCTCTTTCTGCTTTCAAACACGTAAACGACACGTAAACGAGACGTAAACGACACGTAATCGGAAGCCGACGACGTCGGGAGAAAGTCGGAGGAGTAACGGAAGAAAAATACCCTGATACGAATATGAACTACGATGAAAATATAAAGAAAGCGGAAGCCATCATCTCGCAACTCGAAGCCTCCGAAGCCATCTCCATGGACGAATACAAACGTCTCGCGGCTGAGGCTACCGCGCTGCTCAAAGAATGCAAGGCGGCTATCGACGATATGTCGTCTTCCATCTCCCCCACCGAATAAAAACATCCCTGCCACGCGAGTGACAGGGATGAGAGAGGGAATCAATAGGGGTTATTCGTCGACCAGGACATCGATGCGGTCCCAAGTTAAACTTCCGCCGGCTCCCAAACCTTCTCTAAAGTGATAAACTTCTTCATAGAACGGAGAACCATCTTCTTTTACACTTACAACTATCTTATATGTTGCATTTGTGACATTCCCCGTAATTGTACGATTTCTTCCTACTCCACTGAAAGTAGCAGTTGCAAACCAACCATACAAATGCGGGTAATTATTTTTATGCGTGATATAGCCGGTAACAGTATATTCGTCGTTGAAACCGGTATCTTCATTCCGATTATTTGTAAGCGTCATTGAAATCGTCATTCTATCTACACCCGAAGTAGTCTCTCCGCTTATTTCGATAACATTCTCACCTACACGTGTCACTGTAACCGGTCCATCATAACTTACCGAAATAGGTATGTTATCAGTTGGGTACTTTGTGGTGTAGAAATTGGAACTTGCACCAACGGATACTCTCATGTTTGTCAATGGCGCTACATCTTGCGAAACTCCGAAATGCTTATCAATCCGTAAAGGGCAAGTATCGCAATGATAGCTACACGATATTTCAATCATTGGATCCATATCATCAGAGTCTTTTGAGATAGGCGGCATTTCCCATAACTGCTCGCAAGGATAGCCCTCAAAAGTCATTTTGTAGATGCCTTTTTGCAAATCAACCGTATCGAGTTTATGAGAACGAATATAGTGATTTGCATCCCCTTCATACCTGCAATATATCAACTCCCCATCAGCCACATTGGAGGTAAATGTAATGGATGGTTTGTTATTGCCGGCTGCATTGAAATGAATTTCATTGTTCTGTAACTCGAATGTAGTTAAAGGCACTACCTCTGTACCGGCACTGGCGACCGTATACTCTCCCAAAGCTCCACAATCAATAATCGGATAAATATGATATGGACGAGCTTTCAAACTATCCACAGGGAAACGACCTTCGTACATAGTATCCAGATACGATGTATAAATCGATTTTTCTGCCGTAGTGGCTATTGGCAGTTGGTTCATTGTAGTATCCGTGATATCCTTGTCAAAGAGACCTATTTTGATCTTTCGAGCAAATAACTGATAGTCCGAGTTAGGATGGATACGCGCTACGAGGTTCTTTGGAGTAGGAAACCACTCAGAATTTTTGAAAGTAGGAGCGAGACGAACGGTACTGGTCATAAAGTCCCAACTCTTCTCATAGAACTTAATTTCTTCGGGATCGCTCCATCCGATTCCTGCAGTAGCTCCGGCTTCCAGATCAAGTGCCAAGAGAGAAAGATCAACATGTCCATTAGAGAGCATCCAATAATCATGTGAAGCTGCCGTTACTTTAGAGTCATAACTGATTTCACCGCTCAGTTTCGGACCTGTGTAAAGGTGTAAGCCGACATCTGCATTGATAATTTTCTTAATCCAACTGGCTGTGCCGATAATGGCCTGAAATTCAATACCCATTTGTAGAGCGCCACTCATTTTTAATCCACCGGACACATCAAAAATATTTGCGTCTGCCTCTTTATCCTTATCGGGAAGAGGATGAATCGTATAAGATATAGGGAACCACGCGCTGCTGTTAATAATCAGTTCATCTCCAAAACCTAATTGCACTTTAGGCAGATTAAATCGTCCTTCGATACTGCCGGACACTTTCAAGAAGACATCGGGCAAAGGATTTACTCTTATAATAGGACAAGGAGCAGGAGCTAACAACTCCGGCATCCATAGGAATTTACCCGGTGAACCTTCCCATCCCATATTTGCCGCTATTCCTATAGACGGTTGAATGGAGAAACTCATATCTTTCGTCAGTTTGACAAATACCTTGGTCCATGTAAGTTCATAGGCTATACGGAGTTTGAAGACGAGGCTTACATCCGCAGAGAGGTCGATGGATGAGTTCTCGGACGGATTCCAAGCATGTGTGATTTTTCCGTTAAAATTAAACCACTTAATATCACCGGTATCACCGTCTTTCATTTTTCTAGGGAGGCCATCAGGTGTACAGCCCGCAACACGCCGAAGTATTTGGTTGTTTTCATCCACTCCGATTTCTTCTACCGTGATATATTGTTCGAACACGTCGCTCGGTTTATCCACGGGACGACCATAGACGATTGTGAGATTTTCTCCTTCCCACGGCTCTCCAGGGCGCACTTCTTCTACCACGCAACTGAAACTGCCGAAATAATCCCAATCGTAGTATTTGTCTTCGGCTATAGAGTCCGTAGGTAGACCTATCAATACATCGCCCACTTGCGGCACTAAATGAGCCGGAAGATTTTGGAATCTAAACTCTGTGTCTGTATTTCCACATCCAAGATAGTACGGGCACAATCCTTCTTTTTCCATAAACTTAACACGCGGGTTAAATCGTATTTCGGGCTGTTGGAAGCCGATGGAGTCAATCGCCGCTAACGGAATACGGTAAATTGTATCTGCCAACACGACCTCTTGTGTCACCCAGCGGTCATATTCAATCGAGTCCACGCCGATCTTGGACTGCCGCATCTCGATCACTTCATCATAGAAGAAACCGTTGAAATCCCCGTCGTTGCGGTAGATATAGAATGCCTCTTGGGCAAATGCCGGAACAAGGAACAAGGAGCAAAGAACAAAGACTAAAACGCTTCGTCTGAATGCTGATGGCTGATGGCTGAATGCTGTTTTCATTGTTTCA
>CACWZZ010000026.1 GCA_902765485.1 uncultured Bacteroidales bacterium
AAATTCGAATAGGCTATGTACAACGGAAAAGTTGTCAAAGCGTTGCTCGCTGCTAAGGGCTTAAAGGGCACGCAACTCAGTAATTACCTCTTTGGCGATCCTCGCCGCTCATTGACCCCTCTGTGCAATGAAGGAGTGAACCCCGGTGTAAACGAGGCACTCCGTACGGGTAACCGCCTTCACCCAAAACGCATAGCACACCTGCCGTAGCGTTTTCCAAGATTTTAATACACTCCTCTTGTGGGAGTTCTTCCGCTTGCGGCGCATTGGTCGAAAGTACCACCCAGCGAAAGCCCATAGGCGTAATCCAGATGTCCGTCGAAATGCGCTTTTATATAGGCGATGACTTGTGCGGCTTGGTCGTCCACAGACGTGAAACGCGTGTGCTTGCCGAGCGTGAAACCGTCCACTTCAGCGGCGATGATACGGAAACGGTCTTCCGTCAGGCGAATGAGCGGAAGGAAGATCTCGTACGACACTCCCAAGCCGGGAATGAGCAGCAAAGTCGGGGCTTTTTCTGTGCCGAAGAGTTGGAAGTTCATATCACCAAATATACGGAATGACCTTATAACGGACTTGTTGTTTGTATTCCTTATAGCCTTTCAGGTCTCGTTCGAGCACCTGCTCCTCGTTGCGGATACGGAGTGCAATTATCGGGATATACAGCAGCATGATAGCAAACGCCCACGGCGAGCACAACACCAGCGGCATACTCAGGAACAGCAACAGCGTAGCCGCGTACATCGGATGGCGGACTTTGCCGTACAGCCCTGTGTCAATGACCTTCTGGTCGTGCTGTACTTCGATGGTTCGTGAGAGCCACACGTTTTCGCGGAGCACTTGGAAATAGAGCCCGTAGCCTATGAGAAAAAGCGCGATAACAGGGTACGTAATCCAGTCGTAATCAGGCAGCATGTACCAACCGAAACGACGGCCAAGCCCTGCCACAACGAACATCGCCACAAAAAGCAATCCGCTCAAAGCCACCACCCATTTCTGTTCGTGCTGTTCCTCTTTGGCGCTCAACCGTCTGCGCAGCAGTTCCGGCTGATTGATCATAAGCCAGACACCGGCAATAATCATCGGCATAAACAGCAGTCCGATGAGCCGCCACGCCTGCGGGTAATCGAACGTGCCGGCAGGCAGGAACAGCAGCAAACCGACCAATAACAAGCCGGCAAGGAACTTCGTCAGAGCCTGAAAGAAAAGTTTGAGAGTCATGGTATTTGCGTTTTAATAGTTTAACGGCTTAACGTTTTAACAACGGGATGAGAAGACCAATAAGATTTACCATTTGGTCATTTAGTTCGCCGGAGCCCACTTACAGCGAACGGGCGAAACGATGGCGCCTTCTTTCTTGAGTTCAGCGAAGGCTTTGTCCACCTCTTTGCGGTCTGCGCCGAGAGCGGCTGTCACTTCGCCAGCCGAAACCGGCTTGCCTGCTGCACGCATGGCAGCTAAAACTTGCTCTTTCATTACATCATCTCAATTAAGAAGTTCTCGTAACCCAGTTTGTCGATGTAGTTGAGGTACTGCTTCTTCCTTTGTCATATTTTATTGATTTTAAAAGTTAATTATAATAATTTTACAATTTCTGCCTCGATGTCTTCGGGCTTGGTGGTCGGAGCGAAACGGCCAACTACTTTGCCCTCGCGATCAAGCAAGAACTTGGTGAAGTTCCAACGGATGTCGGACTCTTTCTGGTAGGACTTGCTGATTTTCTTCAACATCGCGCCGGTCGCTTTTGCGCCGAGTCCGTTGTATTGCTCGGTCGGAGCCTGCTCTTTGAGGTAGGTGAATACCGGGCTCTCGTTCTCGCCGTTCACCTCGATCTTGGCGAACTGCGGGAAAGACACTTTGTATTTGAGCTGGCAGAAAGACACAATCTCCTCCTCCGTGCCCGGAGCCTGCTCGCCGAACTGGTTGCAAGGGAAATCCAAGATGACCAAACCCTGGTCTTTGTATTTCTTGTAAAGGTTTTCGAGCGCCTCGTATTGGGGCGTAAATCCGCAACCGGTGGCGGTATTTACCACTAAAAGGACTTTGCCTTTGTACTCGTCCAATTTGACTTCATTTTTCTTGGTGTCCAACACCGTAAAATCATAGATGTTCATAATAGTAAGTATTAAAAGTAATAAATGTTTCGTACATCGTGTTCGATTAAAATCGAGTGCAAAATTAGTAAAAATACTTTAATATCGCAAGCGACATATCCACTTTTTAGTCATTTTCTTAATAAAAGTACATAATTTCTTAATAATATAGTTGTGCGGTTCAAAAAAAAGTTGTATTTTTGCACTCGTTTAGGTGCAAACCCCAGTATCAATAATAAAACAATCAAAATATGAAGAAATTTTTAGCTATGTGCATGGTGGTCATGTTGTCAATGAGCGCCATGGCTCAATCGCCTGTTTATCGTGTGGGCGACAAGTACATGATGGACGGCAGTATGATGAACAAACGCGAGTTTAAGGGTTACCTTAAGAACAGCTGTCCGGAGGCGTTTGAGTTGTTCCGCAACGGTCATAAACTGGGTGTTGCCGGTTGGACTTGCTTCGGAATCGGATTGGCTGTTAACTCGGTCGGCAGTTCGTTGCTGACATCTTGTCTTCGCGGTCAGATCACGCAGGATTACATGCTGGACATCAGTTACTCACTGACCTCCCTCGGCGCGGGAGTGACGGTAGCGGGTATTACTTGCCTTGCGGTCGGCTACACGCGGATGCACAAGGCTGTGAACCTGTACAATATAGAGAAGGCGAAACGTCCGGATCTGCGCTGGGTGTTTGGCATGAACCGCAACGGCGGGATGGCAGTAGCATTGCAATTCTAACATGAAGTATCTCTCTTCTCTCACCTTGCGATCGATCCGTATGATCGGTCTGCTGATCGTAGTGTGCTTTGCACTCCCCGGTATGGCTCAAAAAGACCGTGTCGCCGAAGGGCTGGCGGATGTGGCGGCTATCGCAGGCGAGACGAAAACGGTCGAGACGCCGCAGGACAGCATAAGTGCCGCCCAAGACACAGCCCAAGTAGCCATGCCGGCGAAAGAGATTCCCTTGTGGAAACAGAAACTTTATTACGGCTATAATTTCGACATTTATTTCCATAACGACACGCGCGACCAAGTGAATGAGAACGGATGGTCGTTATCCTTGACGCCGGGGTTAGGCTGGCGTCTTAACGAGAAATGGCATATGGGTCTGCGCTTCGGCGGCAGTTATGCCAGTTCGAGGGTTTCGTTTCTTGTCTCCGAACAGGACACGACCATCCGAGCGGACCTGCGTGTTCACGTAGGCTCATGGGAGGTGACGCCGTATGTGCGTTACAAGATGAAGACGCTCTTCAACGACAAGGTGGGTATATGGCTGGAGGCGCACCTCTACACGGGAATGGCGTTTCCGCGAGTGACAGAGGGCAACGCCGCGCATACCTATTACGACGGCTTACGTCATGAAATAACCTACGGATTCCAGGTGTCGCCGGTCATTACGTACCAGTTCAGCCGCAAGAGCACGTTCCAGATCTTCTTCTCGATCCTCTCGCTGGGTTACAGCGGGACGGCGTTTTTCTACACAGACCGCCGCGAATACACGAATGATATCATCATCTTCTCGGGCAAGCTGAGCAACCTGCTCAATAACCAGTTCACGCCGGGATTATACGGCATCAAATTCGGTGTGCAGAAAAGCTTTTGAAAGGGAAGTCGCTCATATGGAAGATTCCTGTGGCGCTCACGGGCGTCATTCTGGGAATAGTGCTCTTGCTGCTGATTGCGGTGGGAGCAGGAGTTTATGTGGACTCTGTGCGGAGTAAAATAGTAGAAAAAGGTGTTGCGGTTGCGAACGAGAAAACCGGTTGGGACATCGATCTTGGGCGGATTTATCTCTCTCCGTTCCATCACTCGCCGAAGGTGCTCTACCGAGCGTACAAAGGCAAAGAGGATCTGCCGATTCGGGTAGAGATAGACAGCCTTTTTGTAGGTCATCGGGGTGTGGACACGTTAGTTTATACGCGCGCGTTGCACCTCAGCGCACTCGTACGCACGACGCAAGCTCCACCTGCCAAAAACGATTCATCTTTCATCATTCCACCTATTCAGGTGGACTATCTGCATCTGGAGAACACCACTTTCCATTCCGACAGTCTTATCAAGACCGTCGGTGTGGACGCGATTGTAGGACTGCTACAGACATCGAGTCCTGAGATCTCGATTGCCGAAGGCAAATATCCTTTGCACGGGTTGCGGATCCACGATGCGGATGTGGGGATTGATTTGAGACCGGACACGCTGGCTCCACCACCTCCGACTGACTCGGTTGCGCCTCTGCGTCTCTGTTTTGATCTGCCGGACGGCGAACTGCGCAACATCCATTTCCGCCTGATGCCGCTGGGGATGGCTATCAACACCCGCACGCTCTCGACGAGCGCGCTCGTCGATGTGGGGGCGAACTGCTATGACGCACGGAGGCTCAACGTTGGCGGCTTCGTCTTCGCTCTCAATAACCTGCGTATTCCTGCGGACACGATTTACGGCGGCGCGTGCGCAGACATAGCGCATAGTCTCATCACCAGCCCGGGACTCCATGTCCGCTCGTCCGAGATAGGCGCCAAAGCGGATCTGCAGACGACCGAGATGAACCTCGCTTCCATGAGTGTTCAGACGGTCGGAGAAGCTGAGTTCCGCGGCTCCAAAGCCCAACTCCGCGCGTATTACGACATCAACGACGAAATCTATGACGCCACCGTTCATATCGACCGCGTCAACCTCACGCCTTTCCTCAAGGACTCGACACGCATCATTCTCGCCGGAGACTTGGACGCTACCGGCAAAGGTATCAACCCTCGTTCCCGCGCGATGAAAAGTAAGGTGAACCTCCGGCTGGACGATGCCGTCTATGGCGATATAGACGCGTCCGGCCTGCGTCTGAATGCCGAGTTGGCGAACCAGGAAGTGCAAGGAACGCTCCATCTGCCGTTCGCCATGAGCAGCAAAGACCTGCGGGTCAAAGCGCAGACCGAGCATCAGTTCCGCGTAGCGGAGTTTATGACGCCGGAGCACATCCGCGTCGATTACCATACCCGGATGCGCAATGTGAAGGCGCATGTGGCGGGGGAAGATTTTGCCTCCTCCAAACTGAATCTGGATTTTGCAACGGACAGCACGACTTCTGTGGATCTGGCTGCGGACGGTCTGAATCTCTCTGCGCGCACGCCGATGCACGCTCTCGCTTTCGTCAACCGTCTCCAGCCCTTGCTTCGAGCAGTCAGCGACTCAACGATTCTCACGCCGATCACTTCTCTGACCGACCTCACGATGCTGGACACACTCCGCCATCTCATCCCTGCCATCGACGCCACCATCGCGCTCTTCCACGGCAGTCCGGCGCAGCCGATCATCGAACGCCTCGGACTGGACATCCAACGAATCAACCTCGCCCTCGCTTCCGACTCGCTGCAGACCGGCATCTCGCTTGCCGCCGCCATGCCCGAAATAGAGCGTACGAAAGACAGTACTATTTTCCGCCTGCCCTCTGCTCACGCCACGCTGGACATCCATATGACCGAAGGGCAAACGGATCTCGCGCTCGATGCCCGCACACGCCTTTCGGACGGAGTGGCAGCGGTCGAAGGACTGTGTACCGATGCGATACTGCGGATGAATCTGAAACGGACAGAGAATATCCTCCGCGGAGACGGAAGACTAACGCTCGACAGCCTCTCTTACGGCACGATGGACTTAGGTTCGCGCACAGCCGACATCAGGATCGAGCCCTCGCAGAACTACGCCCACGCGCTCAAAGCCGATGTGCGGCTCGATGATATTCCGCTGGACATAGTGAAAGGGATCGTCCGTTTACCCGAAGAGACAGCCCTGCACGGAGCCGTGCGAGCCAAAGCAACCGTGGACGGACTGCCACACAAGACTGACATCTCCGCTGAAGTGCAGCCCATCGGCGTACAAGCCGAATACAAGCCGTACCAAGTAGCTATCGGGCTCGGCGAGACACCCATCATCATGGAGCATAACCATATCGATCTCAACGGACTGCCGGTCTATGGCGCAGACAGCACGTATATCGCCCTCACAGGCGGTCTGGATCTGAACACCATGCGGATGGAGGTCACTCTGGCTGCCGACAGTTTCGCTCCGGTCAAGCTGCCCAAAGGCGGACCCATACCTGTCTATGGCGACCTCGCGACCGACATCCGCGGCAAGGTCACAGGACCGCTCGACTCCATCGTCGCGGACATAGATGTCACCATCCTGCCTACAACCGACCTTACCTACCCTATCGACAAGAAAAACCTCGCCCAGGTCAAGCCGCACGGCGCTGTCAACGTCCGGTTTGCTACCGCCGACTCCCTTCCGCTCAATCTGGGCGGACAGATCAACGTGGACGACGGTACTCTCCGCTATTCGCCTAAGATATACCCCGTCATGCCGTTCAAAGTCGATTCCGGCAGCCATATAGCCTTCCATGGTCCCATCGGCAAGACCCGGCTGGATGTCTCTGCGTCCCAGAAAGTGAAAGCCGACGTGGAGTCCGAAGGCGAAGACACCCGGCGTGTGGATTTCCGAACCGGCGTGCGCGTCAACGGAGAGCTGGACTCTCTTGGTCTGGAGTCCATCGATTTCTTTCTGGAAGCGCCGCAGGACGAAGCCATCACGCGTGAGCTGGCGTCCGTTGATGAAGGCACGCGCGAAGGACTCGCTGCCACCCTCCTCGCTACCGGCATGTACGTTGGCGAGAGCAACGTAGCCGCGCAACGCGAAGGATACGCCCTCTCCTCCATCATCAACAGCCGTATCAACGCCGCCATGGCGAACTCCAAAGTAGGCAAATTCATGGAGATTGACATCAGTTCCGGACAGACACGGCATGCCTCCGGCAAATCCAACGATATGAATATCGCCATCAGCAAGTCCTTCCTCAAAGACCGCCTGCGAATCACCCTCGGATCCACTATCTCCGACAATCCCGAGGTCAACAGGACGAACGGACTCTTCTCCTCTCTGACCGCCGACTACCGTATCCTGCCCGGTTTGTCCGTCCGCTTGTACTCCCAGCGCGACTACAACAATATTCTGGAGGGCGAACTCAACAAATCCGGTCTCGGCGTCCGCGCGACCAAGTCATGGAGACATTGGGAGAGTTATCTGGGAGACACCATCTCACGCACACACAGCCTTACGGGAGACGCCGGTATAGCATACCGTTCCAATAACTCCCTCGGTCCGGACGCCAGCCTCAAGTATGACCTCAAGAATGTCCTCGGCAACGGAGAGACGTTTACCGTCAAAGCGAACGGAGCTTATTACTGGGCACTCCGCAACCGCCATCCGGGCGACCCGAAGAAAACCGATACTTACAAACTCGGCGTGAACGCAGCGCTCGTCCTCCCCTACCTCCACTGGGCTGGAAAGAACAACCCCGAAGGAGACACCAAATACATGATGGGATACCAATACGAGAACATCGCCGGAGGGTATGGTGTGCATAAGCTCTCGGGCTCGTTCACCTATTTCTTCCATTCCGCTAACAACCCCTATATCACACACGCCTTCATGCCCTTCTCCCTCTCGGTTGTGCTGATGAAGGCGGAGTCGGCGGATCTGTTGGACAAGGCGGCGGAATACCCGCAACTCATCAAGGTCATCGCCGGAAACGAGTTCGTGCCTTCCATTGGATATAACTTCATTTATAATAACTACCGCTCCAAACGCGCCGTCAACACCATGTTCGATTTCGGCGTCAAGGAGTCCGGCAACCTCATCAACGCGCTCTATTGCGCCTTCGGACATAAGTGGAACGAGCAGGACAAACCGCTCGGCAAGATCACTTTCAACCAGTTTGTCAAACTATCGCTGGAATTGCGTAATAAATTCAATTTTACGGAGAAAGTATCGCTGGCTACGCGGCTCTTCGCGGGAGCGAATATTCCATTAGGTAACTCCTATTTCGCGCCCCTCTCCGAGGCTTTCTATGCCGGCGGACCGAACGGTATGCGTGCCGCTTCGCCGTACGCCTATGGACCGGGTAACTTCTACTCCGCCAAGTATAACCAGAACTTCTTCCATGCAGGCGATTTCAAACTGGAGGCGAATGTCGAACTCCGCTTCCCCATCGTCTGGAAACTCTACGGAGCCGCTTTCGTCGATGCCGGAAACGTCTGGAACTGGTACTCGACCGTGGACCTATTCAAAGCTGCCGGATACGAGGATTACCTGACGCGGCTGGAGATACCCGAGGACCTGAAAGACGGACTCTATAACAACCCCGATTTCGCCAAACAGATCGCCCTCGGAACGGGTGCCGGTCTGCGACTTGACCTAGAAGGACTCGTCATCCGGCTGGACCTCGGCGTGGCTATCCACTCGCCATACCAGACCTTCCGATACGACAAAGAAGGAAAGGTGGACAAGACGCAGCCCATCACCACCTATTTTAACATTCCCTCTGCCCTTGACGCCCTCCGTCTCAACTTCGGCATCGGCTATCCCTTCTAAAACAACAAACTACAAAATATAAATAATATGGTTCACGATCTTTACATCTTGATGATCACAGCAGGCATAGTTGCCTTGCTCTTCAAGCTGCTCAAGCAGCCCGTTGTTCTCGGCTATATCGTAGCCGGTATTTTAGTCGGTCCTCACCTCTTCGGCGAGAAACTCGTTGACATGGAGAATGTCGAGACTTGGGGTAACATCGGTGTACTCTTCGTCCTCTTCTGTATCGGACTGGAGTTCCGACTCAAGAACATGTTCGAGTCCGGCAAAGTGGCGCTCGTCGGTGCCGCTACCATCGTGCTCGGTATGCTCGTCCTCGGGTACGGCGTCGGACGGTTTGCGTTGCTGGACAACATGAACTCCATCTTCCTTGCCGCTATGCTCTGTATGTCTTCTACGACGATTGTGATGAAGGCGGTGGACGAAGCGGGACTATCCAAAGCGCGGTTCGTCAAAGGAGCTACCTCCATTCTCATCTTCGAAGATATCGTGGCGGTTGTTCTCATGGTCTTGCTCTCCTCGATTGCGGTGGGAAACAATTTCGAGGGTACCGAGCTGCTTGAGAAAGTCGGTATTTTGGCTGTCACCCTCGTCGTTTGGTTCGTCGTCGGAATCCTGATCATCCCGACCCTCTTCCGCTGGGTGCGCTCGTATCTCAACGATGAGATCCTCATCGTCCTCTCCCTCGGTCTCTGCCTGGGTATGGTTCTGACCGCAGAAGAAGCAGGCTTCAGTTCCGCTCTCGGCGCTTTCGTCATGGGTATGATCCTTGCCGAGACCAAAGAGGCACATCGCATTGAGCATCTCATGACGCCGTTGAAGAATGTCTTTGCCGCTATCTTCTTTGTATCCGTCGGTATGATGATCAACCCCACTTCGCTTGTAACTTATTGGGATTCAATCCTCTTCGTGGCTGTAGTCATCATCATCGGCATGATCCTCTTCGGCACGCTCGGCTGCTGGTGGGGCGGCGAAACGCTCAAGGACGCTATGATGACCGGATTCTCCTTCGTACAAATTGGCGAGTTCTCCTTCATCATCGCCTCGCTCGGTTCCAAACTGGGTGTTACCGACCCTGTTATCTACCCGATCATCGTGGCGGCTTCGGTGCTCACAACCTTCCTCACGCCGTATATCATGAAGGCTGCTGAGCCTTGCTATAACTTCCTCTACGCACACGCTTCCGACTCGCTCAAAGCGAAGATCGACGCCCGCGAGAAACAAGTGGAGGAGGCGGAGAAAGCAGCGGCTACTGCTACCAAAGACGAAGGATCTTCGTCGGCGGACAAAGTGCGGCACGCCGTGCGCAAGACCGTCGTCACCAAACGCGTGGTCGATCTCTTCTTCCGCAATATGTCGGAGAACGACGAACAACCAAAAGAGTAACTATGTATATTTTTGAGCTGAAAAATCCCCCATCTCACAGCGTACCTCGCGTGTGAGGTGGGGGTTGCTTATACCTTCTACTTTAACTCCACGATAAATCCTTCATCCGCCGGTAACCACCGAACGGAATTTAGTTCCGTCGGCTTCAGCCATTTGGCTGCCTCATGTTCCTTGAGCGTGACAGCACTATCTAATGTACATCGGAAACAATGCATCGTCAGATGGAATGAAGGATAGTCATAATTTATCGTCTTCATTAACTCCCCAACCTCTATCTCGGCGTCCAACTCCTCGCGGATCTCTCTTTTCAAAGCTTGGTCTCGCTCCTCTCCCGGCTCTATCTTACCTCCGGGAAACTCCCACCAGTCTTTCCACTCTCCATATCCTCGCTGCGTGGCAAAGATCCGTCCTTGCTCGTCATAAATGACGGCAGCTACTACCTCTATCGTTTTCATGTCAGCAAAGGTACTACAATTTTTCGACATACACAAAAAAAAAGAAACAATTCTTGCACATGTCAGTTTTTTTCTCTATTTTTGCGAAAAATTTAGAATCATGGCAATGCAGACAACACACATGACGGAATTAAAGAAATATATTGAGCAGGAGATCCTGCCGCAGTACGATACCTTTGACGGAGGTCACAAACGCGACCATGCGGAGGCAGTAATTCGCGAGTCACTCATCTTAGCGCGCGAACATAATGCAAACGAACAGATGGTATATGTCATTGCCGCATACCATGACCTCGGGCTGCGTTTCGACCGCGAGACACATCATATCCGTTCCGGCGAAATCCTGATGGCGGATTCCAAACTCCGGCTGTGGTTCACGGAGGAACAGCTGCTGACCATGCGCGATGCGGTGGAAGACCACCGCGCAAGCGGTAAGAACCCGCCGCGTACCATTTACGGCGCTATCGTTGCCGAAGCCGACAGACAGATCATTCCCGAGACCGTCATTGCACGTACGATGGCATACTCCGCAAAACTCTACCCGAACGGCGATTTTGAAACACTATACACTCGTTCACGCGAACATCTCCTGGAGAAATACGCCGAAGGCGGTTATATGCGCCTATGGCTCAACTCCGAGCGCAATGTGCGGAGTCTGGAGCAGTTGCGCGCTATCATCCGTAACGAACCGCAGCTCCGTTCCCTTTGTGAAAAGTGGTACATAACAAACATTTCTGATAAAACTATGGCTATTCAAACAATTGAACTGCTCCGTTCCTCCCAAACTTGGGATGGAGCGCCCCTGCCGGACTATCCTGTCGGCAAACCCGAACTGATTGTCAAGCGTCTGGTCTTTCCTGCCGGCGCCAAGACCGAATGGCATCACCATACCGTCATCAATTACGGTATTATCCAGCAGGGCGAACTGACCATCGTCTGTGCCGATGGCACGGAACGCACTTTCCATGCTGGCGAAGCGATGATAGAGGTCATCGGCACCGTCCACCGCGGCGAAAACCGAGGCGCCGAGCCCGTCATTCTCGACATGTTCTATGCCTCCTCTCCCGGCGCAGAAATAACCATCTCACATCCGGAACGCGTATAAAAGTATCCTCCCACAGCGATTTATCGCCCAAACCCTTGCTTATGTAAAAACTTACCTCCTCGCTCTCCGTATAACTTTGTCATGTGATTTTTTGTTCTGACCGTTTTGACCTTTTTGACCGTTTCACCCCAAACGGTCAATCCGGTCAATTCGGTCATGTCATTTTATTTGCCACTTTTGCCATTTCTGCCATGTTAAAATTCTTTCTTCTTTTACCCCGAATTGGATTCGGGGGTCCTTTAAATCGTTAGTTGTTCTTGTATATTCTTAGTCATCTGTTATCCATCACCGAACCTATTGCCTGCCCATCTCGGTTCAATTGCCCCCAAATCAGCAGACCTTATGATCAATAGAATTGAGTAAAAATTCAAATAAAATTGAGTAAATATTTGCTCATTTCAAAGAATCTTTGTACCTTTGCAGCGATTATTGAGTATATACATCATTCACAAAATATACAGAGATGATGTTTGTCGCTACATATCCGTCACCTCTTGGTACAATCGTTATGGAGAGTGACGGAGAGGTGCTGACGGCGTTGCGGTTCGGAGCAGAGCAAGTCGACATGCAATCAGGGAACTCCGGCAACGGGACAATACCCCACTCCATGCCAACGCAGGCAATCGCTGTCTTCGATGAAGTACGGCGATGGCAGGATGAGTATTTCAGCGGTAAGCGGACGGAGAATGCCGTCATGGGCACAAAAAAAGACGGGCGTATTTCCGTCCGCCCCAAAGGCACGGCGTTTCAGCAACGCGTCTGGCATACTCTATCAACTATTCCGTATGGCAAGACGGTCAGTTACGGAGAGATAGCCCGGATGGTGGGTTGCAAATCCGCGCAGGCTGTAGGACAAGCCGTAGGAGCGAACCCTGTAGCGCTACTCATTCCCTGCCACCGCGTCATCGCCGCACACGGCAAAATAGGCGGCTACGAATACGGCATAGAAATTAAGAAACGATTATTAGAACTGGAACAACGATGATAACTATTCAACACCAAGAGACCGGAAAGAACGGCGTTTTTGAAGCATGGCTGCAAGCCACCGAAGAAGGCGCATGTACCGAACCCGTGCAGGTCGGCGAGATGACCTACGCACGCCCCACGCCCGAACGGATGATGATTGACCACACACGCGTCTTTGAGGGCTTTGAAGGCAAAGGTATTGCCCGTCAGATGGTTCTTGCCGCCGTGGATTTTGCGCGCGCCAACAACCGCCGAATCATCCCAGTCTGCTCCTACGCCCAAGCCCTCCTCACCCGCACCGACGAATACAAAGACATCCTGGCGTAAATGAGCCAATACCTCTTATATGGCCTTCTGATTTACCTCGCAGCGATTAATATCGTCGCGTTCTTCCTGTACGGCATCGACAAATGGAAGGCGCAACATGACAAATGGCGCATCACAGAAGCGACCCTACTTTGGATAGCCGTTGCCGGCGGCAGCATCGGTGCACTCCTCGGCATGAAACTCTGGCATCACAAAACCCAGCACGCCAAATTCCGCTACGGCCTCCCCGCCATCCTCATCCTCCAAATCGCCGCAGTCGTGGCTGTGGTGTGTTATGGTCATTTACCTATATAACCAAAGGATACGAGACGAACACAGATGCGCACTATTCGATCAAGCCTAATTTCTTGAGGCGGGAACGGATGGCACCGTACGTGCGGTTGAAATCACAGGCTAATTGCGCGATGGGCGTGCCTTCGAGGAAGAGTTCACGCAAACGCAGGTCGTCCTCTGTTGTCCAACGCGCACCTGCTTGAGATACGGCAGGTTTGTCCTGCGCAGGTTTCTTGCGCATCATTTTGATGAAATCCAAGAGATAGGAAGAAGGTTTGCCTTCCTCTAACATGTCGTGAATCAGGGCTTCCACCGCCATGTCGTCTAATGCGTCTGGACGTATCTCGTTTTTGGCGGGGCGTTTCGTTGGCTTTGTCCCTTTGTCCTTGGTGCTTTGTCCCTTCGTCACTTTCTTTGCCTTTTCCATGAGCGGCTGCAAATCGTCCATCGGAGCCACGAAGGTGTTACGGGCTTGGAGCAGCGATTCGGACGATGGAAAGTCCGTTTGGAGGAGCGATCGCATCAGATGCATCTTCTCGTGCAGGACTAAGAATAAGTCACTCAGCAACGGCTCAAAATCCGATACATCGGCTTTGTTCTTGCTTCGGCAGGGATGGTCGGCTATCCGTTGCGCGATGGGTTCCATCAGCGGCACGAAATACCCGCACGCGGCATGCAGACGCTCACGCAAACGCGTCTTGTCGGCAGAAAGCAGCAGTTTGGTCAACTGCGGCCGGAACTTATCGGCGATGTCCTGCCACTCGGTGAAAACGGGTTGCAGGCTCTCCAAGAACGGCAGGGTCTCGGCGTTGAACGACACTTTGGATGTCGCCATCTTGCGCATCTGATCGACCAACGAAATGGTTCGGTGGAAGTCAAAAAGTGCGCTGAACAGTTGTATCTCGTATTCCTTGCGCGCCGTCGGAAGTGTCTGATTGACCGTCTCTACGGACGGTTGGCTGTCGGTATAACGCAGCACGGAAGGGTCGTTGTCCAGCTCCACATAATCGAGCGGTGAAGAGAGCACGATACCTTCAAGCGTCCGGCAACGGGAAAGTGCCACATAGACCTGCCCTGCCGCAAAAGCGCGTGCCGCGTCAATGATCACTTTGTCGAACGTCAGACCCTGGCTTTTGTGGATCGTCACTGCCCACGCCAGCCGCAGCGGATATTGGGTGAACGTCCCTAAAATCTCCTCATCTATCTTGCCCGTTTTCTCGTCCTCGCGGTAGCGGATATTCTCCCACACCATACGCGTCACCTCTATCTCGCCGTCCTCACAGCGCACAATGATCTTGTCGCTGTCGATCTCCGTGATCACGCCGATCTTGCCGTTGTAGAACCGCCGCGGCTTCTGGTCGTCATTGCGCACGAACATCACCCGCGCACCGGTTTTGAGCGTCAGTTCTTCGTCCGTGGGGAAGATATTGACTGGAAAATCTTTCTTTATTTCCGCCGTAAAAACACACGGTTCGTCCGGCAGTTTGGCTAACTCGCGTTCGTTCAGTTCGTCCGCCAGGCGGTTGTGGGTCGTGAGGGTGATATGGAAGTCCTCATCCGTGTTCCTGAACCGCGGGTTGTACCGTGCGCTGAGTAACGCACGGCCCTGCGCAGTCAGCTGGTTCTCACGCACTTCGTTTAGCAGTTGGACAAAGGTCTGATCCTGTTGCCGGAAGACATGATCGAGCTCCACGTAAATCGGTTGCAACTCCTGCATCACTTTCGCTTGGAAGAAATACGGTCCTTCGTAGTACTTCTTCATCGCCTCTTCGTCCTCTCCGCGCGTCACTACCGGTGAGAGCTGAAACAGGTCGCCGATCATCACCACCTGCACGCCTCCGAACGGCTGGTCCTTGCGGTATTTGTACCGTCGCAGCACGGCGTCTATCGCGTCCAGCACATCCGCCCGAACCATACTTATTTCGTCTATCACCAGCATCTCCAGGTGATAAATCAGATTGCGTTTTCGCTGCGTAAGTCGCTGTTCTGCAAATAGTTGCTTGTACGACTGCGGTGTGGGAATGAGTGTCCGGACGGGCAACTGAAAGAACGAATGAATGGTCATTCCGCCGGCATTGATGGCTGCCACGCCGGTTGGCGCCACGACTGCCATGTGCTTCGGCGTCTGTTCGCGCAACTTCCGCAAGAACGTCGTCTTTCCCGTTCCGGCTTTGCCGGTGATAAACAGCGGCCGGTTGGTATGCATCGCGAACTCCTCCGCCAGATAGTACGGCAGGGATTCATTCCGTGCATCCTGTTGTGTGTCTGCCTCCACTGAACGTGTATCAATGATTCCGGCTAAGAGTTTGTAATGCTTGTCATTCCATGGTTCTGCAGTCATGGAAATCGTGAAAAAGAACGTACCGGTATCAAACTTACCCACCAACGGCACATTTGAATATCCTTCCATGCGCTCTAAATACCGAGGATCTGTTACCGGCAACAAGTATTCTGTGCCCTTATACAAAAAACGCGCTTTGTATTTGGGCAAACGCCTTCTGTCCTCTGTAATTTTTATCTCACGGATAATCTCCGGATCTTCCGGTTCTATAAACATCAACGAGCCACGATTCGCCCGATATTCATCGCGCGTCAGGAATCGCTCATCTGAATGCAGAACGGTCTCGCGTTTGGACAATAAAGCTTGTAAAACCTTAGGAGAAAATGGCAGACTTTTAACAATCCGCATACGATTGAAATAGACGTTCTCACTTTGACAATCAGCCCTACAAGAATCCGTCGCATCCAACTCAATCACATCCAAAATACGTATATTACGAGCCGTTTCTTCGGCGATCTCTTCATGTTCCGCACCTCGTTGAACCGGACGAATCCACTTTGGCTCGCCATTCTCAGTCACCACACGAAAAGACTTCTCATCTGCACTCAACTGAATCTCAACTCCGGCAATACATCTGCCTCCGTACTTGTACGAGTTTGCCAAACAGATAAAGAGGTGCTTTTCCATGTTGTTCTGCATTGAGCGTTAGGTTATACCAAATGCACAATCTTCACATTGTAAGGATCCTGTTGACGAAGATGTTCGGCTAAAAGGCGACGATGGCATTGTTCTGGAGTCTCTTCGGAGCAAAGAAAACAGCAGTTGTCAAAATCGGCTACTTTGTATCGCTGGTTGATGCGACGCTTGGTCATTAGGTCTGCAAAAACACGTTCATACTCCGGCCAATCTACCTTTCCGGCACGATAATCGTTCAACAGTTCCTTCGTCGGGGCGAAGTCCGTAACATGCTGATAACCAATATTTCCTATCTGCTTGAGAAAATAAATCAAGTCACTTCCCTTTGCAAATCCTGCCAACTGGCTACTATTGCTAATTCTTACATCCACAAGCGTTTGCACATGGTTCTTCTTGAGCAATTCAAAAAACTGCTCGGCTGATTTCTTAGTAAAACCAATGGTATAAAGTGTGATCATACGTAATATTCCTCTATCTCTTGTTGGTATGCTATCTCTTTGTTTTTCTGACGATAAGCAAGCACAACTTGCTGTTCTTTGGTACATTCGTTTTCGCCAAACATATCCGGTGGCTGCACCTCGGGAATCTTCTTCTTGCGCACATATTCCTTCACCATTTCGTCTTGTAATTGTTGGTGAGGAATGGTTGTCACAGCTCCATTCTCGTCATGCACAATATGCTGCACATCCACACCATGCTCAAAGAAATACCGCGACACCATCGCGAAACGATGACATTCCAACGGATTCGCTTCCGAACACATGAGCGATATGTGATAGCCTTTATGCAATCCGTCCATCAGCCGTTTGACGCCCTCTTGAAAAGCCGGAGTCTGAACCGCTTTTTCAAAATCCACCTTGTTGTCCGCATCCAAAGCATCTGTGCGCCGTGCTCCAAATTCATTACCAAAATGCAGATAATGAACTCCTTCTCGCTGCAAAGCTGCTTGTAACGGCTTTTGATTGAACTGCGGCGTATACTTACTGGCAGGAACGCTCCGCACATCCACAATCACGTTGATGTGTTGTGCTTGCAGCATCCCGAGCAAATCCTCAAATGACTGATTCGAATGCCCTACGGTATAAAGTGTCGGTTGTTCCATTATTGTAATTTGACGCAAAGGTACAACTTTTTTTCAACATATGCAAATTTTAGAGAGAGAAAGTACAGAAATTTCGTTTAATTCGCCAATAAGCAAAAAGCACAATACGCGCTCAACCGAAAAAGTGGCAGTTTTAAAATCGCGCTCACTCGAATATTTCGGCCGACAAATTTTGCGCTCAGCAGTAAAAGTTGAGAAAAAACTTGTGTATTTCAAAAAAAAGTTGTACCTTTGCAGCGATTTTTACTCATAAAAAAATCCGGATAGAATATGAAACGTGTTTTTAAACGCAAAATCTACGACAAACTTCTTAAGTGGAAGGAAACGCGTAGAGGTTCTACTGCCCTTTTATTGGAGGGCGCAAGGCGTATTGGGAAATCCACCATTGTTGAACAATTTGCTCTGAATGAGTATAAGTCGTATGTGCTGATTGATTTCAATAACACGACTTCGGACGTAAAAAGTTTGTTTAATGATTTAACGGACTTGAACTTGTTTTTCTTGTTGTTGCAACAACAGTTAAAAGTAAAACTCTACGAACGTGAATCGGTAATTATTTTTGATGAAGTGCAAAAATTTCCCATTGCTCGGCAAGCTGTCAAGTACTTGGTGGCTGATGGCAGGTATGACTATATAGAGACAGGCTCTCTCATTAGTATCAAAAAGAACACAAAGGACATCACTATTCCCAGCGAAGAAACAAGAATCTCTATGTTCCCGATGGATTATGATGAATTTTGCTGGGCATTGGGCGATGAAACCTCTATGGCCTTTTTGCCTCAGTTCTACGAAAAGGGGTTACCGCTAGGAAGCGCCCATCGCAAAACATTGCGTGATTTTCGTCTGTATATGCTCATTGGAGGGATGCCACAAGCCGTAAACGCATATTTGGATTCCAATAATTTCAGCGAAGTGGATCAGGTTAAGCGCGATATTATCCAATTATATCTGGATGATTTTCGTAAGATTGATGCTTCGGGACGAATTGAACGTCTGTTCGTGAATATCCCCGCGCAATTAAGCAATAATGTCTCTCGTTATATGCCTTATCAAGCAATAGGAGAGGTAAAGGATGAAAAGATGCAGGAACTGCTGAATGATTTGGAAGATAGCAAAACTGTCCACCTGTGCTACCGATGCAATGATCCCAATGTAGGAATGGCTCTTACGCAAGATCGTTCTCGTTACAAAATGTTTATAGCTGATACGGGATTGTTTGTCACCTTGGCTTTCTGGGATAAAGATGTAACCGAAAATATCATTTACACCAAATTATTAAATGATAAGTTACAAGCAAATTTAGGCTATATATATGAAAATATGGTCGCTCAAATGCTTGTTACTAATGGCCATAAATTATTCTATTACACCTTCCCTACACAGGACAGGAAAAGGCTGTATGAAATAGATTTTCTTCTCTCGCATGGAAATAAACTTTGGCCGATAGAAGTTAAATCATCCGGCTATATCACACATCACTCGTTAGATATGTTTTGTCGCAAATTTTCTTCACGAGTAGAGCGAAATTTTTTGATAACAACAAAAGACTATACTCATCAAGAGGGGACAACCATCCTTCCTATTTACTTGACTCCTTTGTTGAAATAATGTTACACAGCATAATCTTCAATTTAGCGGTAAATCCCATTAGCGTTATACCGCTTTTGTTGTATGCATATATAATTTTTAAATCCAGAAGGGAAAGTATATATATTGTCTTGATTTGTTGTTATTTATACAATGCTAATTGCTTTTCCAATTCCGCTTTAAATTGCTCGCGTAAAGATTGCGGCTGTAGAATCTCCAGTTCTGAACCGTACGTGCGGAGTTGCTGAATGAAGTCGAGAGTAGGAGCCACGAACCATTCAAAAACACAAGGTTCAACTTCCTTTTGCGAATGATGAAGCGGCAAGGAGCGCTAGAACTTTGCTGCGATAGGAACTACTCGTGCCTGGATGATTTCGGGAGTATACTGTTTGCCACAGAATACACCATAATAGCCGGAGAAATATGCTTTGGGATCAAACTTTCTGGGTTGTTTGAATTTCTTATCTGTCGGTTTAATATACTGAACTCTATCCAACGCATATATACGAGGTTCGTCCTTTGGTGTGTCGTGCCGCTCATCAATTTCCTCCACGAAGCCCAATACGTACCACCGTTGCTTAAAAACCTTCAGACATAACGGTGCTAGCAAAAACTCATGCGGAGGTTCTGTACTGTCAAAACGCAGATGAGCAACTTGCAGCATTTTCTTCTCGCGCATGGCATCAACAATCGTTGTCAGGTACTCCGTTCCAGAAGGGATGGGTTCGTATAGAATCTGATCTTGCAACTCCCTACTGGCATCTAAAGATTGGCTCATTGCAAATTGCGACAAGAGCCACTGCTTTGTCTTACTATTACTGTCCGACTCGGCAATGTAATACTGCCCTCCATAAGGCGATCGCTCGCACAAAATCTCAATATCAAAAAGCAGCTCGACCTCATTCAAACACCGGTAGAAAGTCCTATCAGGGATGCGCGATTCATGGTATTCGTTCAAGTTCGAGTGCAGCCAACGCCTATCAATCTCAGCCTTCGTGATCTTCCCTGCCGCTCGAATCGTATCTACCAGCCAAATGTATTTGTTGTATTGCGTTGCTGCCATAGTACTTAATCTTAAATTTCTGTACAAAATTATCAAAAAATTCGCACATGCGCAAATTTTTTCTGCTTTTTTCTATATCCGCTGCCGACTTTTGGCAGTTTAAAGCAGTATTTTTGCAGCAAATTTTGAAAACATCTGTGTTTTCTGCCTCGATTACAATGCAGATACGTATTTATTAACAATAAAAAAAGTATTATGAAAATTTTTACATTACCTCTCTTGAGGGGACTTTATTTGCCGGAACAAAGAGATTTTTTGAATCCCTTAGAGTTACATGGAGAAGCAGCAAAGCCCATGCAGCAGATTTACAAAAGTATTATTCGATTAGCCGTTATAGGAGATGACGAACGGCGGAGCATCTGGTTGCGATTTCAATCGGATTACAATGGTGTTCAATGGGGCTATATGCACATTACAACGTATCGCGAGTACCATTATTTATATATCGGAGCCTAATACACCCGTTTTGCGTCCTGCAAATGGCGTGTTGACTCGGAAGAAAACGTGGACGAAAGTGCTAATGATTTCTTCGGTTATACGAAAGCCTACCAAAAATTTGCAGACAAAGTTTTACCGATTATTGATAGTATATATGCTAATCCGGAGGCTTACAATGCCTATATCAACCGCTATGTGCCTTATGCATTGCGGGAAGGTAAAATTCACCGCTCTATCTTGAACCAGATTGTGCCGGAGTTCAAATTAGGACTAAAGAATGCGGCGAAAACCATTGAGGCTTTGCAGCGCTCTGTCGCAGAAGATTATCCCACTTTTGATAAAATGACCATCCGCACGTTTTGCCAATATTTTAGGGCAGCTGATGAGCAATTTCACCATATTACGCACGATTCAGGACAAACCGATGTAGAATACTATCAAAAACACAAATGGCACAACTTGGACGAGTTTGATTTGGATAGCAAAGCCGATTTTAAGAAGTTTGCGGTTGATCATTATGGAGAATTGGGTCTGTCGCGTTGTAATGTACATGCCTACAAGCGGGACGATAACAAGTGGGAAATTAGCATCGGACTTGGGTATTACCATAACCTCGTTCGTGTACTGGAAATGATTACGGCTTGTTACGAAATGGGATTACCAATGAAGATTTGGAATGCTGACAAACTATTGGAAATCATTGAAGAGCGTGATTATGTGGGATTTGCCATTTCTACTTTCCATCAGCGATTAGGTAATGGGGAAATAGGCAATGACATCGAACTGGATGATGATCTTTTGATTATTGAGGATTCTAAACGGCGTCGAGCTGCACAGCGGGCGATTATCCAAGCCGCCGAATGGAGTCCTCTGGAACAAGTGCATCGTGTGAATTCCTAATATCCACATGAAGAATAGGGACTCTTATTTTGGAGCCCCTATTTCATTTTAGTTAATTTTGATATTCTGTTTATTTAGCCGTTCTATCAGCCATGCCATTTCTTCGTTGTTCAGATTACATCCTCGCACATGCCATAGAGCGTCTTCGGCACGATACCATTTATTGGTTCCGATTGGTCTCGGCTTATGGCCATCTTTTATAAAATCCGTGAAATTCAAAGGTGTACGCCATTCTAGTAGCGAACCATCGGTGGTAATGATGATTTCCAGATAATCTCCCCAGCCCGTTTCGTAAGGTGGTAGTAACTTGTTCGGCACGTATCCTTTGATCTGCCAGATGGGCATCATGTCCGCATCTAACAAAGTATATGCACCGCCATCGCGCACCTTGCCCCACATTCTCAAATTGCCGCCTTTCCAATCTACTACTTTGAGTGCCTGCAGGTCAATCAGTAGTTTCAATTGTTTGTTTTCTTCGTCAAGCATCGGATTAACAAACTCCTCATCGTACTCTAGCTCTGTCATAAGCTCGTCATTGAAAGTAATTAAATGTCCGTCATCTCCATTATATGGAATAACGATGTCCAAATACCGTGCCTTCTCGTTCAGCAACTCCAATGTAACCATTTCCTTTGCCATAGTTGTTTTGTTTTTAGTTAATAAATACGTTCTGATCTGCGTTGTAATCGTAGCAGATAACACAGATGCCCGCCAAATCTGCTGCAAAAGTACTACTTCAAACTGCCAAAAGTCGGCAGTAGATATAGAAAAATGTGCAATAATATCGGGCAGAAAATGGCGAAGAAAATTCCGGCATTAAGTACCGGCCGATAAACGATGAAAGGGAGTCGCGCATAGATATACGGCGCATAAACGCCACATAAACAACGTTGGAAGAACACATTGTTTCCCTCTGTACTGCGCAGCAACGTGGAGAGATGAGGTAGCGCCACACAAACAAAGAAGCCCTCATCGGAATGATGAAGGCTTCTGAAAGTGGCGGCTACCTACTCTCCCACAACGCAGTGCAG
>CACWZZ010000027.1 GCA_902765485.1 uncultured Bacteroidales bacterium
ACCATAGAACGTGAGCATGTGTTCGGAGATATGTTTGATACGCTGCGAGCGGTTGACAATCACCAGATAAACGGCGTAACTCAAAGCGGACATTGCCGCAAGAACAATGCCGAGCCAGTGAATCTCTGTTCCGGCGGCGGGCCAGCTGAGCAAGACCACTCCCGTTATCGTGGCGACTATAGACAGCCATACCTGCCATTTGGGATAGACATGCAGCCCGACCATGATAAGCGCCACAAAGACAGGATACAGATAAACGAAGGTCGTTGCCAGCCCCGAAGGAATGAACCGGTACGACTCGAAGAGAAAGACACTGCTGGCGGCGAACAGACAGCCGAGTACGACCAGCAGGCGCATTTCCCGTCCGTTGACGCGGAAAGACTCATGCCGGAACGCCATCCAGAGACCTAAGATCACCGCCGAGATAGCATAACGGAAGAACAGGAGCGACAACACCGGCACGCCGCCGTCCAAGAGCGGTTTGCCGAACAGCGGATTCAGTCCGTACGAGACACCCGCCGCCACTCCGGCTGCAAAGCCGAGAACTGTTTTCTGCTTCTGCGTCATGGTCTAATCCGCTTGCTGTCCGTATGCTCGTGTTCTCCGAGCGTCTGAATGAGCAACACCTGCGGCTGCCCGTCGGTATAAAGCAGGCATTCCCGCCCGCCTATGGTAGTCTGCTGTTTCATAACATTTACCGTATTTCGCTTTTTCTAACTTGCACGAATTAAAATTAACTTATTTTGCGCTGCTATACCCTTACATCTACGAAGCGGCTATTTTTTTGTAGCGTTCGATAAGTTTGTCGTGGCGGATGAATCCATAGACGGCAACGAGGAGTGCGCCAACAAGATCAAGAATGAGGTCCTGCATCGAGTCACGCAGGGCGGCATGACCGCAGAGAGGTTCGTCCTCGGGGGTAAAGATAGAGCCCGTAGTGGTAGCCATGAACTGTTGTGTGTTCGTGCCCATGAGACTGTCGTACGTATATTCGATAATCTCCCAGCAAGCACCCAAGCCAAGCGAGAACATAACCAAGAAAAGGCATAGAAACCATTTGTTGAAATAGATGTACTTGTCGTTCTCCGCCATGATTACGTGAATGAGCCAGAGAGCTATCATGGACAGCAGAAAACCGCTCTCTGCGTGCAGCAGTTTGTCCCACCATGGTATCCGTCCGTAGAGGTCGAGCCCGTCGCCCAAGATGAGGGAGGAAAAACAGAAAACGACGATGAAGACCGACAGCAGCCACGGCACTTCGATTCGGAAACGGCTGCGGAGCAAGCGCGGCAGGTACATAATCAGCAGCATTGCGACATATTGCAATCCACGGAAAACGACTTCGTCCCATGTTCTTCTTGCCACGATGAGCCATGCCACGTTTGCCACCGCCATCCCCGCAATCAGCCATGTGGCAATCCTGTTTATTTTATGAAGTCTGTCGTTACGCATGATTCTCTTCTTGGTTTTCCATTTCCTCTATCGCTTCGCGGAACATCTGCTCACAGAGACGGACGGAAGTGTCGATATTGTACTGTTTGGCAGCTTCGGCGTACTCATGCTCCATGCGCTCTTTTTCTTCGGGATGATCCAACCACCAGTCGATAGCACGCGCAAGGTCTTTGGGGCGTCCGGGCGCAAAGAGACTGCGACCGTCCAACGCAAACTGCGGCGTGGCACTGTCTTCGCTGTTGGCTATCACCGGCACTAATCCTGTAGCAAAGGCCTCGATACATGAGATCGCTTCACTCTCCATGTCTGAAGCATGCACGTAGAGGTCGGTCTGCGCCAGCAGGTGAATCAGTTCGTTCTTGGTCAGGAATACAAACTGTGGCGGGTTCGGCAGTTGTTTGCCCATCTCCACGTATTCGTCATACTTGGGACCTTTGCCCGCGAAAACAAGTTGGATGCGGTCGGCGTACTTGCTGTACTGCACAGCGTTTATGATGACATCCTGTCGTTTCTCACCGGAGAGGCGTCCTACCATGACGATGAGGATTTTGCCCTCATATTGTGGGTCTTTGGGACATTTGGTATAGACGAACGAAGGGTCAATGCCGTTGGAGATGACATGTATCTTTGCTTTGTATCCGTGCTTAACCAACTCGTCCGCCATGAACTGCGAGGGCGTGTGGATGTGCGTGAAGTGACTGTAAAGCGTCCAGTTGAAGACTTGGTAGAAACTGTCGTTGATGCGCTCCGCCTTACCCAGACCGATAGAAGAAGTCATGTTTTCCGGTTGGATGTGGAACGCTGCCGTGGACGGTTTGTGCATCTGGTCAGCTATGAGTTTGGTGGCTGTCTCCAGCGCGAAAGGCATCATACAATGCACGATGTCCGCCCATGCCACCGCCTCGCGGATGATGTCCAGATCGACTTGCGCGAACTGGAAACCGTGTGAGTGAATGAGGTCGTTGAAAAGGGGTACTTTGAACTCCTTGAGGACGAACTTGTCAGGTGCCGGTTCGCCGGTAGTGAGGATGCGCACTTCGTTGCCGTGCTCGCGGAGTACCGCCGCAAAACGCTGGGCGGAGATGGACGTGCCGTTGTTGTTGGTGTCGTACGTGTCAATGACGAGAAGTATTTTCATGTTTTTTACCGTTTACGTTTCCGACTGCAAAGTTAGTGCTTTTTTACGAATTGTGCAAGTTTTAGTGGCAAAAAGTTTTCCAAATGCCATATTTTAGGGAATAAGTCATGGCTTGTTGGTGCGGTAAACCGCGAGAAAGAAGACGTTTGCGTTTTATCTGTTCGAACATTCTATTGCATCTTTATTTGGTTATACTGTGGTTATACAAATCACATAATAATCACATAATAATAACATAATAATCACATAATAATATCATAATGGTTACACAATAGGGAACATGTCGATAATATAAGAGATATGCAAAAAAAATTGCGTATTTCAAAAAAAAGTAGTAATTTTGCAGGCGTTTTTGAAAATAGGTTATGAAAAAGATTTATTTTTTGATGGCGGTAGTATGCATTCTGAGCATCGCCGCAAAGGCTCAAAATCCGAGCGATAACCCGCAATGGTTACAGGAATTACAGCGGCAGAATCCGGGGTTGATAGACTCCACGGCTTATTATGACGCTCATCCGTCGGCACCCGGGTATCGGACATACGTGATTTATTACCATCAACCTCTGGAGCACGCTAATCCGAGTAGCGGACAGTTCCATTTGCGTGCGCTGATTACGGTAAACACCAATAACGATCCGACCAAGGCGGTCAACCATTTTTATTGCACGGGCTATTCGATCAATTACGATTGTATTTTCAAGCACCCGGATTCGACTTTCGTAGCGGAGGCCAAGATGTGTTCGTCAGAGATTGCGCACCGTTATAACGCCAATTTTATCCAGATCGAGCACCGCTATTTCCAGTACTCGGCTCCTGATCAATGCTGGACGAACCTTGATTACCTGCGTGCAGAAGAGGCAGCGGAGGATTTTCATAACTTTGTAGAAGGTATGAAGAAAGTGCTGAAAGGCAAATGGATCATGTCGGGAGTGAGCAAAGGCGGAATAACGACCTTGCTGCAACATGCCTTCTATCCGAACGATATGGATATTTATGTGCCGTATTCGGCTCCGTTCTTCCGCACGGACCGCGACACGTTGATGCAGAAATACTGGTACACGCACGGTTGGAACCAAGGGTTGTTAGATTGGTTCATGTCCGTCCGTCGTGCCGCCTTTGAAGGAGCACCGAGACAGGCGGGTTCAACGAACACGATATGGCCGATTTTCTACAAGATGAACGCAGGAAGAGACGGCTCGCAAGCACGTATGGATACCGTTTTCGGCATCTATATTTGCAATGCGGCGTACTTCGGTTTCTTGGATCACGCGTATTCGGACACCGTCTCGATAAAGAAACAGTTCGTAAAGAACGACAGTATTCTCAGGAGTTATAACTGGAATAATTACAACGACACGGTGCTGGCATATATCTATTCGACCGACCGGTTTGCGTTAGACAGCATCGGCAGATGGCTGGACACGCTGCGTAAATACCCGGAAAAAAAGCAGATCCCGGGTCGCAGGCTCGTTACGCATCATTACCGTCCATTCGGCATCACAGAGAAAGAATGGTGGGGAGAAGAAGACCCTTATCATACCGACAATGCGAAAGCATACGAATACCAAGCCAAGCGCGAGTTGGGATCGCACGATTTCCGGTTTGATATGTTAGCGCCTACGCCGGAAGAAGGGGCGTGGTATAATGCGTATTGGCAGGAGAAGATGGGATGTCTGTATGATCTCACGTATCCGTACTTTGCTTCGCTGACATATAGTCCTGCGTTGTACGACCGTGTGATGGCAGCGACGCAGAATGCGACCAAGCCGATCGTGCTGATCTACGGAGAAGACGATACATGGACAGGTGCAGCGGTCAAAGATGAGTATATCAACGGCAGCAACGTGAAGAAATTCATCCTGCCGGCGCAAAACCACTTGGCGTGCTTCAGTTCGAATACGGACAAGACGCAATGCGACGCGATCCGTGCGGCGATAGATGCCGTTTTGGGAAGTCCGCAAGGGATAGAACAAGTACCAAGTGACCAAGTACCAAGTACCAAAGTGCTCCGCGACGGACAGTTGGTGATCAAGCGAGGAGACAAGATTTACACGCTTACCGGCCAGCAGTTATAAAGAAAAGGGACCTTCGGGTCTCTTTTTTTGTATAAAAATATACAAAGTCTTGTGTATATGAAAAAAAAGTTGTACCTTTGTGCCCGAAAAAAATTACGCGATAGATGAAAAACAAAAAAATTCTATTTTTCCTTACTTGTATGATGGCGTTGCTGTCGGTTCTACCGGCGGCAAAGGCGCAAGATCACGATTTCAGCAATATGGAGAAAGAGTACCCGTTGCTGATGCAGCGTTACGGCGACCGACTGGAGAGCCGCAATGCTCATTATATCTTTGCGATCGACATATCCAGTTCGATGACGCAATACGAGCAGGTGGTGCGCGAGAGCCTGAAGACGTTCGTCAATGCGATTCCGGAGAACGACCAAGTGACGATCATCGTGGTTTGCGACGAAAACAACACCAATTATCTGAACTCAATCAAATGTATCACGATTGAGCCGATGGTTCGTCGCTCTATCATCGATGCAATCAACTCGCAGCAGTTTAAGTTCCTGCGTCGCAACGACCCTCACGACGGATCGGATATGTTCACGATGACGAGCCGTGTGCTGGAGGCGATGAATGTGGTGAGCAGCAGCGATCTGACGTTCGTCTATCTGCTGACGGATTTCGAGTATTGGACGCATCGGAATAAATTTGACAAACGCGCCGAGGACTGGGCAAGTCTGAAACCGCTGCTGACGGAGAAACACCGCGGGGCGATGTGCAAGTACGGCGTAGAGTTGGCGCAAAAGGGTGTGAGCCATCCGGAGGCGGTCATCAAACCGGAGTTGGACGCTATCTTCGGTCCGATTGATTACCAACCTGCGAGCGATGCTGCAATCCTCAAACAATGGTTCGGACATATTGTCGATGAGATCCGTGCGCAGAAGATCAACAGCATGCTGAAGGCGGACTGGCAGCTGTGGTTGGCGAACCGCAAACTGGGAATCGCCATCCACGACAGGCGCGTGGAGATGACGCTCCAGAACCCCGATACGAACCTGATCTCCGGCTTCACCGCCGAGGCGGTTTATACCGTGGAGAAAGAGCCGACGTGGTATCCGTCGTTTATCCGGATTGATTCGGCAGACGTATGTATCACGGCGAACTACGAGTCGAAATATGCGGAGGAGATCCATAAACTGCAAGGTCTATGCAAAGTGAATCCGAAGTCGGAGGACGCAGTGAACCTGAGCCGCCGCGAGACGATTACAATGCCGCATATCGGAGTATGGAACTCGACGCTGCCGAAATGGGCTTGGGCGTTGATCATTTTTGTATTTGTGCTGATCATCATTTCTCTGATATGGGAAGCGATGCAGAAACCGCAGAAGCGGATGACGAGCATCCAAGTCAAACGCAAAGGCAGCAACGGCGTCGATACGTTCAACGGCGATACGGATTTCCTGCCATACACAATCGGCGAGGGTGGGGATTTGAGTGTCCCCGGCGCTTCATGGCGGCTGAAGATAGAGCCGCGGCGCTACAACCCGATATTTAATATCTTCCGCAAAACGGGTTATTACGGCACGCTGGAGAGCGGTGATTTCGCCGATATCATCAATGAGATGACGGACTACAAGATCGCCACGTTGCAGGTGGGCAAGACGGCGTTCCTCTTCCGCTACAAACGCGCGCCGATGGTGCGTCTGGAGATAGCGGAAGGTATCACTACATACGTAATCACGATTTCATAAATTTCAAAACCTATATAACACATGAAAACTTATTTTATCGGTTTAGGCGGTTGTGGATTGCAAACCGTAGCCAGCCTTTCAACACGTCTGAAGAAAGACCCCAACTACAATCCGGATGACTACGCATTCACGTACGTCGATACGGATATGTTTACGTACAGCCGAATCAATTCGGACTCGATTGTAATTCCTGCTGCTGATTTCGTGGACATGGGTCCGACGGTACCTTTGGCAATCTACAACGGCGCGAAGACGACCGACCGTCCGAACGCGAACACGAAGCGTTTGCTGGAATGGGCTATTTCTCAGGAACCCGGTCACATGACGTTGCCGAACCACCCGCTGAGCGATGGCGCCACGGCGCAACGGAATGTGGGTCGATTCGGAATCTATAATTACTACGAGGCAATGGAGCGCGAGCTGACCACCAAGATCAACCGCTTCCGTGAGCTGACGCCGGACGACAGCGGACGCCGCGATGTGGATATATGGGTGATCGCTTCTTCCTGCGGCGGAACAGGTAGCTCCATGACGCTCGACGTGCTGTATATGATCAACCGTCTGGCGCACCATGTGGCGAATGGCGAGCCGAACGTCAAACTGGTGCTCTATATGCCGCAGACATTCGTGGATCTCAACAGTACGAACCCGAATCATAAACTGAATGGCTATTCGTGCATGGAGGAGATCAATTTCTTCCGTTCCAACTTCGAGAACGGCAACGGTAAGACGTTCGAACCCTATGCAGTTCGTCCGACGGCAGCAGGAACGGAGATTTACGATTTCCCGCTATACCAATTCCTGATTCCTGTGTGCGCGGAGAATAACTTCGGCTCGAAGATGAAAGTGGAGCAATTCTATCCCACGATCGCGGAGATGATTTATTATCTGAATACCGGTAACGGTCGCGCTTTCGTGAAGAGCAACCTGAGCAATATCTTAGCGGAATTGCTGCAGAAGAGCGACACGCGTTCGGGCATCACTTCGCAGATGGTGGGATATGGTTTCCGCGCGATCAAGAAAGCGAACAAGGAGTTGAAAGAGTATTTGACGCGCCGTGCGCTATATGAGGTGATCAATTATGGTCTGCTGGATCAACGCCGTCCGTCCGACTTCGACCAAAAGAAAGTGGAGTTTGCTCAAAATGCGATATTGAAGAAACTATTCTCTCTCAACGAGACGGTCACGGATAGCGATATGACTTACCGCTACAATACGACGGCAGATGCGGACGCGCTGGAGAACCAGATTTATTCGGCAGTCAACAATGCTACCAAATATGATCCGAATGAGATTTCGTCGGATGTGGTACGCGCCATCAGCCTGAAGTTAGACCGTCTCTATACTACGGAGAACTATGAGGAACTGAAGAAGGCCGTATATGCCATGATCACAGGCGAGATCGACAAACGGGTGAACGAGTTTATTCTGATGAACGGTCTGAATAACGCCTACGATTTGCTCAATTTCGTCGATGATTTCTATCTGGAGCCGCTATGCCGATATATAGTGAGCACGTTACTGCCGGATGCAACGGGCAAGGTGAATGCCGCCAAAGCAGCTTGTGCGACGTACGCAAAGGGTGGTCTGCTGATGGCGCTCAAGAAAGCGGAGATGAACCAAGCACTCAAGAAATACAAGGATGCGGTAGCCCGCGCTATCACGCTGACCATTGCCGTACAGATCATTCGCGAACTGACCGAATCGCCGTCCGGCTATCTGGAGAAACTGCGTAAGGGCGACAATACCAATTATGCCGGCATCCGCAATCTTCAGAAACTGCTGGAGAACGACGGAACAGATTATAAGGATATGTACGCAACGCTCGCGAAAGAGTTCCGCGCAACGGAAGACGATATCATGACCGTTTATCTGCCGTCCTTGGCGGAACTGGCTACGGGAAGCGACAATACCGACTGGGCAGAGAATAATTTCTTCGACCAGCTCTACCAAGAGAGCGTGATCGCCCAGCAGGACATCACCCGCGGTCTGGAGAAGATCCGCGTACCGATGCGCACCTCTGCGTCCGGCAAGGGATTGAAAGATATTATAGGTCGTATAGATTCGGATAATAACCTGTTTATCAATATTATCAAATCCAAACAGATCTCGCTGCCGAACAATAAAGATTCGCTGATTATCAACCCGATTAAGCATGTGGTAGAAGTGATTGTGAATGATACCAGCACGTCTGCCGGGCAATGGATCGGCTTGGAGCTGAGCGACGCTATCCAAAATCCTGCGCTGCTGCCGAAGGCGTTCAAACGTACGGCAGATCTGTTCAACAGCTTCATGGACAGCAGCCGTGTGCCGGTATTCTTCCCGCTCCGCGGAGATGTGTCGGTTCCATCCAATATGCGTCTGATGTTCGTCGGCAACAACGAGGAACTCGCCAAATCGCTTGGCTATAACTCGAATAGCAAAGAGCAGCAGTTCATCCAAGATTCCGCGATGAACGACCGATTCATGGTGATGCGCATGCCGGCTGGATTCGAGTTCAATATGTACAAGTACTACCAGAGTTACAAGACCTTCTATATGTCAGATCCGTATCTGGAGCGCGTACGCGGTCAGTTCTACGGCTGCCATATCCACAGCGCATTCAACGAGTACGGTCTGACGCTGCCTAAGTCGGAGAGCAGCGCAGCGGCAGCGCAAGGCAGTCTGACGGAGCAGCTGGCTAGTCGTCGTTTGGAGTCTCTTGTCAAGTGTCTCTATTACCAACATGTGGTCAACCTGCTGTGGGAGAAAGACAGAAACGCATACAACAACCTCTTCGGTTTCTCCGGAGCTGCGGCAGAAGTAGATACAACCGGCATGACACCGGAGATGCTGCAACTGCTCGGCATCGATTTGGCTCCAGCCGCGGCGACAAGCGAGGCAAATAGGTTTATTACTATGTGGGTTGATCCGAATAACATCACTGCGCATCTGCAACTCCGTCCGGTTATCCTCAATCCGAAGACCAAATATCTGTCGATCGACAACAGTGGCGTGCAGAACTACGAGTTCGACCGAGAGCACACACAACAATGCAATGCTTTTGTGGAGCAACTGATGACCATTCCGGAGAATATGTTCATTGGTGCAGATTTCTTGGAGCAGAAATTTGACATCCGCGTAAGTGAGCAGATGAATGCTTCGCTGATGGCAGTACGCGACGAGGCGAAGGTGCGCCTGCTGAAATCAATGGATGGCGGAGTGGGTACGTTCGCCTTCTGCCTCCTCATCTGGCGGCGACAGAGCAACCCCGGCAACAAGGATTTAGTAGAAGTGATAGAAAAAACAATCAGTTCGTTATAATAGCATAAAATCGTTCCTGTTATGACCCCTTTTTGGATTGTAAATTTCCTTGAAGAAGATGCGTGCGAGTCGTTCTTCCAGTCGTACTGGGATTCGTTGCTGCAAAATACAACAACGGGTCCCGCTCCGCTGAAGTTCTTCCATATCACGGACGGCAAAGCGAATGGGATGACGAAAGAGCAACTGAACGAGATCGCCTTCCAACGGCTCTCCATGAGTAGCCCGGAGGCGGAGAAGTTAATCCCTGCCTTCACCAGCAACCAAGGCAACAGCATCAACGTCATCTTTGTGGGCGACGTGACCCAGCCGAAGACCATAACGCGTTTTCATACCTGGGCGAAGTACCTGCAAGAGCAACGCATGGCGGATATTAACCGCCCTTGGTTCTCCATCAGCAGCGTGCGGATGTACGGTATCCTGCTGCGACCTGCGTCGGTGACCGTGGATGACAAGACGGTGACGAAAGAAGTAAGCGATTTTCTGAACGACCTGAGCGCTATGCAGAGGCTGCAGATGAATGACCGTCCGTTCGAGAAGATCCTTTTCCTCCAGTCCTCCATGACGGAAGAGGGACGCAAAGCGGCGGAGCAGGCGATTAACCTCGCTGCTCTCCATATCGCTCGAACCGATGGTCAGTGCTTCAACGACTATGGTATCCAGTATTACGACGGCAATGCGACGGCGGTATTTTTCGAAGCCGATGTGCAGCGCGAGATAGATGCGTATAATCTGTCCGCGATCGTGCTGAAGGACTTGACGACCAATATCGACGAGCATTTCCTGGATGTGAAGGAAGCACGCGCGTTTGTCGATGACAATCAGAGTTTCATCGACACCTTCAAACCAATGAACACCAAGCGCTTCTTCGTCAGCGACGGACCCCATATCCCCAATATGGAGATCACACGGTTCCATACATCGCTCCATCTGCATCATATCATCCCGATTTGGCGCGAATACAACACCCTGCATATCGAGAAAGTGATCAATAATGTGACCCAAGAGTTGAGCAGCTTTGAGAAAGATTTCGTCCGCTCGCTCAACCAGCGGCAGCATAAGTTCATCTTCGATAGCTCGCATAGCTTGCAAGAGCTGGTCTTCCAGATGTTCTGTGACAAAGGCAATCCGCGATACAAGCATATCAGCCTGCCGCAGAGCATGAAAGTGCTGGAGCATTTCCAGATCAAGATTAGCGATGCCTGCAAGAGTTTGGAGACGCCTCCTGCGGCTTTTGTACTGCCGGGTGATTTAGCCAAGTTGGTGAGTAAAGCACAAGGCATGGCGCTCTCATCCGATGCGCTGCGCACTCAGTTGCAAGAGGAGATGAACAAACTCGATACCTATAAATGGACGACGATTATCTCGTCCGGCATCGCCGGGTTGGCGGTTAGCGCAGGGTTCTTCCCCGTAATAGGGTGGTGGAGTATGTTTGCTTTCCTGCTTGCCTTTTTGGGTGGTGCAATTTCCTTCATCCTTAAGATCAAGCGTCTTGAGCGGCTCAAAGACCTGTTCGTGGGTGTCAAGCTCTGCGAGATCCGCAAACGGCTGGATACGCAGGCCCAGAAACTGCACGAGAAGACCGTAGAGGAGATGAAGCAGTATATGAGATGGTTGCACGAGAAGAAGTTAGTCCGTCTCCAGAACGAGATGAAACTGCTTACTCCGCCGGAATTCAACTTCCAACAGACGAAAGCGTTCCAGCCGCTCCTCTCCGGCTCGTTCGGAAACCAGCCGTTGGTAGCGAATGTGCCCACGGTGCAACTCTATTCCGATGTGGACGGTGGTACTATCGGTATTCCCGACTTGGAGAAGGGTTACAAGAGCAGCGTGCAAGGCTTGGTCAAAGAGCTGATGTACAGCGACGAGACGATCGCCGATACAGAGGAAGAGAACGTACAGTTCCAGGCGCACCAGACGAACCTCGCTAACCGCCGGATGCTCTTATTGCTCGATGTATCGGGCAGTATGTCTGCCGACATGAACGACCTCAAGAAATACGTTCATGAATTGGAAACCATTGGCGAGATCGAATGGATTGCGTTCGATGAGGACGTGGTTGCATCCAGCCGTTCTGCTTCTGTAGATGCGCTGAAAGCCGGCGGAGGAACCAATTATATTCCGGCGATAGAGCGTGCGGTCGAGTGGTCGCAGACCAGCGAATACGATATGATCATGCTTCTGAGCGACGGATGTCCGTTCGAAGAATTGGACGACATCGTTGCTGCTGCGCAGAAACTGAAAATGCCGCTCAATACGGTGGCTGTCGGTTCGGCGGCAGAGGATGTTCTCATCAATATCGCGCTGCGAACGGGCGGGAAAGAGGTTACGGTAGATAGCTTCGACCAGATTCGTACGCCCGATGTATGGAATAATGAGATCCTGCCGAATGTCGAACTGGTCAACAAAGGCGAGTATTCGTTCGGCGAGCTGATGAAACATATCCAGCTCGACGCATGTGCTTCGGCTTTGCATAAGTTCGCTCTCAACCGCATCGGCGATTACAGTCTGACGCTTCCGGCTATTATTTGCGGCTATATCAACCAACCCGGCTTTGCCGAGTGGCTGCAGGCTGCTGCGCAACGTAATACGCTCTCGCTGCAGGCGGAGCAGATGCGCGATGTGGCTTATTTCGCCGCCGCAGAGAGCAATGAATACCATAGGCTGCAGGAGCAGCTCCTGAAATTATGCAATATGAATAATACTGCCGCACGGGTGCATGCATCAAAAAGCGAGCCCGATACCATCGTCTCGCTTTTGTCTCTCCGTCCATTGACCGCCATGAGCGACCTCCAATGGGCTTCGGCTATGAAATTCAAGGATTAAAGCTTTTTGCCGTCCGGCGAATAGAATACGCCGTTGCGCTCAATGACCAATTGACCGTTGCGGAATCGTTTAACAGCCCCTTCGTTCGCGGAGGGGTTTGTTATACCCTGCGGTACAAAGTCAACGAATTTACCCATATAATACGGCGCACATACATCCGCTGCGGTCTTCGTGGCACTTACCGATCCTGTTTTGTTGATGGCATGGCCGGCTGAGGTCGCGTTCTCGTTCCAGAAGCCGCGGTTGAGCCAGCTTGTTATAACCGTTCCGCTACTTGTGTTCCAATTGGTGTCATCGCCGTTTCCTGCTTCTTCCGGGAACCAGTAGTTGATGCCGGTTACGTTCTCCAAGGGCTTGAGTGCATCTACGAGGTCTTTGACGAAATTATATTGTCCCGCGACCGAACATGCCCATACATCCTGCGTGTTGAAATTGACGCCGGAAGTAGGCCAATACTGGAAATTATAAGCACATTCTACAATATGCACTTTCTTGTCCGGGAAGTCTATGGCTAATTGATTAATGGCTTTGACGAGGTTGTTCTTGTCGCCCTTGGAGACCACCTGCTCGTTTGTCAGATAGCCGTGCCAGAAAGGATAGTAACTCAGTCCGATGACGTCGAAATCTACGCCTCCGTTGACCAGTTTGTTATAGTAAAACGCATTGTATCCGCTGTTGGTCGGGCGGTCGGTATGAATAATGATCTGCGCGTTCGGGCATAGTTCGCGTACTGTGTTGCAGCCTGCTTTGAGTAGACCTAAATAGCCCGTCCAGTTGCTGCTCGCATCATCGTACGGCTTCACTTTGATCCCGCAGAGCCCATACATAATCTCATTGCCGACTTGTACCATATCCGGCGTAGCTCCGGCATCGTTGAGAGCTGTCAGCACGCGGCGTGTATAAGCCGCCACGCTGTCCGCCATCTCCGCATCCGGCTTGCCTTTCCACGCCACCGGAGCTTGTATGTGCGTTGCATCCACCCACTCGTCGGAGTAATGAAAATCCAGCATAAAATACGCTCCTGCCTCTTTGATCCGCTTGCCGAGCGCCGTGACGTACGCGAGGTCCTGACAAACGGACGGATCGGTAGCTCCTTTGGCTTGCTGAACAGGGTTGACAAAGATACGCACGCGGAAGGTGTTCCAGCCGCAGTCGTTCACAAACCAAGTGATCAGGTTGCTGATTTTCTTGCCGTTCACGTCCTTGTAATAGGAGTTGTGCTGCTCGTACATCGGTAACATACTGATGTCGCCGCCCACATAGCGCGTCTCTTGCGCGTATGTAGCGCATACGTACGCGAGTGCGCAAATAATAAATAAGGAGATCTTTTTCATATTTTTATGTTTTTTCGTTTCAAGCCATATTCGGTGCAAAGATACTCATTTTTTTCGAAATGACCAAATTTTGCTAACTTTATTTTGCAAAATGCACAAAAATGTTGTTTTTTGGTATGAAATGTTTGTGTGTTTTACAAAATTATTGTACCTTTGTACCGATTATTGCATTTTGTAAGAAAAAATAGAACAATCGAAGCAAAGTGAATAAAATATAAAACATTTTAAGTCAATTTAATTATTTATTAACTAAAATTTAAACATTATGAAGAAATTTTTCTCTCTTTTGTGCGCTGTGGCTATCGTGCTGAGCGCAAATGCTGCTCCTCAACTGAGCAAACAGTTGGCGGCGCAGAAGGCTGAACGTGCCTATGCGGAGAAATCTCGCGTAGAGAAAAAAACAGTTCACGCTGTTCAGTTGAACAAACTTGCTCCGGCGAAAGCCGCTAAACCGGCAGCTAAGGCTGTCCGCGCGCCAAAAGCAAAAAAAGAGGCTACCGAAGTGGAAATCGGTCAGTATACCTCCAAGTTCTATGAAGCGGACAATGACGTGTATTTTGTATTGGTAAGTGCGGACAATCTCTACAAGTTTGCGTTTGATATCGTCGTAGCAGATGGTTCAGAAGATGTCGAATTGGGACACGAATATGTCTTCAGCGACATGCTCAATAAGTACACCAAAGTGGCTTACAACGATGAGCAATACGGTGTGCAAGATGCACGGTTTACTATGTCATTAAATGAATCTAGCCTGCCTCACATCGAGGCCTATGTAAAGGATTCGACCGGAGCTGAATTCAACCTTGTTTACGACGAGAAGCCTTTCGTTCCGACCGGCGAGGAGGTAGAGCATAACTTTGCAAGATCTGCTTCGATGAGCTACAGCAGTTACTATAGCGATTGGACCATTTCTGCTAAAGATGCTTCCTATAGCTTCAAGCTGGATATCTTAAGCGAAAATAGCACCTCTCCTGTTGGTGAGTATGACAGCGCAAATGAAGATTTTGATCTGAGTTATACCAACCTTGAGGTGTATGACGAGAATGGCGACAGCCAATTATTCCAAGCCCACAGCGTTACAGCAAGCATCTCTGAAAGCAACGACACTATCTTCATCCATGCGGAAATCATGGCTGAGAATGGTGTGCTCTATAAATTCGATGCCTTCTATGCTGCTCCGACCAAGCAAGGTGAGGCTTCTATCGCAGCCGAGAACTTGGCTATCGACGATTCATGGTTTAGCTATTTAGGAGTAGCGTGGGCAGAAGCAAGCAACGCTGAGTACTCTGTTTCGCTGAGCCTTTCTGCTCTTTCCGGTACATTGACGGTTGGTAACGGTTTCTCCGGTTCGATCATCAATTTGACTACCGGCGAGGAGGTAGAGATCTACAGCGGTTCTATTACTATCACCAATAACGGTGGTCTCCAGATTGCCGGTTCTGTGCTCTGCTTCGATAATATCGAATATACGCTGGATCTTCAGTACGTACTTCCTGAGGCTAAATCGCAGGAGACGATCACCGGAGCGGGCAGGCTCTACCTTGGGGAAAGTCAAGGCAGCAAGTATTGGCAGGCAGCAGCGCTGAACGCAGATCAAAGCCGCTATGTTTCGCTCCTCGCTTTCGCGGATGATCCTGCCGGCTCGTACACTATGGCTGACCTCTATGCTTCTTACACCTATGTGGGTAAATTCGCGGCTCCGGCTGATACCACGTGGTACAATGTATTGGATGCAAACATCTCTGTTGCTGTCAACGGCGAAAATGCTACCATTACCGGTACGCTCCTTGGTCAGGCTGAGTCCAACGAAGAGGATGTGGTTGAGTTCACAATCAATCTGTCGCTCGAAATTGTTGACGAGACCGGAGGTGGAGAAGAAGGTAACCAGTATGACGCAAAGGACGAGGCATTCAAGTACATGTTTGATGAATATACGGTTGATACGCGTTACTTGGCGGAATACCATGTAATCTACGTAGAAGCAAAGAACGCAGAGAATAAGACGATCCGTTTGGAATTCAATGTGGCAGCAGACGCTACTGAATTGACTCCGGGCGTATATCCGATCAATGATAGCGAAGCGGCAAACACCGTGACAGTCGGTACGTTCGAGGGGCAGAGTCTCTATGGTTCCATCGCAGGTTCTGTGGACGATGAGGGCTATTACAATATACCTCTCTGGTTCCTCGCAGCAGGTGAGGTGAACGTATTGGAGAATGGTGTGATCCAAGTTTCTGCAACCAATACTTGGGGCGCACAGATCCACTGCCAACTCGGTTCTTGGCCCGAGGCTATCGACAATACTTCTGTTGACCTCAAGGCAACCAAATCGATCCGCAACGGTCAGCTTGTCATCATCAAGAATGGTGTAGAGTACAACGCCCAAGGCGCAATCGTACGATAAGCAAGTTCGTCATCCGAAAGGATAGATCATAGATCCGCCAATCTTGGCGGGTGCACAAGAGGGACGCAATCAACCGCGTCCCTCTTATTTTTGCCGCTGCCGTTCCGACTTTGATACGCTTGAGGTATCGTGAGAGTACCTCGGTAGCGTGTCACGAATAACCCCCTAATAACCCCCTAATCACCCCCTAATCACCCCCTTATCACCCCCTTTTGAGAGGAAAAAAGTGAAAAGTGAAAGGTGAAAGGAGGAAAGTGAAAGGTGAAAAGTGAAAGGAGGAAAGTGAAAGGTGAAAGGTAGAAGGAGGATTTTGGAAAATAAATTTGCATATTTCTAAAAAATGTTGTATCTTTGCACTCGATTTTTGAGATTTGTAAGTATGAGAACATTTTATTTGCATATTTTAGGTGCGCTTATAGCGCTGACCTTCGTTGCCTGCGGTCCGCAAAACCAACCCGAACAGAAGCCCGTACAGGATCTAAAATTTGCTATAACCGTTGATTCGGTGGAACAAACAGAGGCGCGAATTGGCATCAATCCTTCCGATTCGACTTCGACCTATTATTGGAATGTGTTCGTCGCGGCGTCTGTTGCGGGAAAACCGGAGGACTCGTTGCGGTTGGAAATGGAGAGAGATTTCATAGAATGGTGGAAAACATCCATTGCCTGCGGATACAATATCCCCTATTCGCGATTGCTTTCGAAAGGAAACACTTCCTATCGTTATACGGATCTGGCGGCGAACACAGACTATGTGGTACTCGCGGTGGCAATGAACGACAGCGCGAGGGCATCCGGAACGGTCGCAAAAGAGTATTTCACCACCTTGCCTATGAAGGAGGATTCGGTGGTCACGATAGCCACCACTACCGCGAAACTCCATGATTGGACGAAGCTGAATGGGACTTTCATGCTGACTACCATGGACCAGGGGATGTTTGTTTCTATTTCCGTGTACTCCGATAAACTCGAGGGAACCTTCACGTCCAAGGATATGGACCAGACCGCCTCGTATATCACGATTAAATCTTCTTACGATATCTTGGAATTGGAATTCACCGGTAAAAAGGAAGACGAAAACTATGTTTATGAAGGCTGGTTCATCGCCAAAAATATGGTCAAATACCGTTTTAGATTTAATTGTTCGAAGGTAAATTAAATTTCTATAAAAAACAGCCGCCTATTGTTAATAACTTTTTGTTTTGGACAACTTTTCGGCTTTTAAAAAAATACAAATCGTTGAAAATGAGCGGTTTGTGTTTTTGTTTTGGATAACTTTTGAGAAATGTTAATAAAAATAATTATCAAAAAAAATAAATTTTTCTGCTCGAAATATTTGCATATATCATTTTTTTGTAGTACTTTTGCATCGTTTTTCCGGCCTTAGTCCGGTGCCCTGAATGAACCGGCATTTTCGGGCTTGTCGGAATCGCCTGCTAATCAAGAGTTTAAGTTTTATTTACAGCATATTATGGAAACATACATTATCAAACGTGATGGTAAAAAAGAGTTATTTACCATCGACAAAATCAAAAACGCCATCTCGAAGGCATTCTTAGCAGTTGGAGCATTTGCGACGGAAGAGGCACTCACATCCATCCTTTCGCATCTCCGGGTTCATAACAACGCGACCGTTGAGGAGATTCAGAACCAGGTGGAGGTTGCGCTTATGGCTGAAGGATATTATCAGGTAGCTAAAGCATATATGCTTTACCGTCATCAGCACACGGAGGATCGCGACACGCAGCGTCGTTTGGATTTTATGATGAATTACGTGCAGGCATCCAATGCCGCCGAGGGTTCGAAATTCGATGCCAATGCGAATGTTGAGCATAAGAATATCGCTACTCTGATTGGCGAGCTGCCGAAGCAAGGCTTCATCCGTCTGAACCGCCGTCTGCTGACCGAGCGCATCAAAGAGATGTACGGCAAAGAGCTTGCGGACCGCTATATGAGCCTGCTCAACCAGCATTTCATCTACAAGAACGACGAGACGAACCTCGCTAACTACTGCGCGTCCATCACCATGTATCCGTGGCTGATCGGTGGCACCAAATCCATCGGCGGCAATGCGACGCCTCCGAAGAACCTGAAGTCTTTCTGCGGCGGATTCATCAACATGGTCTTCATGGTCTCGTCGATGCTCTCAGGCGCGTGCGCTACGCCCGAGTTCCTTATGTATATGAACTATTTCATCGAGCAGGAGTACGGCGAGGATTACTACAAGCGTGCGGACGAAGTAGTCGATCTGAGCAAGAAACAGCGTACGATCGACCGCGTCATCTGCGATTGCTTCCAGCAGGTCGTTTATTCGCTCAACCAGCCATCCGGCGCGCGCAACTTCCAGTCCGTGTTCTGGAATATCAGCTATTATGACCGCTATTATTTCCAGTCGCTCTTTGAGAACTTCCGTTTCCCGAACGGCGAAGCGCCGCATTGGGACAGCCTGAACTGGCTTCAGAAACGCTTCATGAACTGGTTCAACGAAGAGCGTACGCGTACTGTCCTCACTTTCCCGGTTGAGACCATGGCGCTCCTCGCGGAGAACGGCGATATCAAGGACAAAGAGTACGGCGATTTCACGGCGGAGATGTATTCGAAGGGACACTCGTTCTTCACGTACGTCAGCGACAATGCCGATTCGCTCTCTTCCTGCTGCCGTCTGCGTAACGCCATTACGGACAACAGCTTCAGCTACACCCTCGGCGCCGGTGGTATCTCCACGGGTTCCAAGTCCGTGCTGACCATCAACCTCAACCGCGCGATCCAGTATGCCGTACGCAATAACATTCCGTATCAGGCATATATCGAGGACATCGTGGACCTCATGCACAAGGTGCAACTGGCGTACAACGAGAACCTCAAAGCACTCCAAGAGAAAGGTATGCTGCCGCTGTTCGACGCAGGATATATCAACATCGGACGTCAGTATCTGACCATCGGCGTCAACGGTCTGGTAGAGGCAGCTGAGTTCCTCGGTCTGGAGATCAAGGACACGCCGGAGTACGCGCATTTCGTGCAGGAGCTGCTCGGAATTATCGAGAAGAAGAACAAAGAGTATCGCACCAAAGATGTGATGTTCAACTGCGAAATGATTCCGGCTGAGAACGTGGGTGTAAAACACGCTAAATGGGATCGCGAGGACGGCTATGTTGTGCCGCGCGACTGCTACAACAGTTATTTCTATATCGTTGAGGATAAGTCACTTAACGTGCTGGACCGCTTCCGTCTCCACGGACGCAAGTACATCGAGCACCTCACCGGCGGATCGGCTCTCCATTGCAATTTGGAGGAGCACCTCAGCCAAGAGCAATACCGCCAACTTCTCCGCATCGCGGCGCAAGAAGGATGTAACTATTTCACCTTCAACATCCCGAATACCATTTGCAACGACTGCGGTCATATCGACAAACGCTACCTCAAGGAGTGCCCGCATTGCCATTCGAAGAATGTGGATTATTTGACACGTGTCATCGGTTACATGAAGCGCGTTTCGAACTTCTCCGAGGCACGCCAGAAAGAGGCGGCTCAGCGCTACTACGCAGAGAAAACGAAAGCTCCGCAATGCTAAAAGTAGCTTCATACGACGTTGTATTTCAAGAGATTCCCGGGGAGGTGACGCTTGCGCTCAACCTCTCCGGGTGTCCTTGTCATTGCAAGGGGTGCCATAGTCCGCATCTGTGGGAAGATATGGGTGAGATCTTGGACGAAGAACTGGTTGCCGACCTTCTCGGTCGCTACGGCTCGCAGGTGACTTGCGTGGTTTTTATGGGTGGTGATCAAGCCCCTGAAGAAGTTGCGCATTGGGCGGAATATATCTCCCGTCGCCAGCCTTCTCTCCGCATGGCATGGTACTCCGGCAGACCATATACTCCGGAGACTTCTTTCAAGTTTCAACTTCCCATTTTCAATTTTGTAAAGTTCGGTCCTTATATCGAATCGTTGGGAGGTTTGAAGAGCGAAAAAACGAACCAGCGTCTCTATAAGCGGGTGGGGCAGGGGACATCCGATTCGCCCTATGAATGGGAGGATATAACCTCTGTTTTTTGGAAAAAACGCTTCGAATAGGCACTTAAAATAACTTTTTTGCAAAATAATTGCTCAAAAATTTGCGTATGTCAAAAAAAAGCAGTACTTTTGCACCCGCTTTTGAGAAATTAAAGGCGACATGGTGGTCATAGCTCAGTTGGCAGAGCATCGGATTGTGGTTCCGAGTGTCGTGGGGTGTCGTGGGGAGGCTAGGCCAAAAACTCTAATCCGCAGTAACTTAACAGGTTACGGCGGATTTTCGGTTAAAGTGTCCCGAAAATGGCCCGAAAATTCATTCAAAAAATTCGGGCAAAAAAAGCACAAAAGCACTAAAATATCTGGCATAGTAACTCTGTTTTTCGGCAAGAAAAATGGAGAAAAAAAAATGTCATCTCTTAGTCAATTTTCACCGCTCTTTACGGGCTATGCCCCAGCGGTAGTGAAGCACATTGCGACCGGTTGGTTCATTGAGTATTACGTAACCAATCCTTTCACCCAAACTTTAGAGCGTCGCAAGTTCCGATTAAACAACCTGCGCAAGCGTTGTCGCACTGCATTGGAGTTCAAGGTGCAGGCGAACACTATCTGTAGCCAGCTCAATTTGAAGTTGGCTAACGGATGGAATCCCTTTACCGAGACATCCGAGAAGAAGCCCGGCACACTCCCCCTTGCAGTGATGTTTGAGAAGTACTTCGAGGACGTGGAGAAGGATCTTCGTCCAGATACAATGCGCAGCTATAAATCCTTCAGCAGATTGTTCTTGGAATGGTGCGACAAGAAGGCTCCGGATATGCTCCTTGGAGACTTCAGCGATGTCATGGCTGTACGCTTCTTAGACGAGCAGCGTAAGGCTCGTAACTGGGCTAACTCTACCTTTAATAATAACCTCGTGAGCGCCCAAGCATTCTTTACTTGGTGCGTGAAGAAAAAGTACATCGAGAAGAACCCCTTCTATGGCATTGAGAAGAAAAAGAAAGAGGCTAAAAAGCGTACCGTTGTCAATGCTGACGCACGTGCGATTATTCGTGACTACTTCATGAATCATCAGCAAGGCTACCTGCTCATCTGCGAACTGGTGTTCCAATCACTGATCCGCCCTTCTGAAATCAGTAGGCTGCGTGTAAGCAACGTAGATTTGGAGCACAAGGTAATCCGCTTGGAAGGCAGCATTACCAAGACAAAATACGCCCGTAATGCGGTGCTTAGTGATGAGTTGATAGAGATACTGACCCGTAACTTGGAAGGAGCAGATCCGAACGACTATCTCATCAGTAACGGCTACCTTCCCGGCAAGGAGCCAATCAGCACTAAAATGTACCGCAAGACTTGGGCAAAGATGCGTGAAGACTGCAAGCTCCCGGACACCATGCAGCTCTACTCACTCCGTGATACCGGCATTATCAGCCTGTTTGATAATGGAGCAGACGCAAATACTGTCAAGGGTGCTGCAGATCACCACGACCTCAACATCACGTCCATCTACTGCGACCACGTGGATGAGGGACTTGTTGAGAAGGTACGCAAGCACTCTGCGAAGTTCTAAGAGCAATGGCGGTCGAGGTTAATCCTCGACCAGCCAAAACTCTCCTTTCATCAGCTCTGACATTCCGTTTTCCGTGAAGTTGGCGGTTATCTTCTCGCAGATATACCGCTGACCATGGATGATGAACAAAGAGCGAACATTAGGAATGTCCTTCGCAAGGAAACTAAACTTATATTTCTTATTGGAAGCGATAGCGTGCGTCCTGCCATTGGTGCCAATGATCGACGACCGTAAACGCATACTGAAATACGTCAGTTCAAAGTCCATTTGACGCGGATAGGTCAACACATGGTCAATGACCGGATGGGTATATTTCCCGTACATCGCGTAATATGTTGAGCCGTTCCAGAAACCCATATACAACTTATCAAAGTACTCTACAGACCGAGAACTTTCCCCTGCTGACAGCTTCTTGTCGGCATAATCCCAAGGGATAGTCTGATTTGAATTATTCACGTACTCGCCACACTCCAAGAAGAAGGCATTTCCCTTGAAATTACCGTCCGCGTAAGCCTCATCAATCCACGCCGGAACTATCTTTATCTCAATCGTCTCTGCACTCTCATCAACGATGGAGTCACCGAACATATTGATAGGCTCCAAGGTATTCAGATAGCGGGTGTTACCCTCCAAGTTGGCAGGCTGCGAAGAGTCCACGATATATGACCCGTAATTTCGCAAAATAAAATAGGTATTCTCTGCCTTACAATAGTACAAGAAACAGGTACTCCAGCCGTTGTAATACTCCTGCACATAGTCAGCTGCGCCAGCCATCTCGATATAGAGCCGCTGCGCCCCATTAACTTCCTTGTAAAATATGCCGTTATTATAGGTGCCCAACGAATAAGACAGAACAACGTCCTGCGTTTTCATCATGTCAACGAACCATTTGCAGGAGTAGTATTTCCATTTTCGATGGCTACACTCCGAGAATTTGAGGTTGACGTATTCCCTGTACTTGCAAGAACCTGCATCCTCCACGGTTGAGGAGAACTCGTCCACGACGTTCGTTAACTCAACTGTACCAGCCCCCTCTATTGCTTCTTTTGAGAAGCAGAAAGAAATATGCTTTGTGGCATGGTCGATATCAAACTCCCCATTGAGGAAATACTCCAGTTGTTCAAATAGCTCTGTGAGCGTCCAGTGCGGCAGCGCTGTAGCCCAGTTTTTACAGGGCCAAGCATAAGGCAACGTATTGCATACTACAAGGTACTTGTACTGACTATTCATCAGTTTTGAAAAATCGTACGAATACCCGATAGCGTTGCAGATCTGCTTAAGCAAATAAACGAGATACGGCTGGAACGACAGTCCACGCGTATCATAGTGCCACGATGTGGGCCACGATGCGCTATCATTCGGGCGATTTTGCACGTTTCCGGTTGAGTTATTCACCCACGGAAATGCTATATAATTCAAGCCATCATCAATGCTATGCCCGATGTGGGCTTTGGGCGAAAACGAAGACGTTGATGTGTCCGGATAGCCTAGCTCTAACTCATTGATATAGATGGCCTCAAAACTGTCTGAATAGTTCTGTACGGAGCGCCCTTCAAGGAACTGCGTTTTGACCTCAACATCACTGATTTCCGTGATGGTAATTGAGCCATGACGATAGAAGGCGCCATGCCTGATTTCGCAGTCAAACAGTATCTGTTGAGCAACCACGTCTTTGCGGTTGATATGCCCGAAAATGGCGAGATTGCCCGGACATCCTTTCAGCGGAAATGTGATAGCCAAGGTGTAACTGTCTGCCCCGGAAAAGTAGCGGTTTTCCGCCACAAAATCGAACGAAGTTCCCTCTTTGAGGGTGGCTAACTGATGGTTAATAAGTATCTCCATTATCGTCTAGATTTAGGTGTTTTGTTACGGATTAACTGATTGTATTCATCCTGTGCTTTCTTGATCCCGGCATCACCGGAAACGGTGTTCACAGTAATAAACGGCTCATGCAGCCTCTGATTCATCTCGTTTACGGAGCGTGATAAGGCTTGCGACGCTGATGCGACGGCAAGCAACTCGCCGGATTGTTG
>CACWZZ010000028.1 GCA_902765485.1 uncultured Bacteroidales bacterium
ATTGAAAATAGTCTTCCAAAACTTGTTGCTTGAACGACTGAGAATAATGATTTTTGGGTTGTTTCATAAAACTAAAATCTTAAAATTTGACACTTTTTACCAGTTTTATGAGTAAACCTATTTCAGGATAAGACACTATACAACCCCGAAAAAATCAATACAAGAAACCAAATAGCCAGAGAGGGAGGCGGTTCTTGTAGCCTGTTTCGGTATGATCTACTGCGAGGAATGAATCAGGTACATCTTTTATTTGCTCAAAGGTTTTGTTCGCACCGCCTACCTCAAACAGATATTTATTATCCACCAAGAAATCTCCTTTAGCCGGATAGCAGACAGGCAGAACCTCAGATAATTGATTAAGGAAGAAGGTCTCGCGCACAGTCCCGATCTCAATTTTTGCGCCTAATGCGTACATGAGATTGGTATTGTGAAGAAATATCTTCTCCGGTCGCCCGAGTGTCTTCAGGTTTTTTGTATTGTCGGAAAGAAGCATCAACAGATCTGCACGTTGGAGTGCGTATAACATTTTCAATCCTTGGTTTCTTCCTGTTTCCAATTGCCCGTATAGGGTGCTCATCGTAGGCATTTGCGGCACGTTTTGCGCTAATACCATCAGCATCTTTTTGGTTTTCTCTATTGTAGGAACAGTCACATCGTCGATCATGGGATAATCGCGCTCCAGGACCTGGTTAACAATATGTTGAAGACGAATCTCATAGCCAAAACGAACAGCCTTGTAAAAGGGATAATAGCCATGCTCCAGATATTCATTAAAATGCGGTTGAATACTGCCCAATTTCTCCTTTACAGCAAAAGAAACAGGCACATGTTTCTGCAAAATATCTTCTATAGTATAGGACGGGAACTCTGCCACTCCTTCAAATTGGAGATATTCTCGGAAGGACAATCCTGGGAGGTGGTAATCAATCAGTCTGCGTGACAAATCGCCCTCTCCAGCCTCCAATTGCAGCATGGATGAACCGGTAAAAACGATATGCAACTCTGCATATTCGTCAATCAAGTTCTTTATCGCTGTTTGCCAGTGAGGATAATAATGCACCTCATCCAAAAACAAATACCGCACACCTTGGGCGTATAACCAATCTGCAAGGTCTTTTAATGTATGGGATTTAAACCACAGATTATCCAGCGAGACATACAGCGTGTCATCCACATTAGGAAATGCCATCCGTATGTGCTGCAATATCAGAGTCGTCTTGCCGACTCCTTTGGAGCCTTTTATCTCAATCAACCGATCTTCCCATTCTATTTTATTCATCAAAGGTCTTACATAATCCAGCGTGACTGTAGAAAGGAAATTGTGATACGTGTTGATAATAGGTTGTAATTCTTGTTGTTCCATAGCATTTCAAGTTTTGCGCTGCAAAGGTACTACATTTTTTTGAAATACGCAAGAAAAAACGCATAAAAAGTACTTGTAAGTACTAAATTTAGGCTATTTTTAGTACTTGGAGATACTAAAATCGGCAAAAACAGCGAATTATTGGAAAAAAAGTACTTGTAAGTACTAAATTTTGGCTATTTTTAGTACTTTGAGATACTAAATATGGGGGTTACAACTGTCCGGCTTCGACGAGGTTGATGACACGCTCGGTGATTTTGTCTTTGTCCGTGGCGTCGTATTCTTCCTTGAGGTCATTGCGGAAGAGCTTGGCAACAAACTGCCACCAGTTGGCTGCGGCTTTGCTTTTGTATTGCTTGATCAGTTCGTAACTCGTGCGGTCGGTCTCCCGGTCGAGGAGGAGCATCAGCATTCGTCCCTGCGAAGCGTACATGCCGCGGAAATCCTTTTCGTATTTCTTGAAGAGCTGCCGCTCGAACTTACGCCACCATTTCTTTTGCTCTTTCTTGTCCGGTATTTTTGCCAATTCGGCATCGGCGTATGCCATGTCGGCGGAGATCATCTTGGCGTACGGCAGACATTTCTTCACGTCCCGCACGGTGCGCCAATAGAACTTCTCCTGCTTCTTGTTCTTGAATTTCATCGGCGGATAGACCCAGACCTCATGCAGCCACGCCATGTACAAGGTGTCGCCGTCCTGGATCTTGATCATGCAGGAATCCACATAGTTACGAGAAAACCCCTCTCCGGCTCTCCCCTCAAGGGAGAGGGAAAAGAGGAGAAGGGAAATCCACAATATGCGCAGTAGTCGTTTCATATCAAAGGCTACTTGCAAAGATTATGCCAATTAGTAATTGAGGGCGAAGATGACTCTGCCTGCGGAGGGTTTGCCGGTGACCATACAGGTGCCCGGTTCGTTCTTATGTCCCGGCAGGTCAGCCAACGGAATGCAGCGGATGGTGGCTTTGGTCTCATCCTTGATACGCTGCTCGGTCTCTGCCGTTCCGTCCCAATGGGCGAGGAGGAATCCGCCTTTCTTCAGTTCCTCTTTGAACTCGTCGTAGCTGTTCACTTCGCGGGTGTTGGCGATACGGAAATCGAGTGCTTTCTGGAGCAGGTTCTTCTGGATCTCCTCCAGCAGGTTCTTCACGATCTCCACGATGCCGTCGATTGAAATGGTCTCTTTGGTCTGCGTGTCTCGGCGCGCAATCTCAATCGTGCCGTTCTCCAGATCACGACCGCCCATAGCCAGACGAACGGGCACACCTTTGAGCTCATAGTCCGCGAACTTGTATCCCGGCGTGTATTTCTCGTCTGTATCGACCTTGACGCGGATACCAAGGGCTTTCAGTTCATCGGCAATCGGGTTCAACTTGACGAGCAGTTTCTCGAGATCGTCCTGTTTCTTGAAGATCGGCACGATGACTACCTGGATCGGCGCCAAGTGCGGCGGCAGAACAAGTCCGTTGTCATCGGAGTGGGTCATGATCAGCGCACCCATCAGACGGGTCGAAACGCCCCAAGACGTAGCCCAAACGTACTCGTATTTGTTCTCCTTGTTGAGGAACTGTACGTCGAATGATTTGGCGAAGTTCTGTCCCAAGAAATGGGAAGTACCGGCTTGCAGGGCTTTGCCGTCTTGCATCATTGCTTCGATGCAATAGGTGTTGAGTGCGCCGGCGAAACGCTCGTTCGGCGATTTGACACCTTTGACCACCGGAATAGCCATGACGTTGGTAGCAAAATCCGCATATACATCCAGCATCTGGCGTGCGTAATCCTCCGCTTCCTCTTTGGTGGCATGTGCGGTATGACCTTCTTGCCAGAGGAACTCGGCAGTACGGAGGAAGAGACGCGTACGCATCTCCCAGCGCATCACATTGCACCACTGGTTGCAGAGGATCGGCAGATCGCGGTAAGACGAGATCCAGTTCTTGTAAGTGGACCAGATGATGGTCTCCGAAGTCGGACGGATGATGAGCTCTTCCTCCAGTTTCGCCTGGGGATCGACCACTACACCCTTGCCGTTCGGATCGTTCATGAGGCGATGGTGGGTCACCACGGCGCACTCTTTGGCGAAGCCCTCTACGTGCTCCGCTTCGCGGCTGAGGAATGATTTCGGGATCAGCAGCGGGAAATAGGCGTTCTTCACCCCTTTCTCTTTGAACCGGCGGTCAAGCTCCGCCTGAATGGTCTCCCAGATGGCGTAGCCGTACGGCTTGATCACCATGCAACCGCGCACAGCAGATTGCTCCGCCAGGTCCGCCTTTACGACCAGTTCGTTATACCACTTGGAATAGTCCTCGGAACGAGGAGTCAGTTTCTGAAAATTAGCCATAAAATTATTTACGATTTGACAATTTACGATGTACGATTTGGAAAATCGACGACAAAGATACTGCTTTTTTTTAAATTGAGCAAATAAAACGTGTCTATTTTGCCGTTTTTTAATGAAAAATCGGCGGAATCTTGCTTATATCCGTTAAAAAGTGTAATTTTGCGTCACCATTTCCATTGGAGTGGCACTATCACTTAAATACAATAGATATGAAAAAACTATTTTTCTTGGCGCTCTCGTGTCTCGTAGCAGGCATGGCGCACGCTGATTTATCGGAAGATTTCAATTCGTTAACCAACGGTTCTTGGGCTACCGAGACCGAGGTACAACTGCCTTCGGGCACATGGACGTTTGGCGGCGGTTCGCAGCGTAACAGCTCCAATTCCGTCGTCTCTATCAAGTTCAATTCCAACAACGCGTATATGATTACGCCGACGATGGACAGTATCGCTTCTATCGAGTTCAAGTATCGCGCCGGAGGAGGCAACAAGAAAGTGGAAATAGCTTATCGGGTCGGTTCGGGCGAATGGCAGGTAGCGGATACGCTCTCTATCACTTCGTCCTCCGGCGCGTTCTCGTCCTATTCGCGCACTCTGGGCACAGACTCCGCTCTCGCAGTCCGCGTGCGGATCAAAGGTCTGACCAATAATGTCTATATCGATGATGTCGTGCTGAAGAACCCTGTGCAGGGACAAGGCGGTGGAGGTGGAGGCACAGTAGTGCCCGGCGAACCGGATCCGGAATTTACCCGTCCGGAATACGTAGCTACACATGCTACCTATTATATCTCTCCGGAGGGTAACGACGAGACAGGTAACGGTTCGTTTGAAAATCCGTGGTATAACCTCGGCAAAGCTATCTCTGTCGCACAGGCAGGCGATGTGATCTATTGTCGAGGCGGACGCTATATGATGTCATGGCGGGGAACAGATGGAAAACTGACGGTTCGTCTCTCGCAGTCCGGAACTGCAGCTGAGCCGATTGTCATTTCCGCCTATGAGAACGAAGTGCCCATCTTCGATTTCGAGCAACAGCTGCTGGATTGCAACCGCAACAAGGCGAATGTCGGTGCCCGCGGTATGCTGATCACGGGCGATTACTGGATCCTTTTCGGACTCCATATCATGCACGCAGCGGACAATGCGATCAAGTTGGAAGGTTCGCACAACCGCATTGAGCGTTGCGAGTTCTCCTATAACCTCGATACCGGTATCCAGCTCGGTTTCGGACATAAGTTCTCCGATACCTTCCCCGGTCTCAGCAGCAATGACGGCTCGCATTGTGCGTATAACGATATTGTCGATTGCGACTCCCACCATAACTGCGATTACGACGCCAATTATGGTTCCGACGCGGACGGTTTTGCCTGCAAGATGCATAACGGTATCGGCAACCGCTTCATCCGTTGCCGCGCATGGCGTAACTCGGACGATGCGTGGGACCTCTTCGAGACAGATTATGATGTGATCCTCGCCGAGTGCTGGGCATGGGAGTCCGGCAATGCGGCAGACCATCTGTGGGTAAAGGAGTATTTCGACGGCTCCGCTTCGTTCTCCGGCAACGGCAATGGTATCAAACTGGGTGGTAACGGCACCGGTGGCTCCAGCAAGGGTGTGCACTATGCGTACCGCTGCGTAGCGTTCGGATGCGATATATCTTCTTCCGTGAAGGGTTTTGACTGCAACAGCCATAAGGGCGGACATGTGCTCATCAACTGTCTGGCGTTTGACAACTCGTATGACTATATGTTCGAGTCCGGCGGTTCGGACGAGAAGACATTCTATTATAATAATGTCTGCTTCGGTCGTCAGGAGATCTCGGTCGGTTCGGATGACCATAACGCCCTTGCGACCTCCCATTCCAAGTTGGCATGGACCAATAATCTGGTTACTTCTTTCTCCCGTTCGGACTATGTTTCTCTCTCCGAGGCAGACGCTATGGCTCCGCGTCGCGGCGACGGCTCTATGCCTTCTCGTTTCGCACGTCTGTTGCCGGGTTCTAATCTCGTCGATGCAGGCTGCAACGTACCTTCTTCCGTCACGCCTAATCTTGCGCAGTTAGAAGCAGATTTCCCCTTCCTTGCTTCGACCGTCTATGGTTCGGCACGCGATCTCGGACCGTACGAACTGGTTCAAGAGGACAGCACCCCCTCCGCTACCCAGCAGATCATTGCGCCGGAGAGCAAAGGCGCTATCGCAGTATTGAGCGGTAATAACGGCTCCGAGCGGATCGTACGCTTCTCCGTTCCGATGGATATCAAGCGTGCCGAGTTGGCGCTCTATGACCTCTCCGGTCGTGTCGTTTGCCGCATACCGTTGGAGGGACTCGCTTCCGGAATGGATTATTACCAGCCGGTACAAGTACCGAGCGACGGAGGCATGTATATAGTCCGTCTCTCCGCAGGCGAGTTCTCTATCTCCGCAAAAATGCTTTGATAATGGTGACACCATGAAAAAGATCCTTTGTTTGGCAGGCTTGCTCACAGCCGCTTTTATGACCCTTAGTGCCGCAACGGTGACTTACACTCCGGACAACAGCACTGTCTTTAAGAACCCCGAACGCGGTTTTACTGAAGAGCTGAACGGCAAGGTATCAGAGAGTAATCCTTACCGCGTGAAGAACCATATCAGTTCCGGTTGGGGCGACGGCGACAAGATGACGATGCCGGTTGTGCTCTATAATTTCGGTAATTACAAGAGCCAGGATCTGCCGCAAACCATTTTGAACGGTTTTGACGAAGACATGCAAGTGCTTCGCGATATGGGTTTGAAATGCGTGCTACGGTTTGCTTATACGGAGCGCGAGAGCGATAAAGTGGATGCAACGCCGGAGTGGGTGAAGCGCCATCTGGAGCAGTTGAAGCCGCACTTGGCTGCCAATGAGGATGTGATCTATGTGTTGGAAGCCGGTTTTGTCGGTGTATGGGGCGAGTGGTATTATTCCACCAACTACGGTAACGAGACCCAGCATGTGACTACCAACAGACGGAAAGTGATTGAATACCTGTTTGAGAACACGCCGGAAGAGATGTTTATCTTGTTCCGCTATCCGATGATCCAGCAAGAGTATCTGAATGATATGAATCCGCTGACAGAGACAGAAGGTTTCAGCGGGAGCCAGAAAGCGCGCATGGGATGTCATAACGATGCTTTTCTGCATGACTGGGGCAATATGGGTACGTATGCGAGCAACGATGAGGACGACGATCCGGTAGTGCGGCAGTATGTAGCGACCCAGTGTCTCTATACGCCGAACGGCGGCGAGACGAATATTGATGACGATGATGCTTTAGCAGAGCAACGTTACCGTCAGGCGCCATCCGAGATGGCTACTTACCACTGGTCGTTCTGCGGTTCTACATACGCCACGCCGGTGACCGACAGATGGCGGAGCAGCGGTCTGTTTGACACGCTCAATGTGCACATGGGTTACCGCTATAACCTGCTGCGCGGCGAATATAGCGACCAAGCCGCTCCGGGCGGAAAGATGAATGTCTCGGTTGAGTTACGCAACTCCGGCTATGCTCCGCTGTACAACAGACGGACCGCCTATATCGTATTGAAAGATGTCAGCCATCAGCATTCAGATATCAGCATTCCGCTGCAAGCCGATCCGCGCAGATGGTTGCCGAACGGGGCAAGGAGCCAGATTATCGAGCAGGTGGATCTACCATCCGATGTAGCGGAAGGAACGTATCATCTCTATCTATGGCTGCCGGACAGGCATGAGACCATTCAGAATGATCCGCGTTATGCGATCCGTTTCGGCAATACGAATGTATGGGATGATACCACCGGATACAATGATTTAGGCGCAACGATCACTATTTCCAATAGTGCGCCGAGCGATCCGGAGGTAGTACCGGAAGGGATAGAAAAGGCTGTCAGTAATCAGTCGTCAGCTATCAGCAATCAGAAAGTGGTGGAAGAGGGGCAGGTGCTTGTTCAGTCGCAAGACGGCGCTAAATATACGATAACAGGTAAGAAGATTAAATAATGTACAACACGGTAGTTTTTGATTTAGGCGGCGTGATTATCAATCTGAATGTGCCGCGGTGTGTGGAGAGTTTCAAGCGTCTGATGCCGGAAGAGAATATCCGCAACGTGCTGGGGATCGACGACGAGGGCGAAGGAGTAGTGGCGGTTAGTGCGGCTACGAAGCAGCTGATGCACGATTTCGAATACGGCAACATCAGTCCGGAGGAGTTCTTGACGACGTTGCAGAAGTACTGCTTTGAGGGCACGACGCAAGAGCAGATTCACGCGGCGTGGCTGAGCATGCTGGACACGCTGCCACAGGAGCGGCTGGATTATATCGCTTCGTTGCGTAAGAAAGGCTATCGTACTATTCTGCTTTCAAACTCCAATGAGTTGCATTGGGAGCCGATTTGGAAGCAATACCGTTTGGGCGAGTATTTCGATATGGTGTTTGCTTCGCACCACCTGCATATAGCTAAGCCGAACAAGGAGATTTTTGAACATGTGGTTCGTGAGGCACAAGTGGATTGCGCGCACACTATTTATGTGGATGATCTGGAGAAGAACCGGAGAGCGGGGGAGCTGTATGCCGGCTGGCAGACATGCAGTAGTATAGAGGAATTAGCCGAAATAGTCAAATAACGCGGGCTTGCAAGTCCTTCGGAAACCAGAAATGGCAGCCAAACGGCTGCCATTTCTGTCGAGAAGAGGCGACTCGAACGCCCGACCCCTACGTCCCGAACGTAGTGCGCTACCAACTGCGCTACTTCTCGAATTCGCTTCGCTTTTTTGAAAAGCGGGTGCAAAAGTACTGCTTTTTTTTGATATACGCAAATTTTTTGCAATTTATTTTGCACTTTTTCGTCTAAAAGTGCGTTTTCCGGGCTTTATAGGCTCCGATTTGGCAATTATATCGCGTACATCGGCTTCGCTAAGCGCAGCGGGAGCGGTTCCTTTCGGCAGTTGATAATTGCCCTCCGGAGTATGGATATATGCTCCGTATCGTCCGTTCAGCACTTGGACATCGCCCCACTGATGAATAGGTGTGGAGGATATCTGTTTCTCTTCGATCAGCGCGATCGCTTCGTCCATCGTGAGCGTCAGCGGATCTTTGCCTTTCGGAATGGAGATAAAGAGTTTGTCGTAATGTACGTATGGTCCGTATTTACCTTCTCCAACCACCACTTCCTGACCTTGGTATTCGCCGAGGGTGAGCGGAAGAGCCGTTTTGAAGAGCTCTAACGCTTCTGCCAGCGTGATGGAATAGATCGACTGATTTTTCTTGAGGCTGGCAAACCGCGGTTTGGCGTCCGCTGCGTCACCCATCTGTACGCACGGACCGATCTTACTGATCTTGGCGGTAATCGGCAGTCCTGTCTCGGGATCATTGCCCAAGAAACGACCTTCTACTTTGCCGGACGGCACAGCCGATACCAGCGGTTGGAAAGTCTTATAGAAGGTATCTACAGTCTTGACCCAGTCGGCTCTGCCGGCGGCGATGCGGTCGAATTGCTCTTCCTCATGCGCCGTGAAATTATAGCTGAGGATTTCCGGGAAATGCGCTACCAGAAAATCGTTGGTCATCCGTCCGAGGTCGGTCGGTAAGAACCGCTGTGCGTCCGCTCCGTAAATCTCTGATTTCTGCTTCTCCTGCACCATGCCGTTCTTGAGGGTGAGGATAGCAATATCGCGTTTGACGCCCGGAACGGAACCTTTCTCTACGTATTTGACATGCTGGATGGTATCAATGATCGTTGCATACGTGGAAGGACGCCCTATACCGAGTTCCTCCATCCGTTTGACGAGCGTCGCATCGTTGTAGCGGAAAGGCGGTTTGACGTAAGTCTGAACCGCTTCTGCTCCTTGCAGTCTGAGTCGCTCACGCGGTGACATAGCCGGCAGAATACGGCGCTCTTCTTCCGCGTCGTCTGTCGATTGCACATAGACACGTGTGAAACCATCAAAGGTGATCACTTCGCCTGTAGCGACAAACGCATATTTGGAGCCATGAACGGACACTTCGATGGTCGTTTTCTCGCTCTGCGCTTCCGCCATCTGGCTGGCGATAGTACGTTTCCAGATCAGTTCATAGAGACGCTGCTCATCCTTGTTGGCTCCGGCGGAGAGACGACTCATGTATGCCGGACGAATGGCTTCGTGCGCCTCTTGTGCACCTTTGGATTTGGTCCTGTATTGGCGTGTATGCAGGTACTCGGCGCCGTATTGCTCTGTGATGACCTCTTTGCAAGTAGCCAGCGCAAGAGCGGAGAGGTTCACGGAGTCGGTACGCATATACGTGATATGTCCGTTTTCGTAAAGCGACTGGGCGATACGCATGGTCTTGGAGACGGAGAATTTGAGTTTGCGCGCGGCTTCCTGTTGGAGGGTTGAAGTAGTGAACGGCGGTGCCGGCATGTGGGTCACCGGTTTGCGCTGTACATCTCGTACTATGAATTGGGCAGAGTTCAGACTCTCCAGAAATTCGATTGCATCTTTCTTATGCGAAAAACGATGGTTTAATTCGCATTTCAGGACGGACGCATCGCCCGGATTTATTCCGATGAAATCGGCAAAAGTTCGATATGCAGAGGACGCACGGAAGGACTCTATCTCACGCTCTTTTTCCACGATGAGACGCACCGCAACCGACTGCACGCGACCGGCAGAAAGTCCGGTCGTCACTTTCTTCCACAGCACGGGCGATAGTTCAAATCCGACGATACGGTCCAATACGCGTCGCGCCTGCTGGGCGTTCACCAGATTGTAATCTATATCGCGCGGATTGGCGATTCCATCGAGCACATCGCTCTTGGTGATCGACGAAAAGACGATGCGGTGGGTTTCCTTGTTTTGCAGATTCAGGACGTGATAGAGATGCCAAGCGATGGCTTCTCCCTCGCGGTCCTCATCGGAAGCGAGCCAAACGACTTCGGATTTGGCTACCTCGCGCCGGAGTTCTTCTACCAAGTGCTCTTTATTGGGATCAATCACATAATTCGGCGTGTATCCGTGCTCGATATCAATACCCAACGAGTTTTTACCCAGCGGCTCAATATCGCGGATGTGCCCTTGACTGCTCATTACCTTAAAATCATCTCCCAGGAACGATTTGATCGTTTTTACCTTACCCGGGGACTCAACTATAACCAGATTTTTGCTCATACTAACTATATATAAGGTGTACCCTCAAAAATTTGCCGCAAAAGTAGTACAAAAAAATTATTTGCGCAAATTTTTTTTAATCGCTTGCGTATATCAAAGATATTTTGTATCTTTGCACCCGATTTTGGAAAAATAATTTTAATTTTTTTATCGAAAGGACTTGCATGAATGTATTTTTAGTCGTATTATTAGTGCTCGCGGGCGTTGCGCTATTATTATTGGAGATGTTCCTTTTGCCGGGTTTCGGCATAGCGGGCATCGGTGGTTTCGGTTGCCTGATAGCAGCCGTAGTGTTAGCATGGCTTCTGATCAGCCGCATGGCGGGTTATATCACGTTGGGCGCATGTCTGGTTCTTTCGGGCTTGGCAATCTGGGGCTTTTTGCGCAGCAACGCCTTGGACAAGATGGCGCTGGACAGCAAGGTTGAGGGTCATGTAGAGTTGGCTAAGAACAAATTAAAGAAGGAAGATGAAGGAAAATAAATTTATCTCACTCATATTATAAAATCAAAACACTATGGACATTTTAACCATTATTGTTGTAACGCTGGTAGCGATTGCACTTTGTATTTTCTTTTATTACGTGCCGTTCATGCTATGGATCAACGCTGTAGTAAGCGGTGTACGTATCAGTTTGGTTCAGCTCTTTTTGATGCGCATCCGTAAGGTGCCGCCTACGAAGATCGTCAATTGTATGATCGAGGCTCACAAGGCAGGTCTGATGGAAGTAAAGCGTGACGGATTGGAGGCTCATTACCTCGCCGGCGGCCATATCGAGCGCGTGGTGCATGCGCTGGTAAGTGCCAGCAAAGCCGGAATTGATCTGTCTTTCCAGATGGCTACGGCGATTGATCTGGCAGGTCGCGATGTGTTTGAGGCTGTGCAGATGAGCGTCAATCCGCGCGTGATCGATACGCCTCCGGTAGCTGCGGTGGCAAAAGACGGTATTCAGTTGATTGCCAAAGCCCGTGTGACAGTTCGCGCGAACATCCGCCAGTTGGTGGGTGGTGCAGGTGAGGACACGATTCTTGCCCGTGTAGGCGAAGGTATCGTCAGCTCGATCGGTAGCGCCGAGAGCCACAAGCAAGTGCTGGAGAATCCGGATTCGATCAGTAAGCTGGTGCTCTCCAAAGGTCTGGACGACGGAACGGCATTTGAGATTCTGTCTATTGATATCGCGGATATCGATGTGGGTAAGAACATCGGTGCGCAGCTGCAGATGGATCAGGCAGAGGCGGATAAGAATATCGCGCAAGCCAAAGCAGAGGAGCGTCGCGCGATGGCGATTGCGCAGGAGCAGGAGATGAAAGCCAAGGCGCAAGAAGCGCGTGCGAAAGTGATTGAGGCTGAGGCACTTGTGCCGCAAGCGATGGCTGAGGCTTTCCGCAACGGAAACCTTGGAATCATGGATTACTACCGCATGCAGAATATCCAGGCGGATACCGCCATGCGTGAGCAGATCGCAGGAGGAGCTCCTTCTTCTACGAAGAAGAAGTGATTTGAGGATTTGAGGATTGAGAGTAGCACTTCTTCAATATGCGATAGAGTGGGCTAATCCACAGGTGAATATCGGTTTGCTGGACGAGCGGTTGCATGCGATCGCCGGTCGGGCAGATATGGCGGTAGTGCCGGAGATGTTCTCCACGGGATTCTGTATCGACCGACCGGATCTTGCCGAACCATGGGGCGGAGCAACTTGTCAGGCTCTGCAACGGATGGCGGATGAGTACCAACTGGCGATTGTCGGCAGTCTGATTTGCCAAGTACCAAGTGACCAAGAACCGGGTACGAAGGAATTGCGGAACAGGGGATTCATGTTCCGTCCGAACGATACACCCTGCTATTACGACAAGCACCATCTCTACCGCAGCGGCGGCGAAGCGGAGTATTTCACGCCGGGCGAGAAACGCGAGGTGTGGGAATACCGCGGCGCGAAGATACGGCTTGCGGTTTGCTATGACTTGCGGTTCCCCGTCTGGCTGCGCCAGGACAAGAAGAATATGTACGATATTCTGATTTGCGTAGCGTGCTGGCCGACCGTGCGGATTCAGTACTGGGATGTGTTATTACCGGCTCGTGCGGCAGAAAACCATTGTTACGGAATAGGCGTGAACATGGTGGGTTTGGACGGCGCGCAGATGGATTATAACGGTCACTCGGCAGCATACGACACATGGCTCAAAGACGTAGCCGGCTTTGAAGATTACGAAGAAGGAACGCGTATCGTGGACCTCTCAATAGAAAAACTGCGACATTTCCGGGAAGTGTTGCCCCAATGGGAAGAAGCGGATGGATATCAATTGGAAAATACGTGAGTTAACTGAGGAAGAACAAGCCGCTGCAGAACGGCTGAGTACCGAGCTGGAGATCAGCACGGTAGCCGGACGTATATTAGCTTGCCGCGGTCTGCGTACGGCAGCTCAGGCGAGGGCGTATATCCGTCCTTCGCTGGATAGTTTGCACGACCCGTTTTTGATGCGCGATATGGGTGCAGCCGTGGATCGGTTATGCCGCGCAATAGATACGCATGAGCGGATCATGGTCTATGGCGATTACGACGTGGACGGCACCACAGCTGTGGCGTTGATGTATTCGTTCCTGCGGACGCAGACGGATAATATGATCTATTATATCCCGGACCGTTATACGGAGGGATATGGTATCTCTTACAAAGGAATAGACACGGCGAAGGAGCAAGGCTGCACGCTGGTAATTGCGCTCGATTGCGGCATCAAGGCCGTGGATAAGATCGCATACGCCAACGAGAAAGGGATTGATTTTATCATCTGCGACCACCATACGCCGGGTGACGAGATCCCGAAAGCGGTTGCTGTGCTGAATATGAAGCGCGCGGATTGCAACTATCCGTTCAAGGAATTGAGCGGCTGCGGCGTGGGATTCAAGTTAGCGCAGGCTTACGCCCAACGTAAGGGCATGGACATGCGCGAGGTATATCGGTTGCTGCCGCTTCTGGCGATGTCGATTGCCAGCGACGTGGTGCCTGTGACCGGAGAGAACCGGATCTTGGCTTATTTCGGACTCAAGGCGCTGAATGCGCAGCCGTCCGTGGGAATGCGTGCTATCATGCGGATCGCCGGCATAGAGGGCAAGACGATCACGATCAGCGATCTGGTCTTCAAGTTCGGTCCGAGGCTGAATGCCGCCGGACGGATCAAGAGCGGAGCAGAGGCGGTTCGGTTGTTGATCACGGACGACGAAGAGGCGGCAGCACGGTTTGCGCAAGACATCGATTCGTATAACCAAGACCGGCGTGATTTCGACAGCCGGACGACGGACGAAGCATTGGAGCAACTCGAAAAAGATCCGATGAATTCGAAGAAATTTACTACTGTGGTCTATTCGCCGGAGTGGCATAAAGGGGTTGTGGGGATTGCCGCCAGTCGGTTGACGGAAACATGGTATCGACCGACGATCGTGCTGACTGCAGGCGACGATGATATCATCAGCGGAAGTGCTCGTTCGGTAAGCGATTTCGACATCTATACGGCGATCGATTCCTGCCGCGATCTGCTGACCAATTTCGGCGGGCATAAGTTTGCTGCGGGGTTGAGTATGCACAAGGCGGATCTGCCGGAGTTCAAACGTCGATTCGAAGAGTACGTCGCGGCGCATATCAAGCCGGAGCAACAAGTGCCGACGCTGGAGATAGAAGCCGAAGTGGAGCTGAGCGACATGAACTGGAAGATGTACAAGATCCTGCAATGTCTGGAGCCGTTCGGACCGGGGAATGAGCGCCCGCTGTTCCTTTGCCGCAACCTGATCAATAACCAAGGCACGCGTGCTGTGAGCGACGGCAGACATCTGCATCTGGACTTGACGGATCGGGTAGTGGCTATGACCGGAATCGCCTTTGGCGAAGGGGACAAAGCGATCCACCTGCAGAACGGCAAGAGCGTGGATGTATGTTTCTATCTGGAGGAGAACACGTATCGCGGCCACACCAGCCTTCAGATGAATGCACAGGATATTAAGTTAAATTATTAAGCTGTTAAATAGTTAAACTGTTATGTTTTCCGAACGAGACACCAAAGGCCCGAGTTTGCGTCGGGGATCGATTGAAGTAGTATGCGGATCGATGTTCTCCGGCAAGACCGAAGAGTTGATCCGCCGTATGAAACGCGCTAAGTTTGCCAAGTTGCGCGTGGAGATCTACAAACCCGCTATAGACGTGCGCTACAGCGATGAGGATGTGGTGAGCCACGACCGCAATGTGATTCAATCTACGCCGGTGGACAGCAGCCAGAATATACTGCTGATGGTGGACGATATAGACGTGGTGGGCATCGACGAAGCGCAGTTCTTCGACATGGGTATCGTGGATGTGTGCCAGCAGCTGGCTAACCGTGGTATCCGCGTGATCGTAGCGGGTCTGGATATGGATTACAAGGGTGTGCCGTTTGGTCCTATTCCTGCGTTGATGGCGATCGCGGACGATGTGTACAAGACGCATGCGATATGCGTGCAATGCGGCGATCTGGCGTATGTGAGCCATCGTTTGGTAGCCTCCGAAAAGCGCGTTTTGTTAGGCGAGACCGACAGTTATGAACCTCTCTGCCGCGCGTGCTACAACAAAGCTCTCTCTCAGGAAGAAGGGAAATGACCAAATGGTAAATGACCAGATGGTACATTACATAGATGTCATATTACCATTAGCCATCCGGGACTGTTATACTTATAGCGTTCCGGACGGTTTGTCTTTACCCGCTCCCGGAACGAGAGTGGTTGTGCCGCTGATGGCTAAACAGGTGCGTGGCGTAGTGCTGCGGGTGCATGAGGAGCCGATAGAAGAAGCGTTTGCGGCTAAGATCCGTCCTATTTCAGAAGTGTCTGAGTCGGCTCCGGCTGTGAGCGCAGAGCAGTTGGCGCTTTGGCAATGGATGAGCGGGTATTATATGTGTACGTTGGGCGAAGTGATGAGTGCGGCTTTGCCGAGCGGAGTAGATAAGCGTCTGGTGGATCCGCCGAAGCGTCGCAAGGCTACGACAGCGGGCTATACAGGACCGATTGAACCGATCCATGAACTGACTCCCATACAGGCGAAAAGTGCCGATGAAATCGAAGGTTTCTGGACTTCCGGCAAGGATATAGTGCTGCTGCACGGAGTGACCTCCAGCGGAAAGACGGATATCTATATCCATCTGATTCAGCACCGGTTGGAGCAAGGCAAGAATGTGCTGTATTTAGTGCCGGAGATTGCTCTGACGACCCAGTTGACGAGCCGTCTGCAGCGTGTGTTCGGAGACAGGCTGATTGTCTATCACAGCCGTTTGACCGATGCGGAGCGCGAGAAACGGTATAGGGAACTCAGCTGTCAGCCCTCAGCCGTCAGTCAGCCGTATGTGGTCATTGGTGCGCGAAGCGCGATCTTCTTGCCGATACCGAATATAGGTTTGGTCATCGTGGATGAGGAGCATGAACCGAGTTACAAACAGGAGGAACCTGCTCCTCGCTACCATGCCCGTTCGGCGGCGATCATGTTAGCCAAAGAGCATGGTGCAAACGTGCTGTTGGGAACCGCAACACCCTCGATGGAATCGTACTATTTGGCGCAAAAAGGGGTCTATGGACTGGTGTCCATCACAGAGCGTTTCAGCGGGGTCGAACTGCCGGAGATCAAGCTGGTCGATCTGCAGCGTCAATACAAACGGAAGGAGATGTACGGTCATTTCAGCGATCCGCTGGTGGCGCGAATACGCGAGGTTTTGGCGGAGCACAAGCAGGTGATACTTTTTCAGAACCGCAGAGGCTATGCGCCGCAGATCCAGTGTACCTCTTGCGGTCAGCCTCCGAGGTGTGTACAATGCGATGTGCCGATGACCTTGCATTTGCGCGATAAGGAACTGAGGTGCCATTATTGCGGCTATCACTCGCCGATACCGAGTGTCTGCCCCCATTGCGGCGGCGAATACAAGACCATCGGTTTCGGCACGGAGCGGATAGAGGACGAGATACAGAACCTGTTCCCCGAAGCACGCGTGCTGCGGATGGATCTGGACACCACGCGCAATAAATCGGCTTATCAGGACATCATCAACGCCTTTGCTAATCACGAGTGCGATATCCTGGTGGGTACGCAGATGGTGACGAAAGGACTGCATTTCGACGATGTGCGGTTGGTAGCCGTGCTGAATGCCGATCCGCTGTTCAACCAGCCGGATTTTCGTGCGTACGAACGGGCATACCAGATGTTGGAGCAAGTGGCAGGACGTGCAGGGCGTAAAGGCACGAAAGGCGAAGTGTGGATTCAGACTTTTGATCCCAAGAACGCCGTGCTGCAGATGGTGCAGAATCATGATTATGAAGCCCTCTACCGCCACCAGTTGAAAGAGCGCGAACTATTCAGATATCCCCCATTTCATCGGGTAATTCGGCTGCAAATGCGGCATGCCAAACAGGCACAAGTGCATGAGGCGGCTACGATGCTGCAATCGCACCTCGCCCGTATCTTCGGAAAACGTGTCTCGGGCGTGATCATTCCTTCTATAGAGCGCGTGCAAGCGTATTATATCCGCGAACTGACGCTCCGTATTGAGCAGGGCGCGAATATGGCGGAAGCAAAGCGGAGAATAAAAGAAGCAATCGATTATATTTCCTCGATTCCATCGGGTAAAAATGTCAAAATCATAGCGGACGTAGATCCGCAATAAGGTGTATAGTTATGATTAGTGAAGAGAAACGTCGTGTGGCGTATATCAATGAGATGATTGAGAGCGGTCATGCCGCTGAGTTGGTAAAGGACGGTGAGGCATACCATGATATGCAGTTGGCGCAGATAGCCGATGCGATTTGTGCCCGCGAGGATGTGCGTGTGGTGTTGATAGCCGGTCCGTCGTCCAGCGGCAAGACCAGTACGTCGCATAAGTTATGTCTGGAGCTGCTGGCGCATGGCAAACAGCCGGTGGCGCTTTCTTTGGATAACTGGTATGTGAACGGCGACCGCACGCCGCTCAAAGAGGACGGAACGAAAGACTATGAATCGGTTTATGCGATTGATCTGAAGCAGTTGGAAGCGGACTTGACGGCGCTTATTGCCGGAAAAGAGATCGCTTTGCCGACTTTCAATTTTGCGGAAGAGCGGCGTGAGTATCCGGGCGAGACGTTGCGTCTGGAGCCGGAGACGATCATGGTGATCGAAGGAATCCATGCGTTGAATCCGATCCTGACGGAGCATATTGCGGCGTTGCATAAGTACAAGGTCTATGCGGCTCCGATGAGTCCGGTGTCTCTGGACGGCGAGCGTTGGGTGCCGACGTATGTCCATCGTCTGCTGCGCCGCATGAGCCGTGACCTGCGCACACGTGGCAAATCGCCGCAGATGACGATTGCCAGCTGGCCCTCCGTGATAGAAGGTGAAGCGCAATGGATAGAGCCGTTCCGCAAAGAGGCGGACGCGGAGTTCGATACCACGATGTTGTATGAACTGCCGGCTTTGCGTCTGACGGTAGAGACGGCGCTCCAGACGGTTCCTGCGCGGTCTGATGAATACCAAGTGGCGGAGCAGCTGTTGTATTATCTCAGTTTCTTTGAGTCCATGGCATCTGCTTTTGTGCCCCGCACATCCATTCTGCGCGAGTTCATCGGCGGCTCCCAGTTCAATGTGGGGTAAGTTATTTCCAACTGCTCTCGGAGAACTACTAATACCAAAAAACGGCAGCCTTTCGGTTGCCGTTTTCTGATAGCTGACAGCTGATAGCTGATGGCTGACAGCTGATAGCTGATGGCTGAACGATTACTTGATCTCAATCTGTTTCGTCGTCTTGCCTTCTACTTTCTGGAGTTTCGGCAGTTCGATAGTCAGAATACCGTCTTCTACCTTGGCGTTGATTTCTTCTTCGTTCACATCATCCGGCAGACTGTATTTCTGCTCGTAGTTGGTGTACGAGAACTCGCGGCGCAGATAGTGCGAGTGTTTGTCT
>CACWZZ010000029.1 GCA_902765485.1 uncultured Bacteroidales bacterium
GCGTATGCCGACAAACTCGGTTATTTCGACGCGGGAGTGAAAGTGGCTTACCACTTCAACTTTCCGAAGAAGATGAAATACAAAGCCTCGAAGCTGTAATGCTGAATACTGACAGCTGATAGCTGAACACTCAAAAAGCCCCCGCGACAGTCTCGCGAGGGCTTTTTTCTGCTTCATATTTAGAATTCTACTTTCGGGGCTTTCTTGGCATCTTCGTCAGCCTCGAAATACGGCTTCTTCTCAAATCCGAATGCACCGGCTATGATATTGTTCGGGAAACGGCGAAGATAGGTGTTGAACGCTCTTGCAACCTCGTTGAAGTTCTGGCGTGCGATAGTGCAACGGTTCTCCGTTCCCTCCAATTGCGCCTGCAGATCGCGGAAATTCTCGTTCGCTTTTAAGTCCGGATAGCTCTCTGCTACCGCCATCAGTCTTCCTAAAGCCTGGCTCAATTCGCCTTGTGCTTTCTGGTAAGCGGCTAACTGCTCCGGCGTAGCGTTGGACGGATCAACAGTGATCTGTGTTGCGCGAGCACGAGCACTAATCACTCCTTCCAAAGTCTCACTCTCATGAGCGGCATAACCTTTCACGGTGGCTACCAAATTCGGGATCAGATCCGAACGGCGCTGATATTGGTTCTCTACTTGTGCCCAAGCGGACTCCACTTCCTCTTCTGCGGAAACCAATCCGTTGTACACGTTAGCTGCCCAAAGGGCGATGATTGCCAGTACTCCCAGTACCACAATCCATGGCATTGCCTTTTTCATATAGTTATAAAATTATTAAAGTTTCCCTGTTGATGCCGTCGATCACCATTTGCCACCGGCTCCTCCGCCGCTGGTGGAACCTCCGCCCCATGAGCCACCACGGCTACCGCCGCTGAAACCACCGCCGCCGGAAGACGATGAAGAATGTCTCAACATCGGAATGGTCGATTGGACAATAAACTGATGCCCGCAGGCTTGGCAAACGCAGGTCTCTTCTGCGAGACCGGAAGAGGAGTACGTGGCGGCAATGAGAGTCTTAGTACGGGTTATTTTGCCTTTTTTCTTATGGCATTTGGGACACCTCCGTCTGGTGGGTTTCAAACCAATCAGGAGAAAAATACCGATCGTGATGATCGCGAACCATGTGGATAGATCGTTGTACCAGTGCTCTTCATCATCCTCGTCTGCGTACTTGCCGCGGTTGGTAACGCTCTGCATGGCTTTCAGTTCTTCCGGCGCCTCGCCATCGTTGCAAACCGTGTAGATCGCCGCAACGCCGGTGCATATACCTCCGTCAAAATCCCCTTCGCGGAAAGAAGGAAACATGTAGTCCTGTATAATCCGGTTGCATTGCGCGTCCGTGAGAACGCCTTCTATGCCCGTACCCGTCATGATACGCAGATCATGGCTCTCTAACGCAAAGAGAATGAGCACGCCGGTGTTCTTGCCTTTCTTGCCGATGCCCCAGCGCTGGAATAACTCATAGGAGAAATCAAAAGCATCGGCATCTCCGATACTCTCTATCGCCACAACGCATAGCTCCACCTCCGTCTCAGCTTCCAGTTGCGCTGCATAGTGATTGAGCCATACCACCGTCGTGTCTGCCAATATTCCGTCGGGGTTGGCTACATAGTTCTCCTGCCCCGCCTTCTTGGGGTTCGGAATTTCTTCCGGTGTGTACTCCGCCGCACATACGAGCGGCGTAATGAGTAAGGCAAAAAATAATACAATCTGTCGCATAGGGATTAAATTTTGCCACAAAAATACAACAAAAATTGCATATACGCAAATTTTTTTGTACCTTTGCCGCCGATTTTCCTAATAATCTGCCATTTTGGCAGGGCTACTGCGTGTGGCATAGGAATTGAACGAGTAAATGCGTAAGATTAAGTTATAAAATATGGCAAAGAAAAAGATAGAAGAACTGGAGGAGAAGATTGCTGCTCTGGAGGGTGAAAAAGCTGCGCTGGAAAGCGAAAAGGCAACTCTGGAGGGAGAGAAAGCGGATCTGGAAGACAAGAACCTGCGTATGATGGCGGAGTTTGACAACTATCGCCGCCGTACCAATAAGGAGAAACTCGAACTCATGGAGACGGCGGGTGAGAAGATATTCACCGAAATGCTGCCGCTCATCGACGATTTCGAGCGCGCTATAGACGCTATCGATGACGAGGGTGTGAAACTGATATACCAGAAGTTTCTCTCTTTCCTCGACAAGCAAGGCGTGCACGCCATCGAGACAGAGAACGCCGATTTCAATACCGACGAGCACGAAGCGATCACTACCTTAGCTGCCGGTGAGGAGAAGAAAGGCAAAGTGATCGACTGCACCCAGAAAGGATACAAACTCGGCGATAAAGTGATCCGCTTCGCCAAAGTAGTTGTAGGAGAATAAAATTATGGCAGAGAAAAGAGATTATTATGAGGTGTTAGGCGTCGAAAAGACGGCTACCGCGGAAGAGATAAAGAAAGCCTACCGCAAGAAAGCCATCCAATACCACCCGGATAAAAACCCGGGCGATAAGGAGGCTGAGGAGAAATTCAAAGAAGCGGCAGAGGCATACGAAGTGCTCTCTGATCCGCAGAAACGTGCGCGCTATGACCAGTACGGTTTTGCCGGTATGGGCGGACAAGGCGGTTTCAGCGGCGGAGGCATGTCTATGGAAGATATATTCACCCATTTCGGCGACATCTTCCAAGGAGCAGGGTTCGACATCGGCGACATCGGCGAGATGTTCATGGGCGGCGGTCGCAGCCGCGGATCGCGTCAACGTCGCGGTAGTGACCTGCGCGGCAAAGTGACCCTGACGCTCGAAGAGATAGCCTCCGGTTGCGAGAAGAAGATCAAGGTGCGCAGGCTTATCGAGTGTAAGGACTGCCACGGCACAGGTTCCGCGGACGGTAAGACGGATACGTGCCCTACTTGCCATGGCTCGGGACGCGTCACTCGCGCCCAAAGAGGTATCTTCGGTATGATGCAGGTCCAGACGGCTTGCGACACCTGCGGCGGCGAGGGCAGAATCATCAAAAATAAATGCCCGAAATGCGGTGGTCAAGGTGTCGTACGCGAAGAAGATATCATTACCGTCAATATCCCTGCCGGCGTAATGGGCGGCATGCAACTGACCGTCCCTGGCAAAGGTAATGCTGCGCCGCGAGGCGGTGTGCCGGGCGATCTGCTGGTGATGATTGAGGAAGAGGAACACAAGGATTTCATCCGCCAGGACAGCGATCTGATCTACAACCTCTTGCTGGATATGCCTACTGCCGTGCTCGGCGGACAGGTCCAGATCCCAACGCTCACAGGAGACGTCAAAATCACCATCACCCCGGGCACGCAACCCGGCAAAGTACTGCGGATGAGAGGCAAAGGTCTGCCGCGTATTGACCAATACGGACGCAGTTACGGGCAGGGAGATTTACTCATCAATGTAGGTGTCTATATCCCCGAGAAACTGAACAAAGACGAACGCAAACTGATCGAGCAACTGCAAAACAGCCCGAACATAGCTCCGGGCGCAGGAGAAAAGAAAAGTTTCTTCCATAACCTATTCGGAATCTAAAAGATGAATAGAAAAACGCTGATAGCGCTGTGTGTAATATGCCTTGGTACGATCTTTCGTGCCGAGGCATTTGCGTCTGTCGGTGTTGACTCCGTCGGCTCTGCTTTCTTCCGCGATTGGTACCAGACAACCGATTTGGGGCATTATTTAGACAATTATAATGACTACACGGTCTATGAGACGGAGACTACCGGCGAATGGAACTTAGGCGACCAATACGTCTTTTCTGTAGCCGGCAGTTCGTTCCGCCAGACCAAGTACCGCCTCAACGGGATGCGGATTGACAGCCGCTTTGAGGTGGGAAGCACGCTCCTGCATACCCAAATGGACCGTACTTCGCTGGCGCTCAACTACCACGACGGAGTCTTGGATTTTACAGGCGACAGCGTGCAACAAACTTCCGTACGCCTGACTGGAAATGTAGGCAATTTAGGCGGTATCTCACCCGGTACGCGCCAACTCATCAACCTTTTCCATTCCTCCGGAGAAGAGCGGACGATGGACACCCGCCCCGTCACGATGCGAAACCATGTCCTCGGAGCGGGAACAGCTTCCGCCACGGTCGCTATCCCTGCCTATGGCAGAAATTATTACCAGCATGCCTATGTCCATTACGGGCAACGCCGGCAGGTGGCATTTGACCGGACGGGTATCTCCGGCATGTACATCGCGCCTTACTACCGCGCCCAGCTGGACGGAGAGATCCCCCTTAACTCGCAACTCGCGACACTCAACTATTTTCTGGTAGCCAAGGGTCGCTCGGACTATGGGTCGGAGTTCTATCTCAACCGCAACGAGCAAGCGCTCCAGCGCGGCTATCAGGCAGGGGTTTATACCACGATACGTTTTGCAAATCGGGGTAAGTTGGTAGCCGGTCTGAGTTATGAACTGAGTTCGGTTCGCCATGATACATTGGATTTCGCCCGCAATATATTGGACCAGGACGGCGAAGCCTTCGAACCTTGGTATGCCGACGGGCGGCTGCATAGCGTGAACCTCTCTGTGCAGTATGACCAACCGCTTCTTCCGTGGCTTCGTGTGCGCGCCGAGGGATACAACTCGCTCCTGCATTTCCGCCCGACGACGGAGGAATGGAGCAACACAATCTATTCGCAGGCAATCAACGAAACCGCTCCTACCAACCTCTATACCGCATACTGGCATTCTTCCGCTTTCACGTCCGGTATTCTGGAGAATGAAGCCATGGTCATTGTGGAGAAGAATGGGTGGGCGCAAGGCTTGGATTTCTATGCCCATTTGGGCGTGTCCTTGGACGGGATCTCGTCGGGACGTCGTCGAGCAATCGTCTCACCTAATATTCTGGCAAAAATAGCGATTGATTACTCCCCTGTATGGTGGTTCCGTTTCGGGCTTTCCGTCAGCCACCATAGAATGTCCTATACATGGGACGACGTGCGCTATCTGAGCGCGGACTACATGAACGGAGAGATACGGTATGCGGACAATACGTTGCTTGCCACTACGGGCGGCGCGTACCATACCACGGCGAAAGACCTCTGGATGAAGCAACCCTCATATGCCGTGCTGGACCTTCCGATACGGTTCACGTTTGGAAAGACTCGCCGCCACGAGATAGCAATTCTCTCCTCCATCCGCAAATATTACCACCAGTGGCACACGGTTTATACAGATGGCATAGAGGCGAATCTGGTCTCGCAGGACGGGGTGTATTATATGCGCGAAAGGGAGAAACAATATACCATTACCACCCAGCCGCCGGATCTGATGTCCTCGCGCGTAGGCGGGCGCACTCCTTATTATATGTCCAATATGGTCAAATATACCTACCGCGGACGTAAATGGCATGTGATGGCTTCATGGCAGAGTTATCTGATGGCAGGCGTGAGCAGTTTGGGAAACGGACCGCTGCATAATAACATCGGATCGCTCTCTGAATCGACCGCGAACCCCAATACGTTCCGGGCATTGAGCGAAGGAGACAAACCCTACCAAGCCAATAGTCGTTTGGATCAAGACAAATCGTTTATCTTCCGCCTCCAAGTGACCTATAATGCCTGCAAATATTTCTCTATTGCCCTCAACGGTAAATTCAAGGACGGTCAGCCGTTCTCAACCTTCACCGCCCGTACGAAGACCCTCGCTGGGCACGAGCAGGTGGCATTGCTCCATTCTGACGCCAAAGGTATCAATATGGCGAATAATGCGTTTGGAAAGAGGGAAGATGCGTTCTTTAATTTCGAACTCCGTGCTACCGGACGCTGGTGGATACATGATATCCCGATGTCGCTGGAGGTGCTATGCTATAATATCTATGATTTCGGTACGGCACTCACGGAATATACCTTCGACGACTATGTCCATCCTACTTATCCGCATTGGACCCAAGAGCGCGGAATAGCTTCTATGAAAGACAGCCGTACCTCAATGTCTCTCTGTATCCCCCGCGGGCTGCTCTTCACCCTGCGGGTCGGACTGGAGAAGGATAAACAATAGACCTGCCGCCCATAGAGCAACCCCGTCAAACTTACCGAACATGCAATCGGTAAACATATTGAAAACGAAAAGAGTAGTAAAGAGGAGGGCTATTAACCTTCCTTTTTTGGGAGCGCAGATTGGAATGGAGAGCCATGCCAAAAGGAATAGCAGGAGCCCTGGAAGACCAATCTCCATCGTTTCCTCCAGATATTGGCAGTGGGCATGGTATTGTTTGGCTACATAGCCGTCGAAATGAATATTCTGGAATTTCTCTTTCAGGTAATTGCAACTCTGTCCGGCTCCTAAACCATACGCCAGATAGTCTTGCGGATGTTGCAATGCAGTGCCCCATATATTTAGACGGACATCGTGGTAATAACTCCGTTCCCGCATCTCCTTGATATCCGATACCTCAATATCTTGCATCCGCGGATGCCAATGCAGGATTCCTATGCTGGCAACGATTCCGACTAATGCGATCGCGATCCCGTATCGCCACCTGCGGCCCTTCGGAATGAGGGCAATTACCCCTACTATGAAGAGCGCCAATGTGGTTATGATAGATTGCCGTGAACCTGTTAGAGGGATGGTCATCAGCATAACTGCCCATATCGGTAGAAGTACCCATAGCTTCTTACGATAGAGCAGAAAAGCAAGGATGGCGCCAAAAATCTCTACAGAGCAAAGGAAAAGACGATGCTTGAAATGGGAGATATTCTCCGAGAAAAACAACCACCAGTCGGTATGCTGCGTCCATTCGTTATTCAGACATCGGTCTGGCACCCACTCCGGATGGAAATACAATGCTGCCATATAACTGATATATAACGGTACTGCAATCACGCAACCGGCTACCAGCACCTTGCCCGCCGTTCGCCAATCATAGCACTCGTTCAATCCCCATAAACCAATAGGAATAATCAATGCAAAGGTCAGGTATCGCTCTATCTGCCATCCCCATGCTATATGGTCGGCTGACCAGAACCATGATACCACTTTCCAGCCGTACCAAAGTCCGAATAGTACGAACGGAATCCAGAGCCGATAGGAAGCAACCCCTATTTTGAAATTTGCGCGATTCAGCCATCGCCCCTCCAGAAACCATAAAATACCCCATGCCACGATAGTGTACCGCAGCACTATTTGGGGGGCTGGTAGCAAGGCTATAATTGCCAGAAAAAGCCCATAGTTGATCCGTCCTATGATTTGTTGGTATCGGTTCATAAATTGGTAATGCCTTGTTTTACATGTTTATGCCAGCGGTGAGCGATGATATATTTGGCATCCTCTCTCGGATCGTCTCCCATGGCTTTGGCATATGCTTTGGCTATGATAACCAGCGCCTCCCTGTCGATATTGAGCCGTTCGAAATTGCGTAGCCTCTGCTCGCGGCTGAGGCGGGAACAGAACTGTATCCGGTTCAAATCTACGATCTGTATCCGGGTGCCGTCCCGGTTGAAAAGGATATTGCCGCCCGAATAGTCGCGGTGCAATATACCCCGCTTGTGCAGCTCTGCGGTAAACTCGCCGATCTTCCGGAGAATCGCTTCGCGGTACGGAAAATCCGGTGCTCCGATGAGGTCGTTGAAGCTATAGAAGGCTCTGCGGCTCTCGCATACATACCAGCTCTCGCGCAAGACTCCGAACACGTGCACTTCGCGGTAAGCTATCGGACGCGGCGTGAACTCTTCTCCTAATAGCAACGCATATTCATAGCTCCGCCGTGCTTTGCTCTTGGCGAACCAGCCGTACCAGATGCCGCGCAAGAGATCCGGCTTGGCAAACTGCTTGATTGCATACTCTTCGCTCAGACGGATGATGTTCCGATGGCGCGAGACGATCCATCCTAAATCCCAATATGCGAAATCGCCGACCTGCCGATAGCGCCTGAACCGGTTCAGAAACTTGCTCCAAGACCGCATATAGTGCAGCGGACCGCCTAAATGCTTCTCCATAAACAACAGATGGCGCTCATTCATCGCATCCACGATGGCGCGTTTCTGAGCCTTGGCGGTATGCCGCCGCGAACCCGGCAGCACACGGTAATACAGCCCCACCTCGTCCAGCCGCACATACCGTCCGCCTGTTTCGAACATACTGATCCAGAAATCCCAGTCTTCGCGGTAGATATCTTCCTGACAGAAACCGCCGACTACTGTCCAGTCTATTCTGCGGAAAAGGGACGAGATATGGATCATGTTCTTCCTCGCCAGCAGATCCAACGAAAAATCCGGCAGCTTCCATTCGCCGCTCTTGGCGCCGAAAAACTCAGCCTTGCATCCGATCACGCGCACATCATCCGCTACCTGCTCCATGGCATGCTCGATATAGGTCGGGCTGATCTTGTCGTCCGCATCCACCGGCAAGATCCATTCGCCCGCGCTTTCACGGATAGCGTGATTGCGGGCGGAACTGACGCCTTCGTTGGATTGATGAAACACTTTTACCTCCGGATGACTGGCGGCAAAAGCCTGCGCTACGCCGAGGCTTTCGTCGGTCGAGCCGTCGTCCATCACAATCACTTCGATCGGACGGTAAGTGGAAGCGACGATACTCTCCAGTGCTTCGCCGATATACGGCGCAGCGTTATACAAAGGCACTATGACGGATACCAAAGTTCTCATATCTTATCGCGGCGAAGGATCAACTTGCGCCAATAATACAATAGTGGGTTCGTGTATTTGAGTTGTTTCCACGGTCGGCTGGAGTGGGGCTTGTGTACCACCGGATTGGACACCTGCAATATATTCTCGAATCCCAGCTGCCGCGAGACATGGCTGATATGGACATCATACCAGTTCTTCTCCGGATCCAGCTGTTCAAAATCATACGCCCGGAGAAACTCATTCGTCAGTAATGTGCAGCAGAACGACAAACGCTTCCGGCAAATACCATCCTCTTTGTACCGCCGCGCATACTCATAAGGGAAGTTAATAATGCCTTTTTCGTTGGTCGTAACTGATGCTATAATGCCAATCCTAGACTTTACACCTTTAAAGAGCGTGTAAATAGTTGATTCTTTCACGATTACATCACTCTCAATAATAACCAAATGTGCGCCTTTTTGGACGCATTCTTGCTGCGAATGAATTAAAACCCATCGGTAATTAGGCGAAGGGTGGTTGATCTTTTCGCTCAGATGAATCACTTCTATCCCTAATTCTTTCTGCAACTCATCCAGCCGCTCTGCATTCTCCGGCATAGAGAAATCGTCATATACCGTCAGCGAATGACCGCTCCCTACAACTGCTCGGATTGCCTGCTCTGCCATCTCTATCGCGTCCTTTACCGGCATGATAATATGTACAATCGGGTCGTTTACCATTGGGTGATAATTCCTCGTTTAGTAATGGTTAACTGTGTACCGAACTGATTGCCCCATTGTGTGCCGAAATCGGCTGCCAATCGCACTCCGAAATCCAGCCCCCATGCTTGCGGTACGTGTTTGAATACCTCTACCAGCAGCGCAGTGTTGGTACTTTGGAGCTCTCGCGAAGTGTTGTCGTTGCCATAATTGCGGGCATAAGAGGCTTTGACGCGGTATTGATAGCCGTATATATCTCCCCGGATACCGAAATGGTGTACCCGTACGCGACTGTTTAGGGTATAGATAGTTCCGTCCTCATTATAGAGCGGCGAGGTGATAAACGGTGTGCCTATTGAGCGGTAGAAATAACTCCATCCCCCGAACGCACTATTGCGATAGTACTGGTCATTGCCGGCGTAGCATAAGCCGTCGCGGTCATGCCATGGACCGGATTGATCCGTGGTGTTGAGAAACTCATAAGTCACTCCTTCAATAAACCGCCAGCGGGTCTGTTTGACACTGACACCCCATAGCCCATCTGCCAAATTCTGCCCCATGCCGATAAAGGCAAAATTATCTTCAAAGAAATTCTGCCAATAGGCATTTACCTCCCATCCTTTGCCTTTCGCGGTCAGCATCAACTGCTGGCTTCCGACATGATTGCCTTGCGCATTCTGTTGGTCGCTGCGCGTTGCCCCTCCGGCTTGAGCCGTCAGTACACGCAGGAAAGAACTCCAATCGCTGCCTAAATCGCCGAATTCAGGGTGGATACCTCCCCATTGCGCTGCGTGGTGAAACTCATAACTGATATTCACCGGCAGCTTGCCTCCCAATCGGATACCGGCAAACTTATGATGGATATAATTATTGCGTACATAGATATTGTCTGTCTGCCAGGCATGTGTCAGCCCTCCTTTGATCTCAAAATAACCATAGCATCCAGGGAAAGGAATGTACTTGTCGAAACCGATTGTGATACGCGGCAGAGGCTGGCTGTTGCCGGAAAATATCATGCTTCCGATGCTCAAAGCCGTGTCCTGCGTCTCATAGATCATGGGCTTGATTCCCGCTGTGATATCGAAGATATAGAGCCGGACATGGGCATATAATTGGTTGAAATACCCTGTCCCGTATTTCTGCTGCGCAGGTATAGCGCTACCCGGTATAAGGGACTGCACCCGGCCGGTTATTTGAATACCGAAATCATAATCCCACCACCGCTCGGGATGAACGGCGTCTTTATAAATCCCTGCGGTCAGATTGCCGGAGAAGGGAGAACTGCTCACATCTCCGTTCGTGTTGCTTTGCAGCCAGAAAGGCGCATACTTACCGGAGGAAGCTACAGCACTCACACCTGCCATCCATCGCAGCGTGTCTTCGCCCGCAGAAACACCATCTTGGATGCCGGTCGGCCAAAAGCGCCAACTCAATTCACGCGCATTCACGCTCACGCAGAGCAGCAATAATATGACCGCCAGTTTATTCTTCAAAATAGTATAGTTTGTCTGTTATACTCCATTCCTTCGTTTCGCCCAGACCGATATAAACGCGTTTGCCGATGGCAAATGACACATGATTGATCAGACCTTCCGGCAGAAAAGCAACGAATGTCCATTGATCGGTCTGCGGGTCATACCGCCGAATATCTCGCAGTACTTCGCCTGTCGTGTTTACGCCGCCGTAATGCATACCTGCGGAGAGATAGATATAGTCCTCCGTCGCTGCAGAAGCAGCTAATGTGCGCGTCTGTCCGGGCACCTCTTTGCGTGCTTCCCAATGCGTGCCGTCCACTAATTCTGCCCACCAGTTCAGACTTCCCTTGTAGAACCCTGTCCCCATGAAATGACGCCCCTGGCAAGTGCAGCCTGTGCCACCGAAAGAGCGAGTGGGGTAGCCGTGAAAAGCAACATGCACATCGATACTGTCCCAGCGGTCAGATGCTATATCGTAACGGAAAAAATCCCGTCGGTAGTTCCAGCAAAAACCATATCCCACAAATAGTTCGCCTTCTCCCGTAAAAGCGGTAGCGCAATCGGTATAACTATTCGGATAATCGGCTAATTGTTTCCATTGCTGTGTCTGCGGCGTGTATTCCCACCAGTCCTGCAGGTACGAAGTGTCCTGACTGTAGCGGCCTAAAAATCCCAAACCGATATATACTTTCCCGTTTGCCACACACGCCGAAGCATGCACGCGTTCGCGAAGAGGTGTCTCGCCCAAATCTTCCCAACTGTCCGTCTCCGGCGAATAGCGCCATAGATCGTTCTTCGACGCACCGGTGCTATCCCTTCCTGCGAAGACATAGGCGTGCCCGTCTATTACAAAGGTGGTCGCGCTTGCGCGGGGAGAAGGCATAGGCGCGCACTCATGCAGCGTCACAACCGGCTCCGGCTCACTCGCGCACGAGGCGAATAGCAATGCCGCTATGAGAAAAAATATGTATCTCTCAACTCTCAACTTCTCTTGACTTTCTCTTCAACTCAAAATCTCTACCGAGGTAGTTTTGCCGTACTACGCGGTTCTCGGCTAACTCCTCCGGCGTGCCGTGGAATAGGATCTTACCCTCAAACAGCAGGTACGCGCGGTCGGTGATCATGAGCGTCTCGTCCACATTATGGTCGGTGATCAGAATACCGATATTCTTGTCCTTCAACCGCCAAACGACGTCCTGAATCTCCTGTACGGCAATCGGATCGACGCCCGCGAAAGGCTCGTCCAGCATGACGAACTTAGGCTCGATAGCCAGACACCGTGCAATCTCCGTACGCCGTCTCTCGCCGCCGCTCAACCGGTCACCAAGGTTCTTACGAACGTGTGCCAAGTTAAACTCTTTGATCAACTGCTCCAGTTTCTCCTCTTGGTATTCCTTGGTAAAATCGGTTAGCTCCAGTACAGAGCGGATATTGTCCTCCACGGTCATCTTGCGGAATACACTTGCCTCCTGCGGCAGATATCCGATACCCATTTTGGCGCGTTTGTACATCGGGAAAGAAGTGATGTCCTGATCGTTCAGAAATATACGCCCGCTATTAGCGGCGATCAGACCAGTTGTCATGTAGAATGTAGTCGTCTTGCCGGCTCCGTTGGGACCCAGCAGACCTACAATCTCACCCTGTGTCAACTCGATCGACACGTCGTCCACTACGGTTCGTTTGCCATAGCGTTTGACCAGATGTTCTGTCCGTAGTCTGTCCATTAATTCTCCATTCTCAATTCTCAATTACCACTTCCACCGGGCAATGATCGCTATGCACGGCATCCGTTAAAATCTTGGCGTCTTTTAGCCTCGCCCGCAGCGGTTCGCTCACCCAGTGGTAGTCGATCCGCCATCCAACATTGCGTGCTCTGGCTCCGGCTCGCCAGCTCCACCAGCTGTACCGCTCCGGACTCTGGTCAAACACGCGGAACGAGTCCACCAAACCGCTGGCTTCCCATCGGTCCATCCATTCGCGCTCTTCCGGCAGGAATCCCGACACACCGATCTGACGCTCGGGGTGGTTGATGTCGATGGGCTTGTGGCAGATGTTGTAGTCGCCGCAAATGACTACGTTCGGACGCTCTTTGCGCAACTCCGTTACCCACGGCAGGAAATCCTCCAGAAACTCCATCTTGAAATCCTGACGTACGTCACCCGTCGTGCCGCTGGGGATATAGGCGTCCACAATCGTGATGTCGCCGAAATCGGCGCGCAGTACGCGTCCCTCACGGTCGTATTTAGGAATCCCCATTCCTGCTACCACGCGGTCCGGCTCTTGCTTGGAGAAGATACACACGCCGGAGTAGCCTTTCTTCTCCGCCGAATGGATATAACTGTGGTAGCCCAACTCCTGAAACGCCATGACGTCGATCTGCTCCGGTTGCGCCTTGCTCTCCTGAATACAGAACACATCCGGATTCTCTTCGCGCAGCCACTCCAGCAAACCTTTGCTGATTGCGGAACGGATTCCGTTGAGGTTATAACTGATTATTTTCATAAACGATTACCTAAAATATCGTATTCCTTGCCCTCGCGGATAATAACTACCTTGCCCCCGCGCAATACCTTCTGATAACTGACTTCTGACGGCTGAACGTTTTCTATCCCTTCCGCCCATCCGCCGTTGTACAGGAATGTGATTGATCCGTCTGTCAGGCGGGCGATCTGCTCTATGTCGTGACCTTCAAAACCATAGTAGTTTTTTCTTCCTGCAGGGAAGGCGTCATAGTATGAACTGCTGGTGGAGGTGTTCTTCTTGGCTTCGATCAGGTCCACACCCATATTGTTTTTGTCGTTGTTGACGCGGTTGTATTCCCAGTCGGTGGCATCGTATTGGATTTTGGTGATCAGCATGCCTCTGCCCGGCAGGTATTTGTCCCATCCGGTGCGAGTGCGTGCCTCCAGAAGATAGAACGTCTTCGGATCAGGGTCATAGCCCACTAAATTATGTGCATCCCCGTCGCACATCAGCAGTGCTTCCCCGGTTTCATTCAGCAGATGAAGCGTCACATTCTCCGGATCTTTCAGCACGCGCGGAGTAATCCAACCCATAAAGAACCGCTCGTACGCGGAATAAGCCGGAGGCGTGTTGCCGTCGTTGTTATAGGGACCGTAATCCAATATATCCCAGTCGTACAGCGTATGAACGCCCTGCCATGAGTATTCGTTGTTGGTCTCGTACAGATCCGGCAGACCTAATACATGGCTGAACTCGTGGCAGAACGTGCCGATGCCGTTATACACCTGCCCGTAGTGCTGCCATTCGTTCGAACAAGCATAATTGGCTACTTTCTTGCCGTCCACGGTGCATGAAATGCCCCAGGAGTACTCCAGACTGTAGTTATGCGGCCAAACGGTGTTCGCGTCTCCGCCGTCCGCTTCGCCTTCACCGGCATATAGTACATACACGAAATCCACTTTGCCGTCGTTGTTGTTGTCGTACAGCGTAAAATCTGCTCCGTCGGCGTCCGCTAACTCACAGGCTTCTTTGATCATATAACCCACATTGGCATCGTCGTTTCTGCCGTAATACGCATAGTTCTGGCTCAGCGTGTAAGGACCCACTACGTCAAACTGCGGGTTGTACTGACCATGACTCTGATCTTGGAAATACTGACGGGCGCTACCCTCGGAGGTTATCTCCTTTAAGATTCTATGCGTGTCTCCGTAATCATCGGTATATTCGTAATCTAATCGGTAACTCCGTGTGAAATGAGCACCGTTCATCATACTATCCACCGTGTCGCGAGGAATAGTGAACTCTTTGTTCTTGAAATTAACCATGATCAGCAGCCCTCGCGGAGCGATATTCGGTTCTGTGCCGATCATCTTTTTTTGCTGAATGCGACGAACGCGACGTTTCTCGTTGTGGGCTTTCATCGCCGCGCTCTTCTCTGCCTCGGACATCGGCTCTAAACTCTTCTCGTTCAGCCAGTTACCTTCTTTATCCGTCATATAGTGACTAAAAGCGTCTCCGTGCAGATACACGATTTTCTCTGTGCCGTCTTCGGCTGTCCTGACCACACCTCCACGGCGTGCCGGCATTGCTATCGCACTCACTGCGATAGCGCATAGCATCACTATGCTTAAAATTTTCTTCATACCAATTATCAATTCTCAATTCTCAATTCTCAATTCTCAATTCTCTTCACTCCGTGCTTCTCCAGCCATTTCTTCAGGCATTTACTCCGGTCTTCTACGTTTTTAGCCTTGCGGCAACTGGTCACAATCTCACCTTTGCGGTTCATCTTGGCGTATTTGAGCCAGCCGCGTTTGTTCTCTTTGATCAACCATCCGTCTTCGGTCATCATCCAGTGTTTGTGTTCGTCTCCGCGCAAGTATGTCCGCAGCGTGTATCCGTTTGGTTGCACGCGTTCGATCATACCGCGGTAAGCCGGCACTTTCGCCGGTTGCTGGGCATAAACACCCATTCCCAACATGGCAATTACTGCCATTAACAAAAATCGTTTCATATAGTAGAATGTATAATTTTTTATTTCTGTTTATCTATGTTTATTTACTAACAGCCGCTGCCTTCACCCGCTTGAACAGCTCGCTCGCAAACACAAAGTCATTCAGCGCTTCGTTCTTGCTGTCCATGATCTCATGCCGGCTGCCCTGCCATTCTTTCTTCCCGCCTTTCAGGAACACGATGTTGTCCCCGATCTCCATAATGGAGTTCATGTCGTGGCTGTTCACGATCGTGCAGATGTTATACTCTTTGGTAATGTCCTGTATCAGCGCATCGATCACCAGACTCGTCTTCGGGTCCAAACCCGAGTTCGGCTCGTCGCAGAACAGGTATTTGGGCTCTAACACAATCGCTCGGGCAATCGCCACACGTTTCTGTTGACCACCGCTGATCTCACTCGGCATCAGGTTCCAAACCCGCTCCGGCATCTCCACCCGTCGCAAACAGAACTCTGCCCGTTCACGCATCTCTTCACGGCTCTTGTGCGAAAACATCTCCATCGGAAACAGCACATTTTCCATAACGGTCATGCTATCAAACAGCGCACTGCCTTGAAACAGCATTCCCACCTCTCTATGCAGCATTCGGATGTCGTCGTTCCGCATTTGGGCTAAGTCCCGACCGTCATATAGAATCTGTCCGCTATCTACGGCATGCAGACCGATCAGGCTTTTCATCAGCACGGTCTTACCGCTGCCGGACTGACCGATGATCATATTCACCTCTCCGTCCCGCATCTCCGTCGAAACATGGTCCAGCACCACATTCCCGTCAAAACTCTTTACTATATCTTTTACTTCAATCATAGCAGCAATTTACTTAAAACGAGGTCGAGGAAAAGGATCATGATGTTCGAGTTAACGACTGCGTTGGTCGAAGCCCGTCCCACATCCAAAGCGCCGCCGTGTACGTTGTAGCCGTAGTAACTGCTCATGCTGGTAATCACAAACGCAAACACCAGACTCTTGATAATCCCATACCACACATAATACGGGTTGAACGCATACTGCACGCCGACGAGGTAATCATGCACGGTGATGATGTCCGTGAACGCACCCACAGCCCAGCCGCCGACCAGACCCACGGCCGTCGAAATGATCACCAGCATCGGCATCATCGTTACAAACGCCAGAATCTTCGGCAGAATCAGGTAATTAGCGCTGTTCACGCCCATGATCTCCATCGCGTCTATCTGTTCCGTGATCCGCATCGTACCGATCTCCGAAGCGATATTCGAACCCACCTTTCCTGCCAAAATCAGACACAATATCGTGCTCGAAAACTCCAGCAGCAGCGTCTCTCGTGTCAGCAGACCCACCGTATAAGTCGGCAGCAACGGGTTCTCGGTGTTCGTCTTCGCCTGAATAGTCAGGATTGCACCGATAAAAACAGAAATGATCAGCACGATCGGCAGACTCTGCAGACCTTGTTTCTCCAACTCGCGGCTGTATTGCCGCCAGAACATCCGCTGACGGTCGGGCAGTCGTAGCACCCGACCCATCAGCAGAAAATACTCACCTATATGTTGTAATATTCGCATCGTTTAATGTCTTTCGACGTGAGCGGTTCGCCCCGCTCTTTCTTCTTACTGCGATAAATTATACTTTTGTATAAAGATATAAAAAGCGTGCAAAGGTACAACTTTTTTTTGAAATATGCAAATCTTTGTGTTTTTTTCTCCTTTTTGCATCCTTTTCCCCTCTTATTGTCCTGTTTCCGGTGGTATTCTTATCTCGCTCTGCTCGAACGATACCTTCCGCCGTCCCTCTTCCGTCCGTTCCGCCCTCTCTGTGCATTTCTCGCGCATCATTGCGCGAGTTACCGTATCCGTTTACCTCTCGCCGATGTACCGGCGAGTTCTCTGCCCTCCTCCCTCCCTGTTTGCATGCTGTAAACTATTAGCGATTCTTTAGTGATTCTTTAGTGATTGGTTAGTGATTCATTAGTGATTAGTTAGTGATTCATTAGTTAGTAAGCGCCCCACAAGCGAACCTCAGAGGCTTCATAATACCTCTCCGCACAAAAAAAACAGCCCCGCATTCCGCGGAGCTGTCTGAAACCCTAGTTCGACTGGTTACCCTAGTTCTACTAGTTCTACTAAGAACCTGCCTTACTTAACGATAGCGCCCTGAGCGTTGTATTTCACGCCGCCCTTGAGAATAAACATCTGTCCGTTCTCAACTACCTTGACAGCCTTGACTGCCTCTTCGGCGTTCTCGATTCCGGTCGGGAATTCTGTTGCGAACTGAGCAACTACCTGAACTGCCTCTGCCGGCATGGTGAAGGTAACATAACCTACTTCTTCGTCATGGAGAGCTATGCCGTTGTAGGTGAGGCTGACGGTCTTATAGCCTTCAGCAGGAGTAGGAGTTACTATTA
>CACWZZ010000030.1 GCA_902765485.1 uncultured Bacteroidales bacterium
AGTCTCATCGTCCGAAAAAGGAATATGTTTTGAAATCCAGCCGGCTATAAGAAAAGGCTCGCGCAATGATGCGCGAGAAATGCAAAATGTCAAACCTAAAACTTAACGAAAATGGCTAAAATTACATTACATGGTATGTTTGCCCGCGTATTGGGCAAATTCAACCGCTCGGAGACGCTGTATTTCAAGCGCTGCAACTGCGGCAAGGAGCAGCTGGGCGTGGACTTGCTGAATCCGGTACGGCATAGCACGAACAGCAAAGTGCTTGCCTGCCAAGCGGCTCTGAAATCCGCCATCGAAGCCGCCAAAGCGGCTCTCGCCGATCCGACGCAGCGCGCAGAGCTGGAGGCAAACTTCGCGAAACAGAGCAAGTATGACACACTGCTCCAATACACCGTTGCGCAGAAATACGTCAAACCGGAGTTCGGGAATTGAGAATTGAAAATTGAAAATTGAGAATTATGACGAAAAAGCAAGTCCTTAAAGTAATCGTTTCGGTTCTGATCGCCGCCCTGACGGCTCTGGCTGCTTCGCTGGGTCTGAGTTCCTGCAACGTGACGCGGACGATCACTACCCGCTCGGAAGCATGGCAGAAAGGCGACACGTCTGTCGTTATCCAATCCAAAACGGTCGAGACTTACGATGCGTCGAAGAAGTAGCCCCCCAGCCCCCTAAAGGGGGAGGAAGAAAACGAAAATTATTAACAAACCATTAAACCAACCTTAACTATGGGAAAAGTAGTATTTGAAGACCCGATTCATCACATCTCGGGCAAGATCGCGAAGAAATTTCGCACGATTTACAATTACATGAAAGCCACCCCACCAAGGAGCTGAAAGCACGTGAGCGTTTCGCAGGAGTAGCTGTGATGGTCAATGCACGCCGTGCAGATCTGACCAAGATCGTTGCCGACCAGCAAGCTTTCCTTGCGCAGAAAGACACGGCTGGCGGTGCCAAGACCATGCGCGCTTACCTCTGGCGCGTCTGCGGCGAGGAGTACGACCAGTCGCACAACGGCTAAACGGAAAAGCGTCCTTCGGGGCGCTTTTTTCTTAGCTTACGCACGATTAATCTTCGATTTTTCGCTTTTTATTTGCATATATAAACAAAAAGATGTATCTTTGCCCCCGAATTGGTAACTAAAACACAACAACCATGAAACGAATACTTACTTTTAATAGTAAAAACGGACGAAAAGCAATAAACATCTGAAAAAAATGCGCAAAAATTTGCGTATTCCAAAAAAAAGCAGTACCTTTGCGCCGCTTTTCGTGTAAAAGCACGTCATTAATTATTAACCATGGGCACGAACTCGTGCAGTTCAACGCCCAATAAACAACAACAAACAAATGGCAACAAAGATTCGTTTGGCTCGTTATGGTCACAAAGACTATGCTTTCTATCACATCGTAGTAGCAGACAGCCGCTCGCCGCGTGACGGCAAATTTATCGAACGTCTCGGTTCGTTCAACCCGAACACCAACCCTGCAACCGTAGTGCTCAATTTCGAGCGCGCACTGTACTGGGTAGGCGTAGGAGCACAGCCGACAGACACCGTACGTACGATCCTTTCTAACGAAGGCGTACTCCTTTGCAAACACCTGCAAGGCGGTGTAGCCAAAGGTGCTTTCAGTGAGGAAGAGGCACAGCGCCGCTTCGAGGCTTGGAAAGCCCAGAAAGATGCTAAGAATGGCAAGATCAGCCAGGCTGAGGCAGACAAGAAAGCTGCTGCAGCTCGCGCTCTTCACAACCAGGAGATTGAGACCAACAAGGCGAAAGCCGCTGCTATCGCTGAGAAGCGTGCCGCTGCTGACGCTGCTCTCGCTGCTGCCGCTCAAGAGGCTGCACAGGAAGCTGCTGCCGCAGAGGCAGAGGCTAAAGGCGAGGCTGAGGCATAAGCCGTCAGCTGTCAGCCATCAGGCAGAAACCCGGAACATTCGTTTCGGGCTTTTTTATTATTCGTAGAAATCGACATAGACCAGTCTGATGCGCGGTCGGTGGCGAAAAGACTGTCCGCCTTCTTGCGACTGATCTCTCCGCCGAATAGCGCGAAGCAGTCTCCCTTGCATTGCGACAGATCCGGACATTTGCGGTAGTCAAAAGCATAACTCCTCACGGGGCTCTCCCCCTCCATGGGGGAGTTGGAGGGGGCTTTGGCTTCCGGCACGCGGCTTGCCATCACATGATAGCCCTTCTCCTGAAGCGCGAAATAATCCGCGTCGGAGAAACACTCCACCCACACGCGGTCCTTGTATTTGCCAAGCCACCAACTCGCCGTCCGAGGTGATCGACAGATCCAGCTCCATGAAATCGAACCCGTGCGCCAGCGTGTTGCGGACCGCCTCCAGACTGTTGGAATACATATACCGATAGACGCTGCCTCCGGCGTGCGCGATTTAGTGCGGCAGATCGGGGGATTCAAACCAATTCATCCGAATCAGTTTGTCGGCGAGCGAGCTGCGGAGCGCGTAGTTGTCGTCCGCGTAGGAAGGGTTGTCTATCAAGTCATGCCCCATGCCTTTCCAGAAATAGTGCGACTGACCCACGGCGTGCAGCAGAGTGGGAAATATATCTCCCTGTTTGGCATGGGCGATCGTGATTGGGGTGTCCACCTCCGGTGTAATCAAGATGAACGGACATCCGGCTTGAGCGGTACCGAAAGGCAGATTCGCGTGCAAACCGTAGTTCCGCACTTCTTCGCTCATGTCATACGTGAAAATACGGTGGTCTCCGGTGATGGCAATCGTGCTGTTTTGCATCGCTTTCGCCGTGTCTGCCCATGCCAGGAAACGTCCTATCTGGCGATCGGTATAATGCGCGGTGCGGAGGTAGTTCTGAATGATTGAGGGGATCGTGTCCGGCAGTTCTATCGGATCAGGAGAATTGTCAAAAGGCAGATGTCCACTGATGGAAATTCCCATGAGGCAACAGGGCACGCCCCCCGTGTCCAGTGTCATGATCATCCGGTCCATGACGATGCTGTCGTTCCATGCAAACCGGTCGTCCGTGTCGGGTTCGATCAGTTCCTGATAGCCATAGACCGTCGTCATGCGACGTTGGTTCCACACGTTGCGGCAGGGGTTGACGATCGCGCTGCGGGGGTAGAAATGCGCGAGGTTCGGGTACGTGCAGTAGTCATAGTCGATGCACGCAACCCCTTCCGAAGTCGGGTAAAGCCCGGTATTGACGATCAGCTGCCCATCGCCGGACATCCCGTATTGGATCTGGGTCAGCAGATCGCGGGCATAGAGCACCGGGTGGGACGAGATATATTCTTTCATCGCCGGACAGATCGGCGCACCGTTCCTGTCCACCGCGTCCAACACCCACGATTCGAAACTCTCCAAGAGCAGAATAACCAGATGTCCCTGCGGCTCCGCCGGAGGTAGCTGCGGCGTGATGAGTTTGGCGAGCTCGGCGCGCTCTGCTTCGGTCAGCTCCGCCGGATGGTTCCTTTCAGCATAATACCGGATACAATCTGCCGCCATGTAGAGCGGATATGCGAGGATCGAACGATGATGGATATAATGCGTCGCTTTGCGTTCGTTCTCGCTCACGTCCACAAAGAAAGCCTGCGGAATAGAGCACGGATTGATCCACTCCCACGTAAAAGGCGCGCCGTTGATATAGGGCTTGTGATAGTGCCACCGGAGGAACGAGCCGGTAAAGCTTAACATAACGCCGGCAATGAGGGCAATAAGCGTCTCCCACCACCGGAAAGGAGCGGATTTCCATAGAAAACAGAGAGCTGCGGCGCAAGTAAGGAGCGGAAACAAGAGCAATGAAGCATCGCAATAAGGGATGATGCTGGACCAGAATCCCTCCATGTTGCCCGCCAGCGTAAAGAGGTGCCAGGTCATAAAAAGATGGTTGACGCGGTAGTAAATGATCTGCGCTATGATCCAAAGGTCGGTTACGCCCAGCAGCACAAACACCGGCCATCGTTTGTCCGTCCACATCACGGTCAGCGCCAGAATGACCGCCGCCGCCCATTTGAAATAAGTATGGGCAGGAGAGACGTACAAGCCGGTATCCACTATTGCGTCAAACAAAAAGCATTTGGCACCAAGCAGACCGACCACCAGCAGGAAACGGAGCCATGCTCCCCAATGCGTATTATTCAGGATCCGAATAACCATAAACATGTCAAATTTGCTGCAAAATTACTTAAAATATTTGAATTATGCAAAAAAAATTGTGTATGTGCAAAAAAAGCAGTATCTTTGCACACTTAAATGTTCTTATGAAAGGAGCCCGACTATGCCGAAAGTAAGTGTCATAATGCCTAATTACAACCATGCGCGGTATCTAAAGGAACGCATGGATTCGATCCTCGCGCAGGACTACCCGGATTTTGAAGTTATCCTGCTGGATGATGCTTCTACGGACGAGAGCGCGGCTGTGTTGCGGACGTACGAGAGCGATCCGAGGATCAAGAAGTTCATCGTTAACGACTCCAACTCCGGCAATACGTTCCTCCAATGGGAGCGTGGGTTGAAGGAGGCTACGGGTGAGTATGTTTGGATCGCGGAGAGCGATGACGTAGCCGAGCCGACTCTGTTGAGTCGTTTGGTCAATGCCATAGAGCTGGAGAATGCCGTACTCGCTTTCTGCCACAGCCGATGGATCGACAGCGAAGGCAAAACGATCTCCCGTAAACGCGACCCGCTATGGAAACGTACGTGGGCTATGGAGGGCGATAGGTTCGTGCGGGGGTACCTCTTGGGTTACACGCATATATGCAACGCTTCCGCCGTCGTCTTCCGTCGCACAGCGGCAGAGAAGGTAGATATGTCCGAAGTGGCGCAATTCACTGCCTCCGGGGATCGCCTTTTCTGGATCCGTATGGCTTTACAGGGACGTGTGGCATACTGCCCACAGACGCTCAATAACTTCCGGCAACATACCCATAAAGTGTCCGGCGGAGCGGAGTACCAAGGCCTGAATATCGTGCAGGACCATGAGATATACCGTCTGGTAGCTCCGCAACTGTCTTTGACAGCCCATGAGCGGAATGTGATCTGCGGTTACCATTGGAAAGCTATGCACCGGCCGACCGTGTCTCCCGAAGGGCAGTTGAGTGCTCTCGCGGCTTGGCATGAAGAACCCGAATTCGGACGGATGGCATTCTTGTTTTACCTGCTCCATAGAGCTAAAGAGAAATGCTGACGTACCTGCTCAATATCGCTTTTGCCATCGCGGCTACGGTGCTCTATATCCAAGCGCCGTGGACCTACAGTTACGACTACTGCGTGACGCTCATGGCGTGCTTTATTGCGCAGAATGTGCTCTTCTTTGCCACCAACAAGCGCAAGAACTGGCTGGGCTTTGAGTTCTTCTTCGCGCTCTCCTTCTTTTTGGTCAACTTTGTCTATCCGGTCTTCTATGCGCCCGATCCCGACCGTATTTATTGGTCGTTCTTCTCTTTCCCGTTCAATGATAATTATGTTACGCGGGCGACCGCTCTCGCTTATTTCGGCTATGCATGGTACATGCTGGGCGCAACACGGATTCTGCAACTGAATCGCGAAGAGCCGGACCAACCGACGTTCACCATCTCCATGAGGCAGTATATATGGTTCTTCGGAATAACCATCGTCGCTTGGGTGCTCTTTGTCGCTACCGGCGGACTGGCTGCCCTCCAGAGCGTTTATGCCGACGGAGCGAACCTCCGGGACGTGGGCATATACAGCTATTTCAATAATATCTTCACTATCGGCTGCTATTTCATGGCGATCTTCATCTTCCGCCTGCCGAAACAGAAATGGTGGTTCTATATGGCGGTAATAGCTATGTTCATGTTACTTCTCCTCTCTACCGGCAGCCGTCAGTTGGCAGTCAGTCTGGCGCTGATTCTGATAGTCAGCTTCAGTATGTACGTCTATCACCTCAAATGGTGGCACGTGCTGACGCTGGTAGCAGGCGGTTCGGTGGCGCTCTTCCTCGTAATGACGCTTCGTACCGAAGGATTAGACCCAGCCGCATGGCAAGCCAAACTGGCGCATACCAAGCTGGAGGAATTCTGGGATATATACGAAGATCTGATCATTAATGACGTCAACCTCTTCTCCCTTTTCGGCTGGGCGCAACGGAATGAGCTGACTTGGTTCCAAGGTATGACGCTGGATATCGCTTCGCCGATACCCGGTTTGGGAGGATATATAGTAGCCCATTCGGATGTGCCTGCGCAGATGTTACATGGCGGTGACCTGCCGTCGTACCTCATGATCGGACCGGACGCTACTTGGGGAACAGGAACGAACATGGTAGGCGAAGCGTACCGTTCGTTCGGAGCGGTAGGTACCGCGGTCGCTATGTTCCTTATCGGACTATGGGTGAAGGAGAGTTTCTACCGCGCGAAAGACAGCGTCTATTGGTATATGATGTATTTCCTCTTGGTGGGGCACGCCCTCATCTATCCGCGCGCTCCGCTTCTCTTTGACCCGCGGCTCGTCACTTGGAGCATGCTGCTTCTGCTCTTCGTAATGACTATCACCACCCATCAGACCCAAATAGTGAACTGGCTCGATTCCATCGGCAAAAAGAAGGAGGTGCAGCCATGAGAATACTCTATTGTATCCCGCAACTCTATAACTCCGGCGGCATGGAGCGCGTACTGACCCAGAAAGTGAACTGGCTGGCTGCACACACGTCCCATGAGATCACCATTCTGACCACAGAGCGTGTGCCTGACGGAACCCCAAAATGTTATTTTCCGCTTTCGGAGAAAGTGCAGGTGGAGGAACTGAATATCGATTTCAATGCAGACTACACCAAGCCGCTGCTGTCCAAATACTACGCGCACATGCGTCGCATGCGAGCGTATAAGCGTGCGCTAACCAAATATATACGTACGCACGAGATAGACCTCTGTATCTCGCTCGGCGGCAAAGAGATCGCCTTCCTACGTCACCTGCCTTGCCGCACGATAGCGGAGATGCACTTCGCGATGAACCAGCGTCAGCAGCTTCTGATGGCGAATCACACCGGCGCTTTCTGGTCGCTCTTGGGCGCGATTCGCACACACCAGCTGGTGAGCGACGTCAAACCCTTGGAGCGCTTGGTCGTACTGACCGAAGCAGACAAAGCAGCCTGGGAGAAAGCGGGATGTACGAATGTGACCGTCATTCCGAATCCCTGCATGCTGGATAACTGTCAACTATCAACTATCCATTCTCAATTCCCTAAGACCGTGCTGGCGGTAGGGAGGCTGCACGAGCAGAAAGGGTTTGACCTGCTGTTAGAAGCATGGCAGCCGATAGAGAAACAGTACCCCGAATACACGCTCCGCATCGTGGGCGAAGGACCCAAGCGCGCAGAATTAGAAGCGCAGATCAAGACCCTGCATTTGCAGCATGTGACGCTCGCCGGAAGGGCAGCAGACATGGCAAAAGAATATGCCGTTGCGTCGCTATTTGTCCTTTCTTCGCGATACGAAGGACTACCGCTGGCACTCATAGAAGCGATGTGGAGCGGCACTCCTTGCGTCGCTTTCGACTGCCCGCAAGGACCTGCTGAACTATTAGCAGACGGCAGAGGATGGTTGGTAGAGAACGGCAATGTAGAAAAATTGACACAGCAACTAATTGACACCCTTGCCCATCCGGACGAAGCGACAGCGCGTGCCGCCAAAGCGCAGGCTTTTGCGCAAGCGACATACAGCGAAGCAGCAATCATGCCACAATGGGAGAAAGTAATTTGTAACTCATAATTCGTAATTTTAATTTGAACGTAGTACTTGACAATATTATATTTATGCTCCAACGAAATGGAGGAATCTCTACTGTTTGGAGTGAACACTTGCGCCGAGCTCGCGCTGACGTCGCGCTGCGCTTGACGGAGTTGGACTACAAGGAGCAAATGGCTCCCCGATTCATGGAGCGGTACCGCGTTCCCGCTTACAAGGCAGAGGCACCCGCTATCTTCCATTCGTCGTATTTCCGTGTCCTGCCGCAGCCGGATGTCTATAATGTGACCACTGTCCATGACCTCACCTACCATTTCTACCGGCATGGGCTTCCCAAAGCCGTACACCTGTGGGAAGAAGAGCGTGCCTTGCGGCATAGCGAGGCGGTTATATGTATCAGCGAGAACACCAAGCGCGATCTGCTGCGTTTCTATCCGTGGGTGAAAGAGGAACAGATACGGGTTGTTTACAATGGTGTGAGCGATGAGTTTTTCCCGATTCCATCGGTAGAAAAGAAGGGCTATCTGCTCTATGTGGGGAACACGCAAGTGGACTATAAACGCTACAACGTGGCGCAAGAAGTGGCGCGCTTGACGGGTATTGAGTTGGTGACGGCTTCACGTGTCACACGCGCGGAACTGAATCAACTCTATAACGAAGCACTCTGTCTGCTCTATCCCTCTGACTACGAAGGGTTTGGTTTGCCGATCCTTGAGGCACAAAAAGCCGGCTGTCCTGTTGTTGCGCAAAACACATCGTCTATCCCCGAAGTCATCGGAGAGCAAGGACTGGTGGTGAAGCACGACACACCGGCGCGTATGGCGGCTGAAATGGCGGATATAGTGAAGCAGCTGCAGTCGCGCTCTGCACAGGCTATTATAGAGGCAGGGTTTAGGAACGCGCGCCGGTTCTCCTGGGATAAAAACTATGAACAAGTCAAACAAGTATATGAAAATCTCTATTATAACCATCACTTATAATTCGGCGAAGACGCTTCCGCGGGCGTTGGAGAGCGTGCGGAGCCAGACGTATGGCGACATCGAGCATATCATCGTTGATGGCGCTTCCACCGATGGTACGGTGGAAATAATTAAAAATTATTCCAAGGGACCAAGTGACAAAGTACCAAGTACAAAAGAGGTGCGTTGGGTCTCGGAGCCGGACGGAGGTATTTACGATGCGTTAAACAAAGGCATCCGGATGGCAACGGGCGATGTGATCGGCTTTCTGCACTCCGACGATGTGCTGTATTCGCCCGATTCCATCGGACAAATCGCGGCGGCTTTTGAGTCCTCCAAGGCGGATGTGGTATATGGCGATCTGCAGTACTGCAATGGGGACAAAGTGACACGCCGGTGGCGGAGCAATGCGTTCAAACCATCGAGTCTGAAGTTCGGCTGGATGCCGCCGCACCCGACGCTCTATGTGCGTCGCAAAGTGTACGAGCAGGTGGGTGAATATGATTCATGGTTCCGTATCTCGGCGGACTATGACATGATTTTAAGGATCTTTACCGCCGGGTATAAGACCCATTATATTCCGCAGGTATTGGTGTCGATGGAAACAGGCGGTGCCAGCAACCGCGATGCCAAAGCACGCCTGAGCAAGACGCAAGAGGATTATTTTGTGCTGAAGAAAAACCACGTCGGTGCAGGTCTCCTCACTGTTGCCTGCAAGCAGTTGCGCAAAGTAAGACAATTTCTGAGGAAATCATAACTCTCAATTATGCTCAATATTTCTATCGTTTTATATCGTCCGGCTTGGGAAGAGGAGGTGCTGCCTCTTGTAGCGGAGTTGCTGCGGGTGAAGAACCTGCGGAAGATTTATCTTTTGGACAATACCGAGCCGGCGCACCGCAAGGCGGAGACTGCGCAGCAGAAAGAGACTTTGGCAGCGCAATTCGGTTCGCCCAAAGTGCGCTATATGGCGATGGAGGAGAATTTGGGTTACGGGCGTGCGCATAATATCGCGCTGCGCGAGAGTGCGTATTATCGGACGGAGTTGCATCTGGTGATGAATAGCGATATACGGGTGAAGGCGGAGGATATTGACGCCATGCACGACTGGATGTTGGCGCACCCGCAGGTTGGACAGTTGATGCCGAAAGTGCTTAGTCCGGATGGCACGCAGCAGTATCTTGCCAAACGTCTTCCTTCGCCCATGGATGTGTTCGGTCGCCGTTTTCTGCCGGCATGGATGATAGAGAAGCGCAATAAGCGGTATGAGTTACGGGATCTGGATCTGGAACGTCCGGTGAATGCCCCGTATCTGAGCGGTTGTTTTATGTTGCTGCGGACCAAGGCGGCAGTAGAAGCAGGGCTGTTTGACGAACGCTATTTTATGTACCCGGAGGATATTGACCTCACCCGCACGATTCATCGCCATTACCTCACGCTCTATTATCCCGCATGGACGATCGTCCACGCGCACGCGCGCTCTTCCTATAAAAACAAACACATGCTTCGGATTCATATCCAAAACATGTGTCTGTATTTCAACAAATGGGGTTGGCTCTTCGATAAAGAGCGTCACACATTCAATAATCTGTAACTCAAATACCCTGCATAGACGAGCAGCAGGATGATGCCGGTGATGCGTCCTATCGTGTGCTCCCTTCTGCTTTTTAGTGCGAGCCAGATAATCAGACTGCCTAACGCTGCCATGAACGCATCAATCTCCAGACCTCTATAAGCCGGCAGCGGGCGTATTAGCGCGCTGGTTCCTAAGATAAAGAAGATATTGAAGATGTTACTGCCGATGACGTTTCCGATAGCGAGATCGCAGTTTTTCTTGAATGCCGCCATGACCGAAGTAGCCAGTTCCGGCAGGGAGGTTCCCAGCGCCACTACCGTCAGTCCGATCACCGCTTCACTCACGCCGAGCCTTGTCGCTATGTCCACGGCGCTATCGACAATTAGCTCCCCTCCGATGACCAGTCCTGCCAGACCTGCAAGGATTAACAGGATTGCTTTGCCGAGCGTTGTTTCCCCTCCTTGAGCGGACGCAGGGCTATGCTCTTCCTCGATCGTCTCGCCTTGGTGTGCCCGTGCGTTGCGGAAAGTGGTATAGAGAAAATAGATGAAGAATACTAACAAGGCGGCCCCGCAGTAGCGGTCGATGCAAGCGGTCGTTCTGCCTAATACATGCGGCAGCGTGGCTGCATAATAGACGCCTACGCAGCCCAAAAATGACATCGGAATGTCGAAATTGCGGGTGCTCCGGCGCGAAGCGATCGGATAGACCAGAGCCGTCAGACCGAGGATGACAAAGGTGTTGATGATATTCGAACCCAGGATATTAGTGATCGCCAACTCGGTCGTGCCGTGTCCTACGGACACCATATTGACCACAAACTCCGGCATCGAAGTGCCGAAGGCAACGACGGTCAGCCCGATGACCAAGTCACTCACGCCGGAGCGTTTGGCGACAGCCGAAGCGCCGTCCACCAGCCAGTCGGCGCCTTTAACTAAGGCGATGAAGCCGACGATGATTAGTATCACCGCCACCCACCAGCCGTAAGATAATAAATTTTCAATCATATTTTTAAAGATTTTAGATCGTTCGTTTTGCTCTCTGACAAACCGATTTACCATCCGCATGGTGTAATTCGGTCTGTATTCTGTCAGCGCAGCGGTCTATTACACATTAAACAAAAAATGCATGATGTCGCCGTCCTGGACGAGGTAGTCTTTTCCTTCGATGCCGAGTTTGCCGGCAGCGCGGCATTGCGCTTCTCCTCCGAGAGCGATGAAATCCTCGTATTTGATGACCTCAGCACGGATGAAGCCGCGTTCGAAATCGGTGTGAATGACTCCGGCGCACTGTGGTGCTTTCATTCCTTCGCGGAACGTCCATGCACGCACTTCATCGCTTCCGGCGGTGAGGAAGGTGCGCAGTTTGAGGAGGGCGTAAGCGGCTTTGATGAGCCGGTTCACGCCGGATTCCTGCAGCCCGATCTCTTCGAGGAACATCTGCCGCTCCTCGTAGCTCTCCAGCTCGGCTATCTCGCTTTCTATTTTTGCGGCAAGGACGAGCACCTGCGCGTCTTCGTCTTTGACCGCTTCGCGCACTTGCTCTACATAGGCATTGCCGGTGACGGCAGAGCTTTCATCGACGTTGCAGACGTACATAACGGGTTTGTTGGTAAGCAGGAAGAGGTCTTTCGCAGCGGCTTCCTGCTCTTTGTTCTCCAGTTCGACGGTTCGGGCGTTCTTGCCCTGCGAGAGCGCTTCGCGGTATTTGGCGAGCACCTCTAATTGCAGTTTGGCGAACTTGTCACCTCCTGCTTTGGCTGCTTTCTCGCATTTCTGAATGCGGCTCTCGACGGTCTCCAGGTCTTTGAGTTGGAGCTCGGCGTCAATGATCTCTTTGTCGCGCACAGGGTTGACCGATCCGTCCACGTGCACTACGTTCTCGTCGTCGAAGCAGCGCAGCACATGAATGATAGCGTCCGTCTCGCGGATGTTGGCGAGGAACTTGTTTCCCAGTCCTTCGCCCTTGCTGGCACCTTTGACCAGACCGGCTATATCCACGATCTCGACGGTGGTCGGAATCACGCCGCGCTCGGGGTGGCAGAGCTCACCGAGTTTGATCAGCCGCTCGTCGGGCACGGTGATCACACCCACGTTGGGTTCGATCGTGCAGAAAGGAAAATTGGCGCTCTGCGCCTTCGCGTTACTAAGACAATTAAAGAGGGTACTCTTGCCGACATTCGGCAGTCCCACTATTCCACATTGCAAACTCATAGATTTTATTATTTATTTCGCTATTAGGCGGATTATTTGTGCTTTATTGTCCACTTCGACAGTTCCGAATCGTCTGAAGCAACTCTGTCCGAGCAGGAGCGGAGCGGACTGGTTTTTGATGACAGAGGCTTTGATGTCACGCAGCACGACGTCTCCGACACGCACTTCGCGGAGGTTGATGATGGTACCTTCGTGTATCTCGCCTGTCGCCGTGACGTAGTTCTGTTTGCCCATGAAATCGGCGTTGGTCAGGTAGCCGTTCTTGAGCATGAAATTGGCTTCTACGCTGGATATAGAGACATCCGCCGCTCCGGTATCGAAGACGAAATAGAGCGGTAACCCGTTGATAGAACATTTGACGTGGTTGACTCCTCCTTGCCGGGTGAAGGGCAGCTCGGCTATCTTGTTCTGCAGCGTGTCTCGTGATCCTAAGCGCTCATTCAGCTCCGCCAGGTGCTCCGATAAGAGGTTTTCGTATTTGGCAACCAGCGCTTTGAAGTCCGGATCGTCTTTCAGGAAGGCATAGCGCCGCAGAACCTGAACGACCCGTATGTTATAGTTATGTGCTTCCTGATGTCGACGGAGCAACGCGATAGTACGCGCTTTATCTTTAAGGATCGCGTACGCATGCGCGAGCGTTCCCCATCCGCCTTCCTGTTGCGCTTGCCGGTCTTGCTCTAATTCCTGCGCGTGCCGTTCCAGCGCCGCCGTGTCGCCTAACAGGGCGTCGATGGGATAGAATTCGGCACGTTTGTCGTCCGCTTTGCGCATCTTTTGCGCTGCCGCCAACTCTTGCTGCATTTTCTCTTGTTCACCTCGCGCTTCGAATACCTCTGCGCGGATCGTATAGAGGGAAATCAGCCATTCTTCATCCTCTATCAGCACGCGGGCTGTGTCCAGCGTCTGCAGCGTTTCGTCAAAGAGCCCGGCTTCGTACAAATTGCGGGCAATAAGGTAGTATAATTTGCCTTCGGTTGGAGTCTCTTGCAATGCTCTGCGGAGGTACTTGATTGCCTCTTGGAACTCTCCGCGTTCGCGTGCCACTTGTGCCAGACCCCTCAACATGTGTTCTGCCGAGTCCGTTTTGAACGCCAGGGTGTAGTATTTCTCCGCCTCGTCGAGTGCTTCTATATCTTCGTACACGGCAGCGATTTCGGGATAGACCTCCTGCGGTGCGTCGCTCTGTTCCGCTTTGCGATGGAGATAATAGAGTGCGTCAAAATAGCGGTGCATGGTGAAGGTGCAATAGGCGGCGGTCGCATTGGTCTCCACATCCGTCGGCGCTTTGGCTACCTCGGTGCGGATAGCCGCTGCCAGCAGATCCGGACATAACTCAACGAGTGTGTCCGCTTCTTGAAGCCATGTCTTGCTGATGAACATAGCTCTGGCTACTTCGCGGCAAGCGTTGACATAATCGCTCTTGTCAACCGCCATGCGTGACAGCACCCGGTGGGCGGTATTGTTCTCTCCCGAACCGAGTGTGTTGGCAAGGTCGCAGTATCGTTGCGCTTCTGCTTTGTTGCCGGCTTTGTAGTAAGCATACGCCATTTCGCCGTAGATATAGACGGTGCTCGGCTGGATCTCCAGATAGCGGTTGTAGTATCGGATCGCCTCGTCGTATTCGCCCAAAGCAGCGCATACATCGGCTACATCGTAGAGGTAAGTGGTGTTCTCCGGCTCCATGCTCAGCGCTGCCAGATACGCTTCTTTCGAGGCGGCGAAATCACTTATCTTATAGAACACATCTCCTTGTATTGCATGTACGAATGACCGCCACCGGAGATCTTTCTTGGGCAGTACCTCGAGTGCTTTCTCTGCGGCTTGCAATGCTTCTCCGTATCGCCCTGACTGGCGTTTGGAGTGAATCTCAGCGATGACCGCCCAGCATTTGCCGTCTTTCGGATTTGCTTTCACCCCTTCCTGACAATAGTGCAAGCAGAGGTCGTAGTCTTTTTTGGAATAGGCTTCCTCCGCGCGCTGGAAATAATAGGAGTCTCCGGAATCGGCAATGACCGCTTGTGCGCAGAGCGCTATGAGTAGTGTGAAGAATAACTTTTTCATCGTTCGTTCTGTTTCAGGATTAATAATTCAATTCCAGATCAAGTGTAGCCCGGAGTGCTTGTTTCTCCTGCTCGGTGAGTTGTTTGAATTCGTTCACCATATCTTTGAATTCCTGCATGTCCCGCAGACTGTCGAGATCCATATCCCAGGCGACGTGGTAGAAGTTGCGGAAGCCGTTCTCGAAGGCTTTCCTGAGGTGGAACAGCGCTTCTTTTGAAGCGCCTATCTGCGCATAGACACAGGCGGCGTTGTAGTGCTGCTCCTCGGAATCCTCTTTCTCTATCATCTTCTGCGCTGCCTCATAAGCTTTCGCGCTGTCGCCCATCGCTACATAGGCTTCCGGCGTCAGTTCTTTGCCGGCTGCGGCAAACGCTTTGCGTCCTTGGTCAAAGGCTTGCGCCTGTTTGACGGAGTCGTTCATCTCGCCGTACAGCCGTCCGATGCGGAACCAGTATTCGTAGTCCCGCGGGTCTGCAATCATGCCTGCCAGAAAGTCATCGATGGCTTTCGTATAGTCATGCCGGATCTGGTGAATCCGCCCGCGCAGCTGGTAAGCGGTGGCTTTCTCTGCGTCTTTGGGATTGAACGAAAGCGCTTTGTCCGCCATGTCGAACGCCTCTCTGTAGCGCCCTGTTTCGGCGTATAGCTCCTCCAGACGGATGTACGTGGAGGAGGAGGTCGAGTCCACGCCTAACTGCTTGAGCAACATCCGTTCCGCTAACTCGGGATCGCCGATATGGTATTCTAACAGCGAGGCGATATGATGGACAATATGGCTTCCGTTGTGTTGCGGCAGGATAGCGAATCCCATTTGTGCCGCCTTGGTGTATTCTTTTCGATAGCGGTAGAGATCGTAGAGATAGATCTTCCAGAACAGCTGCTCCGGCTCTTTCTCGTGCGCCGCGAGCACCGTGTCCAGCACTTCGCCCGGAATGGTGTCGTGCAGTTGCTCCAGTATATCTTCCGACACATCCCAAATGTCGATACGCGTTGAGCGCATCAGATCCGCCAGCGCTTCGGACGGTTGCTTCATGTCGATCAGGAGCAAAGCGCGTTTGGCATAGACGCGGCTTTTGTCTTTGCTTTGCGGTTCCGCCATGTCCAGCGCTTGGTTGCAATGCTTGAGCGCCTCTTCGTATTGCCCGTTTTCCTCCAGCGCATCGGTCAGCAGGAGTTGTGCGTCGATGCTTTCCGGCTGGTTCTTGAGCGCCATCTCGGCGTAGTGCAGCGCTTTCGCTTTGTCCCCCCGCTGGGTGTTCAGGCGTACCAGCACTCGGTACGGGTGTTCGGCTTTGGGCAGCTCTTTTTGCGCTTGCTCCATATACGTGATAGCGCGCGCTGTATCCTTGGCGTCCAGATAGATCTCGGATAGCAGAATGTTCATGTCGCTACGCCCTTCGTATTCCTTTTTCGGCAGGTATTTGATGGCTGACCGGGCATATTGGAACGCCCATCCGACACTGTTGTTGCGGGTGCATAGTATTGCTACCCACATGTGCGCATATCCGTTGGTAGGGTTTTCGTCCAACTCCTTTGACAGGAACTGGATGGCTGTCTCGCTGTCTCCGCTTTGAGCCGCTTCCAACGCTCGCTTCATGTAATAGCTCTCCTTGGTGTTGACCGCCATCGCACCCGCTGACAGGCATATAAGGAGAAACCAGATAATAGTTCTTTTCATTTTGATACCTTATTTATAAATGACCAACATTCTTTTCTTGTCATCAATCCGGATACGTCCCAGCCGCTCCAGATCGCCCATGCAAAGGATGACGGATTGCTCCTGGGTCGCTCTGTGTTGGAGGGTGATGTCGTTCAGCACGACGGACTCGCCTATCTCCAGCCGCTTGATCATCACGGCGGTGTTGTTGTCGCGTATGTCGGCTTTGGAGATATACTCGTTTTTGAGCATGAACATGGTTTCTACGCCGGAGATGGAACTCAGGGTGGCGGTCGTGTCCACGCTCAGACGGATGGGCAGACCGTTGATCTTGCCTTTCATTTCCAGCCGCTCTGTCTGGTTCAGGAAGGGTATCTCGGCAATGATACTGTCCTCCTCTGCCTGCTGATGGCTGACATCTGACTGCTGACTTCGAGCCCGTGGCCGTGACTGTTCCATCTGCTCCAGACCGTACCGCAGCGCGTCGTTCTTCTTGTCCTCCGTTGCCAGCTTTTGGATGCACATTCTCACCCCTCCGGAAGACAGACTGTCAATCCGGAAAATAAGGCTGTCTTCTTCGGGTTTCATACCCGCTTTGACGGCTTGCGCGCAGTATCGTGCGGCGCTGTAGAAGTCCTGTTGGGCAAGCTGAATCCGTGCTTTCTGCATGTAGAGACAGGGTGTCTCTTTCAGTTTCAGCGCATAGTCCAGCGTCTTTTCCGCCGCAGCCGTGTCTCCTTCCGCCAGCTGCGCTTGCGCCATCCGGCAATGCAGCTCCATATCGCCCGGACTGCGCTTCAGCTCGCGCGCCAAGCGCTCTGTCTCCGTCACAGGACGCTTCGCACCCTGCGCCTCGCATACCAAGACGCACACCAACAGACCTATGACCCAACAACTATAACGCATTTTTTCTAATCAGCCTGCAAAGGTACTGCTTTTTTTGCATATATGCAAATAAAAACAGAAAAATCGTCCTTTCGGGCGATTTTTCCAAACCTCCAAACCTCTCCCCCTTTAGGGGGCTGGGGGCTACTTCTTCGAGGCATCGTAAGTCTCGACCGTTTTGGATTGGATGACGACGGAAGTGTCGCCTTTCTGCCATGCTTCCGAGCGGGTCGTGATCACCCGCGTGACGTTGCAGGAACTCAGACCCAGCGAAGCAGCCAGAGCCGTCAGGGCCGCTATCAGAACCGAAACGATTACTTTAAGGATTTGCTTTTTCGTCATAACTTATCCTCCGAACTCCGGTTTTACGTACTTCTGCGCAACGGTGTACGCA
>CACWZZ010000031.1 GCA_902765485.1 uncultured Bacteroidales bacterium
CTCGTTAACAAGGACGTGCTCACTTGTCCAAAAACAGAGATTCACGAGGCGAAACCAGAAGCCACTTACTTCGAAGGCAAGAAAGTGTATTCTCTATAAACCCATTATTCACTCTTATTTTATTTCACCGCTGACCGTCTGCACTTCCCCTCCATTGTTTCCTGTTCTGAGGCGCGGCGCATGTAGTTGTGTTTCGTATGCTGGCTGACCAGCACTCAACCGGTCGCTCATATATGAAAAATCAGTGTAGCACACAGCAACTCAGTTTTAACTTCGATTTTGAGTAGGTTTCTACCGCCCCTATCGAGGTAAAGAAAGAAATCATAGTGCAGCAGCAAGCGATGGACGAGGAGCAGCAGGACGATAGCTGCTTTCTCGAATATCAGCCCGAAGGACAGTTTGTCCGTGGACATTAAAATTTGAACCATGAACTTCCAACTCTTTGGCACAGATAAAGCCCCGACTTTGCTGCTCATTCCCGGCTTGGGAGTGTCGTACGAGATCTTCCTTCCGCTCATTCGTCTGACGCACACCGAACTCTCCGGCGTGACGGCATTGGATTTCATGGTGGAGCACCTCAGCGACTCACCCCTGACCGACGCCGCCCGTGCATCACTCCGCCCGCAGGTGAAGGAACTCATCGAAGAACCCACCACCCGCGGTTTCCGCATCAAACTGATTGTATGATGTTCGGTAATTGTCGTACCTTTGCAGCCGAATTATTGTACTAAAGAGAAATGAAATTGATAGACACTACTAACATGTGCTCGCATTTACAGCGGAAACTGTTTGATGCCGGAGGTGAGTACCGCGCTCTACGTTCAGCATCAGTTATCTGTTATCCGTTCGTTCCTGACCACCTTGACGCAAACAGGCCTGCCCTTCGATGTCGATGATCCGCTCATGAAGCGCCTCCCCGGAGTGCTCCTCCCTCAATAGAACATAGATTACACAAACAAAAATATGAAACGCTTTAAAAGAAATGAACTGTACAGCGAGATTAGAGATCCGCAGCCTTCTTATTTCCTTCTACAAGGAGATTTCCGGACATATGTGCGATATTATCTTACTGATACTATCTCAATCCCATGGTACGCTTACCTTATATTTGCCGCAATAATCTTGGGAGTAATAATGGTCGGCGAATGGGTGTTAGCCCTCATCATATTGGGTGTCTGTATACTTATTATCTTGGGCTTGGCGCTTTTTACCGCATCTTCATGCCAGAAAATAGCAGATAAGGGAACTTACATCGGCTTTGATGAAAATGGTGTGGGGTATTGGGTGCCGGTACAGGATGCCGAAGAAGATGAGGAAGACAAAGAAGACGATGATGAGGGAAAGATTTATGTGAATCTGGCAGTCTCTGCACCTTGGTATGAATTGGATGAAATCAAGGTGTTTGATTCCTTTTTAATGTTTAAGTTCGTTTCTACAAGTGAATTAGGACTTGTCTCTGTCCCCTTGGAATCCATTGAGAATGCGGGAGTAAATGTGGACGAGGCATTAGAGAATATTCTGGCCTATTGGAAGCAACATGCCCAAGACAAGCCTGTAGGTCAAAAAGACCGCAGACTCATTTGGGTTATCATTGTTATCGCTATTCTGGCTCTGAGATTCATCCTCAAATATCTTAAATATAGTAATGTATAATATGCGCGTAGCGATCGGATTTCGCGTATGAAGTAATTATGATTATGAAAAAGACCATTCAAAACATAGCAGGCTATGTGTTGGGCGGAGTGATGTTCGTTGGGCTTTTACCGACGATTATGTGGCTGGCATCAGGAATGCCGGACATGGCTGTACATATCGGCGCATTGCGTGCATCCTTGACTGGACTGTTGATGGTGGGCGGCTTAACACTCAGCGTGTGGACTATTGTCTATATGAAGCTTCGCGGCAAAGGCAATCCAATGGACGCTTATGACCATGAGATAGGTTCGCGAACGCAACATCTGATGACGGAAGGTCCTTACCGCATCAACCGCAATCCGATGCTGACCGGGACGCTTGTCTATCTCGCATCGTTTATCGTTTGGCTATGGACGTGGCAGGCAGTGTTGGTGTGGTGTATTTTCTTTGCTATCATGTTCGTACAAGTGCTGACAGAAGAGAAACGTCTGCGTCGTGATTTCGGTGAAGAATACGAGTCTTATTGTCGTCGCACAGGGCGGTTCTTACCATGGACATGTAAAAAATGAACTTTCAGATTTTCGGCACAGAAAAAGCCCCGACTTTGCTGCTCATTCCCGGCTTGGGAGTGTCGTACGAGATCTTCCTTCCGCTCATTCATCTGACGGAAGACCGTTTCCGTATCATCGCCGCCGAAGTGGACGGTTTCACGCTCGGCAAGCACACCCGTTTCACCTCCGTGGACGACCAGGCGGCACAAGTCATCGCCTATGTAAAAGCGCAATTCGACGGGCATCTGGACTGCGCCTATGGGCTCTCGCTGGGCGGTAAGATTCTCTCGTGCATCTTGGAGCGCAACGAGCTGACCATCGACCATGCCATCCTCGATGCCGCGCCTCTGCTGCCCTTGCCCCGATGGCTCGTCAATCCGCTCCGCTACTACCAGGCGGCGAATGTCTGGACGTGCTACCACTGGACGGGCTTCTGGAAAGCACTCTTCCGCTCACACTATTTCGACGTCCTGCTGGACGAGTGCAAGAAGGTCTGGCGCTTCGGCGGAACGCAGGCAGTCGTGGACGGCTATAAGTCCGTCTATACCAACCGCCTCAACGCCATTCACGGCGCGGACATCCATTTCTGGTATGGCACCAAAGAAGCTTTTGTCGCCAAACCGCAAGTGAAGCACCTCCTCTCCCTCTGCCCGCAGGCGCACATCGAAGTCTTCCCGGGCATGAACCACGGACAACTCCTCATCGACCACCCCGAAGAAATAGCCAAACGAATCCAAACTATGGCACAGTAATTGTTCTGATAAAAGCAAAATGTTTAACCCTCAAAATCATCGCTTTATGAGAACCAAACTGCTTACCCTTTTCTTCGCCCTGATGGCAAGCCTCACGCTCTCTGCGCAGTATGTCGTGTCGGACAAGTATGACCTCTGGTTCGAGGACACGAACAACGAGATGACCACCCGCAAACCGGAGTATTGCACCGAGCACTACCAGGACCTGCGCAACGGCTGTCAGGTCCGCCTCTCCGGCAAGAAGGTTTATATCTACCATGGTGGCTATTCCATCCTCTACGGCGATGAGATCAACGTGCTCTACAACGGCTATTACCGCGTCCGCCGGGGCAACACATGGTATCTTGCGGACGAAGACGGCGACCTCGTCAGCGGCATCTACGGCAAAGAAATATTGTACTATCCGTTTGGTTATGTGACAGTACAACGCTCTTCCGGCTACTGGGACATCTACCATTGTTCTGGACGCAAAGTAGAAACCTATTCCTATGAGATTCCGGCAATGTTCGGAAACGGCTTTTTCTGTGTCAAACAAGGCACATGGTGGTATGCCGTGGATCAAAACGGCGACAAGATCTCCGGCGTCTATGGCGACGATATCTTCCTCCTCAACAACGGCACCTGGAAATGCATCCGCGGCAGTTATGTGACGTATGTAGAGTGATCCTTCCACAAAAATAGCAGATTTCTGTCATTTTTGAACGATTTTACTTGCATAATTCAAAAAAAAGTAGTACTTTTGCACCAAAAATGGTTACACTACTGTAACCTTTTAATCAAGAATTGAATTATGAAGCAAGTCAGTTTTAAGAAAGCAATCAAAGCGTGGCAAGGGATTCAACCTGTCTCTGACAGAGACCGCGAGAGGCTGAGTCGCCGTTTTACAATCGACTACAACTACAACAGCAACCATATCGAAGGCAATACGCTGACCTATGGTCAGACGGAGATATTATTGCTGTTCGGCAAGATTGTCGGCGAAGCCACGGTCCGCGATGTGCAGGAAATGACCGCAAGTAATGTCGGCTTGAAGATGATGAGCGAAGAAGCGAACCTGCCAAACATGCCGCTCACCCAGAACTTCATCCGCACTTTGCACAAGACACTTCTGCGCGAGGATTACACCGTCTATCGCAACCTGCCCGGAGGCATGCAGACCAGTTACACCATCCATGCCGGGCAATACAAGACACGCCCGAATAGTGTGATCACGCGCTATGGAGACCGCTTTGAATACGCCTCGCCGGAAGAAACGCCTGCCCTGATGACCGATCTCATAAACTGGTACAATTCCGAGGAGGAACTGGGACGTTTGTCGCCTGTAGAGTTGGCGGCACTCTTCCACTATCGCTATATTCGCATTCACCCCTTCGAGGACGGCAACGGACGTATTGCGCGACTGTTGGTCAATTATATTCTCTCGCGTCACGGTCTGCCGATGATTGTAGTGCGCAGCCGCAAGAAACAGGAATATCTGGAAGCGCTTCATCAGGCAGATTTGAATGTGGGTGTTATCCCAAGTCAAGGAGCGCACGCTGCCCTTGAAAACATAGAGCCTTTCGTCCGCTATTTCCATAATCTGGTAGCCAACGAGATTTACAATGACTATCTTTTTGTGACCCGCAAAGAGGAAAACGTCTGGTGGTATGACGGAGAGATGATTGAGTTCCGTACGCCGAATTATGCCAAACTGCTACGGTTGATGCGGACGCAGCCTGTATTGACGCTGGAGGATATGACGGAGGAACTGGGTATCAGTATGACCGCCGTACGGAAATTAGTCAACCAACTGATAGAAAAAAACTACGTCGAGAAGAACGAAAAAGACAGTTCCTGGCGTGTAATCATCACCCCCTCCAGATAAATCCGCCTAAAACCCGCAGTAAATCTCCTGTCAAACACGTAAACGACACGTAAACGACACGTAAACGAGACGTAATCGGAAGCCGACGACTATGGGAGAACAACGGTAGAACCTCGGCACAAAACCATAGTATCGACCAAGCTTGGGCGATTATAAAATACCCCATAGTATCGACCATATATGGGCGATCTAAAAAACACCAACCACAATGGCAAAAGCTGAATTAGACATCCTATTATCCAAACTGCAAGGCCGCCTCACCGGCGACAGCGAGTTTTATGTCACCAACCGTCACGGAAAGACGGTCATTAGTAATTATCCCCTGCACAAAAACAAGAAGAAACTCACCGCCAACCAGCGCGCCACTTTTGCGTCTTTTGGCGAGTGCTCCAAACGAGCCAAGGCGGAACTCTCCGACCCTGCCCGTCTCGCCTATTGGCAAGCCCGGTATGCCGACTATAAAGCCCTCGCCGCCAAGAGCCTTAGCCGTGCGAACCGTCGTTTCTTCGGTGACAACTCCACCGCCGCCGCACAGGACAAGTTCTATTCCACCCTCCGTGGCTTCATCATTGCGCAGTTACGGAAAGAAACAGAATAAGCAAAGAGCATGACCAACGAGCATGACATATGGCAATGGCAGGAGCCGGATACGGCATGGAAAGGTGCCGGGCTGTACCATATCACGCTGACCATCCCCTCGCGCGAGCCGCTTCTCGGCTCCCTCGTCATCCCCGATGCCGATGCTACCAAAGCGAAGGTGGAGATCCTTCCATTAGGTCGGGCGGTATTGGATATCCAGCGGCATCTGTCCTCGTTTTGTCCCGAGATCCAGATACTCCACTACTGCCTCATGCCGGATCATTTACACGCGGTTTGGTATGTGCGGAAGTTCATGCCGCGCGGTATAAGAGCCGCTGTCCGCGGCTTTTGGCAAGAGGTGAAAAAAGCAGGGCGTCTTTCTTCTTTTGCCCCGAATTTAATTCGGGAAAACTACCAAGAAAGAGCGAAGACACTACGTGAAGAAATAGGAGCAGAGCGATACGATGCCCTCCCTCCCATCTTCACCGAGATGCCCTTCGTGCGCCCGATGGGGCAGCGGCGGCAGTTGCCTGCCACGCTCCGTTATATTGACATGAACTCGCAGCGGCTGGCTACCAAGCGTCTCATGCCGGGTTTCTTCCGCGTGCAGGAAGGGATAGAGTTCGCCGGGCGCACGTACAGCGGCGTGGGCAATATAGCCCTGCTCCAAGCGGAGCACTACGTGCCCGTCCATGTGCGCCGCACGATGGTGGAGGCGGCGGAACACGGCGAGCCGCAGACGCTCCGCGAGTACATGAACGGTTGTGTGCTGGCAGCCCGGCAGGGCACGGTGATGGTCTCGCCTTTCATCTCACCGCAGGAGAAACAGGTGATGGAGGTGCTGCTGAAGGAGGAACATCCGTTCATTTATATCGCGGAAAACGGCTTCCGCGATTACTACAAACCGCAAGACGGCTTGTTCGATGCCGTAGCCGCCGGTCGCGTACTCATCCTCTCCCCGTGGGACTACGATGCCGACAAACGCCATGTCACCCGCGCCGACTGCGTAGCCATGAACCAAATGGCAGAAGAGATTTGCAACCATTGTTCCCTTTCTTCCGCTCCACCCAACAGCATTGCCCTTTCTTCCATTGAGCCGGATTGAATCCGGCCCCGACTGCCAAACAAAGAAAAATTCTTCCATTGCCCCGACTGCCAGTCGGGAAAACAACAAACAAAATGAAAAAGAATGAAAATAACCGGGAAATATAAATTTGGCTTTGACGCATGGGCATTGGGGTTGTTCGTGTTAGTGATGATACCTAATCTCTTCTGGTTCGGTGTGCCGGCTCCAAACGACATCTTGCGAACGGTATCCGTCACACCGGTAACAGACACCATCGGGGCTGTGCTGCAAGTACTGATGATTGCAAGTCTGTGTATGGTTAAAAACAAGAATGCCGGTAAAATGCAGCTCTCGCCTCTGATTATTGGCGTGATAGCGTGTCTGGCGGCGTACTATACAGGCTGGTGTCTGTTCTATTCGGGTATTGTTGGGAAGCTTGTTATCGGGCTTTTGACCCTGCCTCCGTGCATAGCCTTTGTGCTGTATGCCACAGACCGAAAGAATCTCCCAGCCATACTCTTTGCCTCCGGCTTTATGCTGTGCCACGTAGTATTCGGAGTGGTAAATTATATGTAAAAAGAGGTATATATTAGAATGATAATACAGAAAAAGCGAACAAACTCTTGCATAATTAACAAAAAAAGAGTACCTTTGTAGCGGATTTGACTTTCCAAATTGTAAAAAAATGTGATTTTTGGAAGTATTGCCCGTACACGCGTACCGAAGTATGATTACCAAGGTATCCAAATCATCGATTTGGCAGAGTGGCTGCTTGATAGATGAATTATTCTTTCCCTGCCATCTATGCCTAAAATGTATTCCATTACGCCGGATAAAATCCGGCACAACCGTTTTTCGTACAATAGAATAAAGGTATAAAAATATAATGTTTGACAGTTAAAAGTAAAATTATGGTATGAAAATACAGTTAGTTTCTTTCCCTGCGTATAATCGTTTATCAATGAAAAAACGATTGGATAGGTACGGTGTTATTTTGGATATTCTTATACACACCGAAGCAGATTTTGTTATGTTTAGTGAATGGGCTTTGAGAGATCCGGAAGACTTGTCTTCAATGGAAGTAGCCTTGCGCAAGTTACGGAAAAAGCCTATTACTGCTCTTATCGAATTGAAAGAGAACGGCAAAAATGCTAATCAATTGTACCTATTCCAAGATGGCGTTTGGAAGAATATTGGATGCCAGATTTTTGCGACGAGTAAAGGAGCAACTGAATCTGAAGTTGAGTTGTTGCTTGATCAGATTGAAGAATTTAAGATTTTTGATGTTAATGGCGTGCGTTTCCTTTGCTTGCAGTGCGGAGAGAATAATATTATGAGGAGTGTTAAGGGCGAAGATAGAGCCGTATTTCGTTTGCAAAAACGTCCAGACTTGAAGAAGCGTTTTGATGATATTCTTGGTAGTGTAGATGTTGTGCTTAATCCTACGCATACGCCGTGGGTTGGACGGTACAATGAAGCATTCATTAGCCGGTTGAAGACATTTAGCGAGAAGAAGCGATATTGCTTCACTTGCACGCAGATGAAGGGCAATCAACTTGAAAACGCACGCAATAATCCTAAAGACAACTCAACAATGAAAGGAATGCATAGCAGACGGTTGATGAAGCCGATTTTTACCAATCAGGATAAGGATTATTTAATACAATTTTACGAAATAGATTAAGTTATGCAGCGGATTTTGACTTTTATTATATGTCTTACAGTGGGGGTGTGTGCGATGGCTACTGATGTCACGATAGACAAAGAGAGCTGCACCATCACAAAGGATGGAAAGACCTACAAACTTTACGGAAAGGTAAAGATTGTGGATTCGTTTGAGGACATTAAAGTGAAAATAGTGGACTCTTTTGAAGATGCAGACATCAAAATCGTGAATTCTTTTGAAAACACATGTGGGAAAGTAAAAATCGTAGATTCCTTTGAGGATGTCAAAGTGAAGATTGTGGACTCCTTTGAAGATATAAAAATCAAGATAGTAGATTCTTTCGAAGGAATAAAGAAATAATATGAACGATTTTATTTATCATATACCGATACCACCAAAGTGAGGGTGCAATCTTTCTTCCATTGCGCCGGATTGAATCCGGTCTGGCTGCCAAACAAAGAAAAATTCTTCCATTGCCCCGACTGCCAGTCGGGAAAACAACAGAATAAACAAAATGAAAAGAACCATCTATTACATATTAGCCTTTGCCCTCTGCTCCTGCAAGCCTTCCATTCCTTTCCAAACAGCTGTAAATAAGGCTGATTCGTGCTATATGGCACAAGACTACAAGCAGGCTAACAGCTATTACAAACAAGCTTTCAATGCCTCCGATGCAGCACCACAGGACTATCACTATTCCAATGCAGCCGCAATCGCAGCTATGGCAGGTGATGAGCAAACTGCATTCATGCGCCTCAACCAATTGATTAGCAACGACAAAGAATGGTACACTTCCAACTTTGCGGAGAATCCGGACTTTCTGCCATTACATCAATTCCCCGAATGGCAAGTGCTGAAAGACACGGTGGAGCAAAGACAGCAGCGCATAGAGAAAGATTACAACCATGAATTGATTGCGCGCCTGCGAAACATCTTCTTGCGCGACCAAGAACCGAGACACGCGTTCTTGTTTGCTTGTCAGACGAAGCCGGATAATCCAGTCCTACGTGATTCACTCATCCACGCTATGCAACAAGCAGACGAGGTCAATCTGCAAGAAATCCGGGACATCTTTGACACGTACGGTTTTCCGTCTAAAACAATAGTAGGCTCGGCGAACTCTGTTATATGGCTTGTAGTCCAGCATAGCGATCTCGATACGCAAAAAGAGTTCTATCCATTCTTGTGCAAAGCGGCAGAACAAGGCGAACTGAGCATGGAGGATATAGCTTTGCTGGAAGATCGTATCGCCCTGTTTGAAGGCAAGCCGCAGCGGTACGGATCGCAGATTGTAGAAGATTCAACAGGAGAGCGAGTGATCTACACTTTGCTCAATACTGATAGTGTGAATATCTGGCGTAGCGCAGCAGGTATGCCTCCGTTGGAAGAATATGCAAAACAGATGAA
>CACWZZ010000032.1 GCA_902765485.1 uncultured Bacteroidales bacterium
TGTACGGACGGGACATTCAGGCGGATGGCAAGCCACTGCTCCATACGGGCGAGATCTTCGTGGGTTAGTGTCTCCTTTTTATGGCTTGCAGCCGGTTTCTCGGAGATAACCAGCAGCACGGTGGAGTCCGCACGGGCAAGGGTGATCCGGTCTATGGACGACCACTGTGCGCGCAGTTCGGCGCTGATTTGCTCCGTGGGCAGAACAAGCGCTTTATAGGCATCCAGTTGTTGCCGGAGTGCGCGAATCGAATCGTCGCGCTGGCGCAGTTGCTGCTCGGTGGAAGCCAGCCAGTCGCGCATGATCTCACGTTCATTCAGGCGGCGGACCTCTATCGTCGCATCATCGGCAAAAAGGATCTGCGCATGCGAGATACCATGTTTCTCCGCGTTGGCGTACAGCTGCGCGCGGGCCTCGGTGCTCAGCGCCTCCCCTGCAAGCCGCAGCGTGAGGGTATAGGGTTTGACGGACATATCCGTGCTGTAGTCGTAGATATACGTGCCGCCTATGGCTTGGTTCTCCTTCACAAAATGCCGTGCTTCGGTGGTGAAGCGGTTCTCGCGAACGATACTATATGCCGTGAAGAAACTGGGTACCAGCACAACGAGGATCAACAAACCATAGGAGATGATTCTCCGGCGCGAAGTACCGTCTCTTTCTTCCACTACGGGGAAACGCAAGTATTTGACTGCCAGGAAAGTAGCCAGCGCGATGAAAATACAGTTGATAAAGAAGAGATACAACGCTCCGCCGGCATAATGCCAGTTAAGGTTGGCTATCCCGTAACCGACCGTGCAGAGCGGCGGCATCAGTGCCGTAGCGATTGCCACGCCGGAGAGTACCGTCCCCTTCTCCTTCCGCGAGAGTTCCAGAATGCCTGCTATACCGCCGAAGAAAGCAATCAGCACGTCATAGACGGAAGGGTTGGTGCGTGCCAGCAGTTCGGTCGGGTTGTCGGTCTCCAGAGGCGTAGCCAGGAAATACAGCGTCGAAGCCAAAAGACTGATAACAAACATGATACCAAGGTTCTTGAGCGACGCCAGAAGCAAGTCCGTGTCGTTCGTCCCCAAGCCCAGCCCGAAACCGATAATAGGACTCATGAGCGGCGAGATAAGCATCGCACCGATGATGACCGGTATGGAGTTGACGTTTAGTCCGACCGAAGCAATGACAATAGCCACAAATTTGGTAAATTCCGAATAGGTCATATTTCTGATTTTGGGTGCAAAGGTACTGCTTTTTTTTCAACTATGCAAGAAGATAGTGATTTTGGTTACTTCTTTGTATACTTGGCTTTGACAATCTCGTAGGAGTTGCGGGTGAGGTCTTTGAGCAAGTCCTCTTCGGCGGCGTTGGCATCCACGCCGATCCAGTATTTGGACGGCAGGTTGAACGGTTTGCCGATGCAGTCATAGCGTGCCTTGAGTTCTTAGCCGCGAGGGCACGATTATTTCGTCTATCCGCTCCGGCTGGCATTTGAGCGTCACAATGCCGTAATGGTCGATGTCCAGAAACGCGAACATGTGTCCGCAGACATAAAACACTAACACATCCGCTGCATACCTGAACGCCGTAAACGGCAGTTTCTCCTCTACGTCTGCGCCAAGCGACAGGCAGTAGTCTCTATAGTCCTCGATGTTCTTAGCCATAGGCACGATTATCTTCGATTTTCATTTAGTCAAAGTGTTCAGTGTTTCGACGGATAGTTCGCTCATGCCTTCGATGGCGTCGCTCACGTTGAGCAGCAGTTTAGGGTTGCTCACATCCCAATGGAACGTGCCGGAGTCGCTGTACCGCGCCGTCTCCGATTGCAGCACATAGACATAGCCGAACGTCCTGTTGTCCTTGACGAGACGGTCGATACAGAGGACACGCTTTGCCTTGCGGTTGATGACGATGTTCCGCCAGATGACGCTGGACGGCTGTGTGTGGTGGGTCGGTGCAAAAGTGGTTTGGTAAATCATGCTTGCCCCTTCGCTGTCCACTTCATAGTCCGGCAGCAGACTGATATATCCGTCGCTGCGGAAGGAATAGGTGTTGTCGTGGTTGCTAACCTTCTTCAGTTCACTCACCTTGAAGGGCAGGTCTTTTTGAACGTCCTTTGTAAACTCTTCGCTTGTTGTATTCCTTTGCACCGCACATGAGCAGAGGGTAAGTAATACTATGTAAAAAACAGTTCTTTTCATTTTGTTGTTACTATCTTGTTCTGCCGAATACCATTCGGCGTAATGGAAGGAAGGGCATTGCTATTCCTCTTTGCTGAAAATATAACCACTATATTGGACCTCGACTTTGTGATCTTTGTAGGCTGTGATGGTGATGTCTTCAGGAGTGAATGCCACTTTGCCATCTAACGAAGGAATAAGTAGCGGCTTTTTTAGCTGCATTGCTTGGCGGATAGCCGCTGTATCGAACAACAGGACAGCATCTTGATAGCCCACATGCATAATACCGTTGTAAATACTATCCTCTGTAACTTTTTCTAAGCTATCGTCGGTCATATTATTAACCCACTTGAATGTAGCAAATCCTTGCGGACTGATATAATGCCGGCTTCTGTTATAATACTCAAGTGCAGCCAATTCTCCCGATGTGGAATCATTTGCAACCCAACGGTTAGCGTACTCTTCCCCGTAGTTGGTTCGCATGTATGCTATGTCTTCTTGCAGTTTCTGTGTTTCTTCATCCGTTAAAGCTTTGTTATCAAATATCTTGTCTATCTTTGCCGTCAGTATAGGCCGGCAGATGCGATAGTAATGGAGCGGCTGGCCGGAGGACAAGACAAACAGAGCCGCGAAAGAGAGCGCAATCCACCGGAACCGTTTTTGCGGCACAACGAGCATAACGATACATATCGCATAGAACCAAATCAACAACGTCAGCAGGTACAACCGGGGAGCCGTAATACCGTAGTCCATAAAACGGCGAACGACACCCACCGTCATCAGTACCAACAGCGGTAGAATAACTATTGGCAACCAGAATGTAAGCACCTTGCTCTGCCACGACTGTTTGTTCAGCACTTGCGGATAAAGGAGTATATAGCAAAGGATATAAGTTATCATGACAGCAGAGACCAGCCATGAGAGCATACCTTTAGGTAATTCCCAATGAATCAGTATATTGATGCCATAGACATAGAGCACCACAATATAACAACCCAATAGCGGTAATAAGAGCCACGATACGACTTTCGTTAGGAAAGAAGGCATTTCGGCAGAGGCGTTATGTTTGCGCTCGCCTCGCGGTATCAGAGCAAGGAACAACATTCCAAAGAGTAACACCGAGCACACGAGCATAATAACAATCGCCGCTTTCTCGTTTAGTTCAAACTCAAAAAGTGCCGCTGTGCCAAAGAGCAATCCCTCTAATCCTCCGTTCATTACTCCGCTCACCACGCCGCTGATAAGTAACGCCACACACAGCGACAGAATGAAATGCCATGCCTTGAGGTCGTCTTTCTCTTTGAGAAAAGAGCCGAACGGGATGAGAATGACGATGGCAACTATCCATGCTATATTGCCGATATAGAATGCCGGAAGTCCGCGATCAGGAATAATGTCTGTCAAAAAAAGCAGAATGCAATAGATGGCGCATAGAACCAAAGAGACACCTTCTGCCACCCATCTTCTGCGCTTGTCGCTCTGCTCTTCGCCCCACAGCGATGTAGCAAGGCTGATTAGTGTTCCCGCACATAAGAAACAGAGAACACAAAGGACAACACGACCGGGTTCGTTTTCTGTTAGTAACAGATACGAGAGCATGGCGGTTAAGGTCACCAGAAACAAAACCGCTACAGGGAAGCGCATTACCACGCGCATGATTGATTCGCCTATGTTTCTCGGCGACAATCGCTGTTTCAGATTTTGGATATTCATATTTTATTATTCTTTGATTCGTTTTGTTGTTTTCCCTACTGGCAGTCGTGGCAATGGAAGAAATTATTTATCCATCTAGGGCATTGATGGCAGGGAAAGAATAATCCATCTATCAAGCAACCATTCTGCCAAATCGATGATTTGGATACCTTGGTAATCATATCTCGGAACGAGAGTGCGGGCGACACTTTTCAAAATCACATTTTTTTACAATTTGGAAATTCAAACCTGCTACAAAGGTACTCTTTTTGGGTTAATTATGCAAGAGAAATCGTTCAAAAATGACAGAAATCTGCGATTTTTGCGGATAAATCACTCTACATACGTCACATAACTGCCGCGGATGCATTTCCAGGTGCCGTTGTTGAGGAGGAAGATATCGTCGCCATAGACGCCGGAGATCTTGTCACCATCTTGGTCCACGGCGTACCAATACGAGCCTTGTTTGACACAGAAAAAGCCGTTTCCGAACATTGCCGGAATTTCGTATGAGTAGGTTTCTACTTTGCGTCCCGAACAATGGTAGATGTCCCAATAGCCGGAAGAGCGCTGCACGGTCACATAGCCAAACGGATAGTACAATATTTCCTTGCCGTAGATGCCGCTGACGAGGTCGCCGTCTTCGTCCGCGAGGTACCATGTGTTGCCCCGGCGAACGCGGTAATAGCCGTTGTAGAGTACGTTGATCTCATCGCCGTAGAGGATGGAATAGCCGTTGCGGTAGATATAGACCTTTTTGCCGGACAGCCGCACTTGGCAGCCGTTGCGCAAGTCCTGGTAGTGCTCGGTGCAATACTCCGGTTTGCGGGTGGTCATCTCGTTGTTCGTATCCTCGAACCAGAGGTCGTACTTGTCCGACACGACATACTGTGCGGACATCGTCAGGCTTGCCATCAGGGCGAAGCAAAGGGTAAGCAGTCTTGTTTTCATAAGGCGATGATTTTGAGGGTTAGACATGTTTGTTTATCTATTACAAATCGTGTGCCAAAGCCGCTACTGCCCTTATTTTGCAATCTCCCCATTTTTGACGATGACCATACCTACCGAACAAACGCTTGACTGCGCGAAGTTAGCTGTCTCAAAATCTATGGCTACGAAGTTATCCATTAGTAGTCCTTCTATATTCTTTTACCCTAAGTCAGCAAAAATAATCCAGTTTGGAGAATGGTAGGTCAACACACCTATGGTCAATATGCTGCACAATATGAGCACAATCCATAGTCTCCAGTGATTCTGCACGAACGGCGCTGTCCGCCATCGTTTGGCAATGTGGATGGCGCCAAGCATACAAGCGATATAAATGGCGATATCAAGCAGCATCAATTCATGCCGCACAAATACCCAATAAGAAAAAAACGCTATGACTATAAGCGGCATCACTGCCAGTCCTCCTAGTACAGGTGCACCTATTTCACGAATGTCGCGGCGACTAATAGTAAGATACAAACTCAGCAACAGCATTGGGTAAAAAACCATTTTCATGTGGGCCATCACACTCTCTGCTACGGGAAAGAAATAGCCCATAAAATGGTTGAAGAACGGCACGTGATGCACAAAATGCATGCTTGTACCAAAGACTATCAGCAATATAGCTGCTATGATTGTTTCTTTGCGGGTCATGATTGTAGTTTGTCTTTTTTAAAACTTCACTTCACGGACAGGAGCGGTCCTCCTTCCATATATAATGTTTATTTTAATTAATTGGCACTTGTGCTATTGTGTTATTTGAATGATTCGTTGGACTATCTCTTCCGGACGATCGACAAGGAGCTGACCATGGTTCATGCCTTCGAAAATCTCGACATGTGCCTGAGGATAAAGCGAAAGCAGATGTTTCGCTTGCGGTTTGGCGACAAACGCTTCTTTCGTGCCATACCAGAAATGGATGTCATTGCCGGAGATAGATTCCAACTTATTGGTATAAACGGACTTGTAGCCATCTAAGACGGCCTGTCTGCCACCCCACGGCCATGTTTTCTTGCATTCGTCCAGCAGCACGTCGAAATAGTGGTTGCGGAAGACGGCTTTCCAAAATCCCGTCCAGTGGTAGCAAGTCCAGACATTGATTGCCTGGTAGTGCCGCAAAGGATTGACGAGCCATTTGGGCAAGGGCAGCAAAGGAGCTGCGTCAAGGATAGCATGGTCGATGGTCAGCTCGTTGCGTTCTAAGATACGCGAAAGGATTTTGCCGCCAAGCGAGAGCCCATAGGCGCAATCCAAATGTCCGTCGCAATGCGCTTGCACATAGGCAATGATTTGCGAAGCTTGTTCGTCCACAGAGGTGAAGCGTGTGTGCTTGCCAAGCGTAAAACCGTCCACCTCCACGGCTATGATACGAAACCGCTCTTCCACCAAACGAATGAGAGGAAGGAATATTTCGTACGACACTCCCAATCCGGGAATGAGCAATAACGTCGGGGCTTTTTCGCTGCCGAAAATTTGGAAGTTCATTTTTTACATGTCCATGGCAGAAACCGGCCGGTACGGCGGCAATAAGCTTCATATTCCTCGCCGAAATCACGGCGCAGCCGTTGCTCTTCGCTCAGTACTTGTACTATCATGATAGCCACGAAGATAACCCAAACAAGCAAAGCTTGCCACGTCCAGAGCCACACGATATAACCGAGCAGATAGATGAACGTCCCCGTCAACATAGGATTGCGGTTGAGCCGATACGGTCCATCCACCATTAGATGTTGGGTGCGCGGACCTATCTCATGATTAAAAGCGTCCATCGGATTGCCTTTGCCGCGACGTTTCATATACACGATCGTCCATATACTGAGAGCCAAACCGCCGATAATCAGCACACCTGTTATCGATGCGCGACACACGCCGATATGCTCCAATGCCGGCATACCTGATGCCAACCACATGATCGTCGGCAACAACACCACGAACATCACTCCGCCGAGCACATAGCCGGCTATTGCACGAAACTTACTCATATGCTATCAGTTCTATTAATCGGGTAAATAAACGCCATTGGCTTTGAGCGGTTCCAGATGGATGGTTATCATCGTCGCTGCGCCGAAACGTTCACGCAGTTTTTGCTCCAGAAGGACACTATGCCTGTGCGCCTCGTATAGCGACACGTTTCCATGCATGCGCAAGTGCATCTCAATCGAGTACACATTGCCCACACGGCGCGTACGGAGATGGTGCATCTCGCTCATCTCGCTGTCCTGTGCTACGATCTCGCGGATCTGTTGCTCCACTTCTTCCGGCAAACGTTTCTCCATCAAATCCTGTACGGCTTCATGCAGCAGTTTGCCGGCTGTGACGATGATGAAGATACTTACCAGCACAGCGGCTATCGGATCCAGAATAGCCCATTGACCGCCGAACAACAACGCTCCGCCTATTCCGACCGCCGTAGCTACCGACGACAACGCGTCTGTGCGATGGTGCCAGGCATTGGCTTCCAGAGCCGGTGAGTTGACACGACGGCTGACATGGACCGTAAGCCAATAGATGATTTCTTTCGCTGCTATGCTGATGAGCGCCGCCCATAAGGCTATCCGACCAGGCATCACCAGTTCCGCGCCGTGCTGCGCACTCACTATCTTCTGCACACCCTCCGCCGCCAAGACACCACCTGCCACCAAGAGCGCAATAGCCACGATAGTAGTGGCCAGTGTCTCATATTTACCGTGACCATAGGGGTGCTCACTGTCCGCCGGACGACTGCTGATCTTCACAAAAAGAAGCACCACAAAATCCGTCAGCAGGTCGCTCAACGAATGTACGGCATCCGCTATCATCGCAGCCGAGCAACCTATGATTCCCGCCACGAACTTCAAGGCAGTTAATGCCACATTAACCACGCTACCCCATAGGGTGATTCGTATAATCTCTTTCTCTCGCGTCATCTGTTTTATTTCTTCTTATTATATTTCGCTTTGACAATCTCGTACGAGTTGCG
>CACWZZ010000033.1 GCA_902765485.1 uncultured Bacteroidales bacterium
CAATAAGGCTATCGCTGCTAAGATTGCAGAGAAGCGTGCCGCTGCTGCCGCAGAGCTCGCTGCTGCTGCACAAGAGGCTGCGCAGGAAGCTGCTGCCGCAGAAGCAGAGGCTAAAGGCGAGGCTCCTGAAGCTGAAGCTTAATCCTTTCGGAGTATCGATATATCGACATATCGAAATCCCGAAGAAAAAGAAACCCGGAACATTCGTTTCGGGCTTTTTTATTCATAGAAATCGGTGTACACCAGCTTGATACGCGGATCCGTGGCAAAAAGGCTGTCCGCATCGCTCTTCGTAATCTCTCCGCCGAATAGTGCAAAACAGTCTCCGTCACATTGCGAGAGGTCTGCACAACGGCGGTAGTCAAAGGCATAATTGCGGATGACGGCAGGCGTATCGGTCTTCAAAGGAGGCACACGGCTTGCCAGCACATGGTATCCCATCTCCCGGAGCGCGAAATAATCCTCGTCGGAGAAACACTCCACCCACACGCGTTTCTTATAAGGATGAAGCCAACGGTCAATAATCTGAGGATCGGAAATCTTATCCGTCACCAGCGTCAAACGGGGATTAGCCGTCATGATAGAGTCTATCCTCGGGAAATCAATCGGGGTGAAAAGTCCGTATATCTTTCTTGCCATAAACTCGTCATGATCAGGTGCTTCCGTCCATTCGAAATTCCAGTCGTGCCATGCCACCAGCTGTCCGTCGCTCGTCAGGGACAAGTCCAACTCTATATAACCGAGTCCATGTTCCAGACTATTGCGCACCGCTTCGATGCTGTTGGAATACATATACCGATAGACGCTGCCTCCGGCGTGCGCGATATAGTGCGGCAGATCGGGGGATTCGAACCAATTCATCCGGATCAGTTTGTCAGAGAGAGTGCGGTGGACGGAGGAATTGCTGGTTTTATCGGCATTTTCCGGCTCCGTCAAGTCCCGTCCGAACCCTTTCCAGAAATAGCTTTTTTGCCCGATTAAACCGAGAATAGTCGGGAAGACATCTATTTGTTTTCCATGGGCTGTCACCCGCAGCGAATCCATCCGGGGGGAAGCAATGATGAGCGGGCATCCGGCTTGGTTGGTGCCAAACGGCAAGTTGGCTCTCAGGCCGTAATCGCGGATGTCATCACTCAGCCATGCATGGAAGATACGGTGGTCGCCTGTGAAGACGATGGTGCTGTTCTGCATCACCAGCGCCGTGTCCGCCCAATTCAGCAGGCGTCCCACCTGCCGGTCGGTGTAATGCGCTGTTTGCAGGTAGTGCCTGAAAAGCGCAGGCACCGTGTCGGCTATAGGAATATCGTCCGGCGAAGAGTCAAAGGGGATATGTCCGGAGATGGTGATTGTCTGCACGCAAGCCGGAGAGGGCAAGCGGTTGAAAGTCTCTATCACTTTGTCTATCACGATACTGTCATTCCATGCAAAGCGGTCGTCACTCTGCGGTTCCACCAACTGCTTGTAACCGTACGAATAAGAAACCACCGTCTGGTTCCACACGTTCCTGCATGGGTTGACTACGGCGCTATGCGGATAGAAATGCGCCAGATTAGGATATACGTTGTCGCCGTAATCCACACATGCCACGCCTTCCAAGGTGGGATAGAGCCCTGTGTTTACTATCTGCTGCCCGTCGCCGGACATGCCATAGCCGATTTGCGTAGTCACATCTTTGACATAGAGCACAGGGTGGGTTTCTATATAATGCTTTATTTCCGGACAAACCGGTTTGCCTTCCGCATCATTGACATCCAGCAGCCATGACTCGAAACTCTCCCCGAGAATAATCAGCAGATTGCCTTCGGGCGGATTAGCCGGGGCGACCGGGTTTATCAGCCGCTGCAACTCCTCCTGCTCTTCGGCACTCAACTCCACCGCACCTCTTTTGCGCTGTTCGTGGACCCAGTCATTGAGCAGATACAGCGGATACGACAGGACGGAGTGCTCACGGATATAAATACGGGGCTGCTGCTCGTTCTCGCTGATATGCGCGGATAAATCCTGCGGTAATATACACGGATTGACCCACTCCATGGTAAAGGGAGCCTGACAGCCTTGTTCCCTTTTGCGCTCCCACCGGCTGTACGAACCGCCGATGCTGAGCAATACCCCCGCCACCAGAACAGTACACACCTCATACCATCTTGCGCGTTGGCTTTCCCATAAGAGACATACAGCAGCCAGAACAGTCAGTGCAGGAAAAACAAGCAGAGAGACAGACAGATAGGGAACTATACTGTTCCAGAAACCATCCATGTTGGATGTCAGTTTCAGCAGGTGCCAAGTGATAAACAGCCGGTAGGAACGATAATAAATGATATTGGCTGTCAGCCAGACATCCGTCACGCCGAGAATGACAAACACCGGATATTTCCGCCGCGTCAGCAATACAGGCAAAGCGACAATCAGGGCTGCGGCAGCGTTAGCCAGCCAGTCATACAGGACCCATGAAACGGATGCCGGACGCGTGACGGCAATATCGAAAAGATACGATTTAACCAACAGCAGAACCACCACCAGCAACCAATTGCCCCATTTCCTGATAAAAAGAGGGGTGTTTTTGCGTAAAGGATACATCATTTGTCCTGATTTTGGTGCAAAATTACACAATTTATTTGATTTACGCAAAAAAAATTGCATAAATTAAAAAAAAGTTGTATCTTTGCACGCTTTAATGTGCATATAGTCAACATAAAATGCCGAAAGTAAGTGTTATAATGCCTAATTACAACCACGCTCCTTTTATTAAGGAGCGCATGGAGAGTATTCTTGCGCAGGATTATCCCGATTTTGAGGTAATCCTGTTAGACGATGCATCAACCGACGAAAGCCTTTCTGTCCTCAAGTCCTATGAGAATCATCCGAAGGTGGTTCGGCTGATTGCCAATGAGACCAATTCCGGCAATACTTTCTTGCAATGGAAACGAGGCTTGGAAATGGCGAAAGGCGACTATGTATGGATTGCGGAGAGTGATGATGTGGCGGAGCCCACTTTGCTTTCTCGCCTGGTGGCGGAGATCGAGCAGAAAGATGCTACTTTGGCGTTCTGCCATAGCCTATGGATTGACAGCGACGGAAAACCTATTGCGCGAACCATTGATCCCCGATGGAAACGGGATTTTTCGATGGCGGGAGCTACGTTTGTCAGGCGGTTTCTGTTGGGATATAGTTCGATATGCAATGCCTCGGCCGTAGTCTTTAAACGCGAGGCTGCGCAAAAAGTGGACATGGAGAAAGTGGCGCAGTATTCCGCTAGCGGTGACCGGCTCTTCTGGATACAGATTGCCTTGCAGGGGAGAGTGGCATATGTGGCGGATAACCTGAATAAATTTCGCCAGCATACCAACAAGGTATCCGGTGGAGCCGAATATATGGGTGTGAATATTGTGCAGGATCATGCTATTTATCGGCTAATGAATAAATCGCTGGATTTGACTGCTAATGAGAGGAGATGGATTTGTGGTTATCATTGGAAAGCCATGCATCGGCCTACCGTTTCTAATGAAGGACGCATAAGTGCTTTGTTGGCATGGGGAAATGAACCTGAATTTGGAAGGCTGTCTTATTTGTTCTATCTCCTCCATCGTGCTAAAGAGAAATGCTGACCTACCTGCTCAATATCGCTTTTGCCATCGCCGCTACGGTGCTGTATATCAAAGCGCCTTGGACCTATAGTTACGACTATTGTGTGGCGCTGATGGTCTGCTTTATTGCGCAGAATGTACTCTTTTTTGCTACCAATAAACGGAAAAACTGGTTGGGTTTTGAGTTCTTCTTCGCCCTTTCGTTCTTCCTCGTTAACTTCGTCTATCCGGTTTTCTATGCGCCTACGGAACGTATCTATTGGTCGTTCTTCAGTTTCTCGTTCAATGATAATTTTGTAACGAGGGCTACGGCTTTGGCCTATTTCGGATACGCATGGTATATGTTAGGTGCCACGCGCATTCTTCAACTCAATAGGGAAGAACCTACCGAACCGACATTTACCATCTCCATGCGCCAATACATCTGGTTTTTCGGTATTACGATGGTGGCTTGGGTACTCTTTGTCGCTACCGGTGGCCTCGCGGCGCTGCAGAGTGTCTATGCCGAGGGTGCGAACTTGCGCGATGTGGGCATATATAGCTATTTTAACAATATCTTCACTATCGGATGCTATTTCTTGGCGATTTTTATTTTCCGCCTGCCGAAACAGAAATGGTGGTTTTATCTGGCGGTGATAGCTTCATTCATGCTTATACTCCTTTCTACCGGAAGCCGCCAGTTGGCTGTCGGTTTGGCGCTGATTCTTGTCGTGGGATTCAGTATGTATGTGTATCACCTTAAATGGTGGCACGTACTCGGTCTTGTGGCCGGTGGATCGATTGTTCTCTTCCTGGTTATGACGCTTCGTAAAGAAGGTTTGGATCCTGCGGCATGGCAAGCCAAGCTGGCGCATACTAACTTAGAAGAGTTTTGGGATATCTATGAAGACCTGATTGTGAACGATGTTAACCTCTTCCGCCTTTTCGGGTGGGCGCAAGAGAACGACTTGACATGGTTCACCGGGATGTCGCTTGATCTGTTTTCGCCTGTTCCCGGGCTTGCCGGATATATCATTGAGCACTCCGATCTTCCGCCCCAGATGTTGCATGGCGGTGATCTGCCTTCATACCTCTTCTTAGGACCTGACGCTACCTGGGGGACCGGCACCAACATGATTGGCGAAGCATACCGTTCTTTTGGGGCGGTTGGAACAGCGATTGCCATGTTCCTCATCGGCCTCTGGGTAAAGGAAAGCTATTATCGGGCGAAGAACAATGTCTATTGGTACTTGATGTATTTCCTCTTGGTAGGACATGCGCTTATCTATCCTCGTGCCCCGCTTCTCTTTGACCCGAGATTGGTGTCGTGGAGTCTTTTGCTTCTGCTCATCGTCATGACGCTTACTGAGCATCAGACGCAAATCGTTCATTGGCTCAACGGACTGGGCAAAAAGAAGGAGGTGCAGCCATGAGAATACTCTATTGTATCCCGCATCTCTATAACTCCGGCGGGATGGAACGCGTATTGACGCAGAAAGTGAATTGGCTCGCAGCACACACGGAGCATGAGATCACGATCCTGACGACGGAGCCGGTGCCGGCAGGCACTCCGAAATGCTATTTCCCGCTTTCGGAGAAAGTGCAGGTGGAGGAACTGAATATCGACTTTAACGCAGACTACACCAAGCCGCTGCTGTCCAAATACTACGCGCACATGCGTCGCATGAGCGCATACAAACGCGTTCTAACCAAATATATACGTACGCATAAGATAGATCTCTGTATCTCGCTCGGCGGCAAAGAGATCGCGTTCCTACGTCACCTGCCTTGCCGCACGATAGCGGAGATGCACTTCGCTATGGATCAACGAAAGCAGCTGCTGATGGCGAATCACACCGGCGCTTTCTGGTCGCTCTTGGGGGCGATTCGCACACGCCAATTGGTGAGAGACGTTAAACCCTTGGAGCGCTTGGTCGTTCTGACCGAAGCAGACAAAGCAGCCTGGGAGAAAGCCGGTTGCACGAACGTGACCGTCATACCCAATCCTTGTGCGCTAAATAGTAGAAAGTCGAAAGTCGAAAGTCGAAAGACCAAGACGGTGCTGGCGGTTGGACGGCTGCATGAGCAGAAAGGGTTTGACCTTCTTCTGCGCTCATGGCAGCCGGTAGAGAAACACTATCCCGAATGGCAGTTGCGCATTGTGGGAGAAGGTCCTAAACGCGCTGAATTAGAGACACAGATCCAAGCTATGGGCTTACTGCGTGTATATCTTGCCGGAAAGGAGGATAAAATGGCAGAGGAATATGCTGAGGCTTTGCTTTTCGTACTCTCATCCCGGTACGAGGGGCTTCCGCTTGCGCTTATTGAGGCCATGTGGTGCGGTACACCTTGCGTGTCTTTTGACTGTCCGCACGGACCGGCG
>CACWZZ010000034.1 GCA_902765485.1 uncultured Bacteroidales bacterium
CTTCGGCTTCGGCAGCGTCAACGGCACGAACGGTCTGATTCTCCTGCCGGACGGATGGACACTACCTGCCGGTAGTACGTTCGTTCCCAGCACCGAGAATGGGTTCGAAGACAAGGGCACGTATTACCAGTGCACCGGCGACGCCTATGCGTCCAATAGCTACACCGAGAACCAGTGGGCTCCTATGGAGGCTGCGGGTGCGGTCTTCCTCCCCGCTGCCGGATCGCGATTCAGCAAGAACGTGTCGGAGGTGAACCAGAAAGGATACTATTGGTCGGCTACGCACGCAGAAGAGGACGGAAAAGCACACTACATCTATTTCCGTTCCAATGGCTATTCCGTTAGTGGCGCTACGTCGGTAAGCTGCGGCTATTCCGTCCGTCTCGTCCGCGACGTCGAGTGATTTTTGAAAGAATATAAACTCAGCTATGCAGGGCTGATTACCCTGCATGGCTACAAAAAGCTGACGGCTGACGGCTGATGGCTGACAGCTTCAAAACGATCTTTGACATATTGGATTACCGTTTAAACGTACCGTGGTCGAACGTTACGTAGTGGTAACGAAGTGGTAAGGAAGGCGACAGGGAATTGACTGCATTTTTGGCAGTGGAAGCCCACTCCTTAGTAGGTCTATCCCTATTATATAGGGGATAGACCTACTCTACTAAGGGGTACCGGGCTGCCCGCCAACGATGATGATGCGGACGCTCCGCACGCTCGAATCCCTCTAAAATCGCCAAAATAATCAAGTTTTAGACGAAATAGTACGCTCAAATCCGTCTAAAATCGCAAAAATAATCAAGTTTTAGACAAAATAGCACGCTCGAATCCGTCTAAAATCGCCAAAATAATCAAGTTTTAGACGAAATAACTTGCATATATCATTATTTTGTTGTACCTTTGCAGCGGAATTGATGAAAGAAAATGCGTGTACCCGCAAAATATTTCAACTCAACAGAATCAATTCCTTTATAACAAGATGATTACAAGACAGAAATATCTCGACGCACTGATTGCTGCTATGGGCAATGATATGATCAAAGTAGTGACGGGGTTACGCCGTGTAGGCAAGTCGTATTTGCTATTCCATATCTTCTATGACTATCTTAAAAGTACCGGCGTAGATGACGGGCACATTATCCGGATTGATCTGGAGCCCCGGCGCAACAAGTGGCTGCGGGATCCGGATGCGTTACTCAATCATATTGACGCCCAATTGCAAGATGACGCCCAATACTATGTCCTCATTGACGAAATCCAGCATGTGCCGGAGTTTGAGGATGTACTAAACAGCTATCTGGACATGCCTAACGTCGATGTGTATGTTACGGGTAGTAACGCCAAGTTCCTGTCCAAAGACGTGCTGACTATCTTCCGCGGACGAGGTGAAGAAATCCGTGTTCAGCCCCTCTCTTTCGCCGAGTATAGCCAGGTGTGCGGAAAAGAGCCCAACGAGGCATTATTGCGGGAGTATCTCATCTACGGAGGACTGCCGCGTACTGCGCTTTATGAGACTGGAATGCAAAAGAAGAAATATCTCCGCGATTTGTTTAATAACACCTATCTTGTTGATATCAAGGAGCGTAATCATTTGAGTGATGATTCCGACATGAAGGAGTTAGTGGATGTGGTAGCGTCGAATATAGGTTGTCTGACTAATTCCGTCAAATTGCAAAACACTTTCAAGTCCATCAAGAAAAGCAGTATCTCGTATAATACGATAGACAGCTATCTGGATATGCTGGAGGACGCTTTTCTGATAGAGCATACCTTACGGTACGATATAAAGGGGAAAAAATACATCAATACCCCCAAGAAATACTACTTCATGGATCTCGGACTGCGCAATGCACGGCTGGGTTTCCGCCAGAACGAATGGACGCATCTGATGGAAAACCTGATTTATCTGGAGTTGGTGCATAGAGGTTATTCGGTGGATGTAGGAAATGTCGAGTATAACACTACCATTGACGGCAAAAATGTACGGCTGCAATTAGAAGTGGATTTCGTATGTAACCGCAATGAAGAGCGTCTGTATATTCAATCTGCCTATGCGCTGCCGGATGAAGAGAAAGTGGAACAAGAGCTCCGTCCTTTGCGTCTCATCAAAGATAATTTCCAGAAGATAGTCATTGTTGGCGGACTGATACCTACTCATAAAACAGAAGATGGTATATTGATGTACAATATCATTGATTTTCTCTTGGAGAAATAAGCAATCTCCCCTTCCTTATATTATTTTTTAAGCGGTAATCCTCGCTTAAGCTAAGGCTTGTGCGACTGCGTGCTATGCACTTGTATAGCACGCCGCCTTGCTCTACGCTCTCCCCACAGATTAAAATCTGCGGGGGCCCTTTTTATATAGCGGTTTACCGCTTTTTGTATATATACTAGAAAAACTAGACAAACTAGATTAACTAACCAATTAACAACAAAAAACAGTATGAAAAAAATCTACTTGGTTGCTCTGATGAGCATTACAACTTTCGCTGCTGCTTTTGCAGCTGAATGGGAATCCGGAATCAAGGTGTTTGGTACCCAGATCACCTCGGACAATGTATCCGACCTCATGTCGCTCTTCAAAGACAGCGATGCGGAAGGCACCGTCACGTATGACCACGCCACGCAAACGCTGACCCTGACCAATGTCCAGCTGACGTCTCATGACGTATGGAACAATTTCTTCCGCTTCACCAGCACCGCGGCAAACAAACAATTCAAGGTGGTGGTAAACGGAATTTGCGGCTTTTACAACAACGGCAACAAGCATTCCGTCTTTTTCGCAGAGAGCGGCATCACAATTACTTTCGAGGGAGGTTCCTCTGATCCGTACAAGGACGCTATCCAGATCATGGAAGGGAATGGCTTCTGTGCGGAAAACGGCACGATGATCTTCCGCGACGTAGCGCTTGATTTTACGGACGTTACCTTCCCCCTCAACGGTAATTCCAAGTCCGACCTTCTGGCGCTGACCCTTGACCACTGCACCCTGATGGCGCACCCGACGAGTATCTTCGGCAACCTGAGCGAGTTCAATATGGTCAGCTGCTATTTCAAGCAACCTGCGGACGCAGTCTATAACCCGGATAAACACCGCGTTGAGATCAACGGAAATGAGCTCGCAAATATGGACGTGCAGATCTCCGCGAGCGACAAGCAGGGGATAGACGAAGTCGGCATTCAGCCGTCAGCCGTCAGCGGTCAGAAGGTGCTGCGCGACGGCATGCTCCTCATCGAGCGCAACGGCAAGACCTACAACGCCCAAGGCGCGGAAGTTCGGTAACACTAAAAACTCCATAGTGGAGCCGAAGTGAGGCCGATGTCGTCCTAAGATGATCGCGTGATGGTCGCGAGATGATCCCGTGATGGTCGCGTAGGCAACCCGGTATTTTATTCAAAAATAGCACAAAAATAGTATGATTAAACTGATAAACATATTGATTATGGCACTGACGATTGCTACCGGTGGCGCGGGAGAAGACAACTCTGCCACCTACCGGATTGATTATGCCGGAAAGAAGTATTGGTTTTGCGCAATGACGAAAAGCGGCAAACAGATTGCTCCGCCGGAGCAGGCGAAAGCGGGGGAAGAGGTGGTCATCTACTATCCCATGATTGCTACCGACACCGATTACACCTTCCTGGTGGACGGCTGCTATTTCGGGCCGGAATACCAGAGGGACAAAGGGTTTATCTTCCGTTTCGTCATGCCCGACCACGACATCACCATCGAGTGCAAGGAGCGTAACTCCATGCTCCCGGAAATGGATCCGGACGGCGTGAGACCGCAGTAGCAACAGGTCTGACGGACGCGGTCCACACAGACCCTTCAGCCTTGCGGTACTGACCCGCCGCAAGGTTACAAAAACCGAAATATCGACATATCGAATAGGACAAAAAACAACCAAACAACAATAAATATGAAACGAATTTTTACAAAGCTGCTTGTGCTGCTGGTGGCGGCAGCAAGCGGAATGGCGCTTACCGGATGCGGTAAGGACAATCCACAAAACAACGAACCGTTCGAAGAGCAAAACCTGATCGGAAAATGGAAACTCGTCTCGCAAGTAGCAGAGACGAAAACCGGCGACAAATCACAAACGAACCCGGAAATGCCGCCTTATGTCTTGACGCTGGAGTTCAAGAGTGATGGTACACTCATTTCGACCTGCGAAGAAGAGGGGAACAAGGATTCGATGAAGGGTACGTATGTGTTCAAGGACAACAAAATCCTGATGACCGATCCTGATAAGAAGGAAACGAAAACGGCGGAGGTAAAAGAACTTACCGCCAAGAAGTTGGTGCTTGTAGCGGTCGAAACAGAAGAGCAAGACGGCGTAAAGGCCACCATTACCTTCACTCAGACATACGAGAAGATGCAGGGCGGACAGGACCCGGAGCCGGAAGACCCCGTACAAGTTTATACCGTCTTTGATGCCGCAACCGGCGTGCTGACCTATTACTGCGACAACAAGATGAATTCCAGGGAGGGGCAATTCAAAGAGATTTATAAAGCGCCAAACGTGGAAGACGGTTCGCGGGAAAGCAGCTCTGAAACGCGTCAGTATTACAAAGACGTGAAAAAAGTGGTCGTTGACCCCTCTATGAAGGAGTATCCTTATCCCACCATGGAAAGCCTGTTCGGTTGGGACATGGATGTCGAGACGGAGACGTTCTATGGCTATGAGAACATGACGGAGATAGAGGGACTGGAGAACCTGCCGGTCGGGAAGGTGATGAGTATGAGACTGATGTTCGCCGGTTGCTCTTCGCTGAAGTCGCTGGATCTGCGGTCGTTCGCCGACATCCCGAGCGCAACGCAGATCGGACTCATGTTCTACAACTGCACTTCGCTGGAGACCATTTACTGCAACGACGACTGGAGCGATAATAAGGCACTGACCTATTCGAGTCTGATGTTTACAGGCTGTGAGGCATTGGAGGGCGGCAAGGGAACGAAATACGACCCTTCTTTCGACGACCAGACCTATGCCCGTCCGGACGGAGGTCCAGCCCATCCGGGCTTTTTCACGCCGGTTAAGGAGTTGAATCCCATTGCCTTCTCCGTAGCCAAAGCCAACCAGGTGTTCTTCGCGCATGGCAACCTGATACACCATCCCAGCGGCGGGGTCTGGCGGTTAGCTACAAACCAATACGATATCGAAGGAGACAACAACTCCAAGATCGCGCGCTATTGCGAGTACTTTATTGACCTCTTCGGCTGGGGCACTGCGGAGAAACCCTACGAATCCTCTACCTACACGTCGGACTATCCTACCGTTTTCACCGACTGGGGTACGAATACCATCGCCAATGATTATAGCATGACTTGGCGCACGCTGACCGCCGCGGAGTGGGAATACGTGTTCGAGAGACGCGCTAATGCCGATTCCCTCTTCGGCTTCGGCAGCGTCAACGGCACGAACGGTCTGATTCTCCTGCCGGACGGATGGACACTACCTGCCGGTAGTACGTTCGTTCCCAGCACCGAGAAAAGGGCACGTATTATCAGTGCACCGGCGACGCCTATGCGTCCAATAGCTACACCGAGAGCCAGTGGGCTCCTATGGAGAAGGCGGGTGCGGTATTCCTGCCTGCTGCCGGATCACGATGGAGCAAGAACGTGTCCGAGGTGAACGAAAAAGGATACTATTGGTCGGCTACGCACGCAGAAGAGGACGGAAAAGCACACTACATCTATTTCCGTTCCAACGGCTATTCCGTCAGTGGCGCTACGTCGGTAAGCTGCGGCTACTCCGTCCGTCTCGTCCACGACGTCGAGTGATTTTTGAAAGAACATAAACTCAGCTATGCAGGGCCGATTACCCTGCATGGCTACAAGACACAAACAACAAACTTTTAAATTTATAATTGTATGAAAAAAATCTTTTTATTTCTCCTGCCGGCGGTGATGCTGTTTGCGGCGGGATGCAAGGACAAGAACGAGCCTGAGCAAGGACAGAGCCAGGAACAGGGACAAGGTCAAGGTGAGGAACAAGGCGGTGAACAAGGCGGGACACAGACGGACACCCTGCGGGTTTATACCGTCTTTGATGCCGCTTCCGGCGTGCTGACCTATTACTGCGACGGAAAAATCAACTCACGCCCGGGAGACTATAAGGAGATCTATGATCCGAAAAAGGACGACATCCGGGTGAATGTGTATCTGTATTACGGCAACGTGAAAAAAGCAGTCATTGACCCCTCCATGAAGGATTATCCTTACGCCTCCATGACCAACCTCTTCGGCTCCTGCTATAGCGACGAAGATCAGAAATGGCATGGACTGGAAAACATGACGGAGATCGTAGGTTTGGAGAACCTGCCTACTGCCAATGTGACGGATATGTCATTTATGTTCAGTAAATGCGCTTCGCTGCACACTGTGGATCTGGGCTCTTTCAATACCGCCAATGTGACGGATATGCAGGGTATGTTCGCAGACTGCAATGCGCTGGATTCGGTGAATCTGAGTTCTTTCAATACCTCTAACGTGAAGGATATGGAGGGAATGTTCGAGTTCTGCTCGTCGTTGAAGTCGCTGGATCTGCATGCTTTCAATATCGCCAAACTGGAGGATGCGCAGCGTATGTTCGCACATTGCATTTCGCTGGAAACCATTTACTGCAACGACGACTGGAGCCAAAGTGCTGTACTGACTGAATCCGGCTATATGTTTAAAGGCTGTGAGGCATTGGAGGGCGGCAAGGGAACGAAATACGATTTCCTTGTGACAGACACAACCTATGCCCGTCCGGACGGAGGGAAAGACCATCCCGGCTATTTCACGGCCTATAGTGAGCTGGTGACCAATGCTTTCTCAGTCTCCAAAGGAACCCAGGTGCTCTTCTCCAAAGCCAACCTGCAATACCATCCCACCAACGATGTCTGGCGGTTTGCTGAACATCAATACGATATCATAGGCGAGGACAACTCCAAGATCGCTCGTTTCTGCGATGGCTGGATCGATCTCTTCGGCTGGGGCTCCGCCGACGAACCGTACAATGCCTCCACCTACATCTCGGAGTATCCGTCTGATTTCACCGACTGGGGTACAAAGAATATCTCCAACGGTGGCGGCAGGGCTTGGCGCACGCTGACCGCCGCGGAGTGGGAGTA
>CACWZZ010000035.1 GCA_902765485.1 uncultured Bacteroidales bacterium
ATGGGGCAACCCGTTCAACCCGGCACTAGGCACACACTCCTTGTCCGCCCCGGACAAACTTTTTACCGGCAATAAATGAGAACCTATTGCATCTACGGCATACTGATTTATCTCGCGGTAATCAACATCGTTGCGTTTTTTCTGTACGGCATTGACAAAAAAGCCGCAGCCTATCGGCGGATGTTCGAAACTATCGGTCTGCTATGAAAACCTTTACTACCACATATACCTCACCTCTGGGACCTATCGTCATCGAAAGTGACGGTCAGGCAATAACGAGTCTGCGGTTTAGTAACGAGCAAGCCTGTGACACCTCAACAGCACAAGAAAAAGCCGGAGAAGAAGCGAATACTACAATACCTATTATCGCAGAAACACTCCGATGGTTAGATGATTATTTTGCGGGCAAACGACCATGTAACGTGCCGCGACTCAATCCGCAAGGCACCGCTTTCCAGAAGCGCGTTTGGACAGCTTTGTTTCCGCAAGGCACCGCTTTCCAGAAGCGCGTTTGGACAGCTTTGTTGACCATTCCTTACGGCGAAACACTCAGCTACGGAGAGATAACCCAGATGGTCGGTTGCAAGTCCGCACAAGCGGTTGGACAAGCCGTCGGAGCCAACCCCATCGCATTGCTCATTCCCTGCCATAGAGTAGTTGGAGCAAATGGCACCTTAGGCGGCTATGCCTATGGTCTCAACCGCAAGAAACAATTATTGGAACTGGAGAAATAAGAACTAACAAAATAAGAACTAACACCATGATAACTATCCAACACAACGAGACCGGGAAGAACGGCATTTTCGAGGCGTGGCTGCAAACCACGGAAGAAGGTGCATACACGGAACCGGTACAGGTCGGCGAGATGACCTACTCCCGCCCGACACCCGGACGGATGATTATTGACCACACGCGGGTGTTTGAGGGCTTTGAGGGACGCGGCATTGCCCGTCAGATGGTTCTTGTCGCCGTGGACTTCGCACGCACCCACAACCGCCAAATCATCCCTGTCTGCTCCTACGCCCAAGCCGTCCTCACCCGCACCGACGAATACCAAGACATCCTGGCGTAAATGGACAAATACCTCTATATGCAATAAAATGCTTTTGGAGGTGTAACCTTTTGAGGATTTGTGTATCTTATCAGTAGGTGAACGACAATTTATCCGATATAGAACTGATCCGGCAAGTGCTGCGCGAGAACAATCCGCGGGCGTTTGAGATGCTGATGCAACGCTACTCTTTGCAGGTTTACAGTACTGCCTTGCGTTTGATGCATGACGAAGAGGATGCCGCAGAAGTGACACAAATGGCGTTTATTCAAGCATACAAACAACTGGCTTCATGGCAAGGCGGCAATTTCGGCTCGTGGGTAACTGTCATTGCTAATCATATCGGGTTACGCCTGCTGGAAAAAGAAAAACGACGAGGGGAAGTACGGTTTGACGATGTACGATGTACAACGGATTTGGCGGATGTTGCCGATGAGACATACAACGAGCAGAAAGAACAACAACTCCAAGCCTTGGAGCAAGCGATAACACAACTGCCGGAACAAGAGCAACAGATCATCCGATGGCATTATTACGAAGGAGTGCCACTACAACAGATTGCCTACCGGCTCGGACAAACGGAAAACAACATCAAAGTGCGGCTATTCCGCATCAGAGAAAGACTAAAGAAAAAGATAGAACATGGAAACAATAACTGATTATGAATTGGACACGCTGTTTCAGCAGTCTGCACAGCAGCACAAGGCGGTGGAGCAGATAAACCGTCGGGTGATGCGCACCGTGCGCCGTGACATGTGGCTGAAAACCCTGCGCAAATGGGCAAAACTGCTCGGTCTCTGTTTCGGTCTGCCGGTAGCGGTAGTGGTGTATATCTATGCACTATTCGTCTTCATGCCGGAAATACCGGAGCAACTGCAAATCGTTTATATAGCCATTCCGATAGCCACCATTCTTGGTCTGGCAGTGCAACGGCTCCGTTATTTCTCGCCGGAAGTGTAACCTTTCCGTACTCCGCGTATCATATAAGCAGAGGAGCATACTAGTCAACTCCTCACAAAACAAACATTGTTAAACAATTAAAATTTTTAGTATTATGGAATATATAGCTGATAATTTTGTTGGTATCGTAGCCATTATTTGTATTTTTGGTCTGCCTATCATAGCTGTAGTAATGTCCTTTTGGTCCTCTATGCACAAAAAGACGAAGGACAAAGAAATCCGGCAGCTCATTATTGAGAACCACACCGATCCGGAGACCGCCAAACTGCTCATTGACGAACCGAAGAAGCAACCGCGTCAGATGGGACCGTTCAATCTGGACACGCTTCGCGCTGCCTGTGTGTTACTCGGTATCGGCCTGGGCGCATGTATCGACTGGCTGGCAGGCACAGCAACCATGAGCATTTATTTCTGGCTCATCATCGCCTTTGGCATCGGCATCGGGTTGCTCTGTTCGTTCCTGGTAGAGATGCGTCTGTACAAGAAATATGGCAAGCATGAAGAGAGCAACGAAACAAAAGAGTGATTATGACATATCACATAAAAATCTTCTTCAAAAGCGTCCTTCGGGACGTTTTTTTGTATTGTTACGCTTCGCCATGCTTCATTCATGTAACAGCCTCCCGACCGACCGATGACCGTGAAGCGGAACAGGCGCACCGCAGAGTGTCCAGTGGACATTCTCGGTGCGCCTCAATCGCTTCACCGGCACAATGCAATGCAGTACCATCGGCGATGCTGTCTCTCTCCGCTGCCCTCGCCCCGACTTCCAATACCGCCGTTATGCAGAACTATCGTCAAGTGCTGATGCTCAATTTCAACGTCAATCTCGACTTCGGGTCGAGAGCCTCGACACGCGGATATCAACGGATCAACAACGAGGATACCGAAAGCGGTATTTTGAGTGGCGCAAAATAAATTTGACTTTTCCTTAGGTTGGGGATGTTTATGCGGAAAAACTTGCATATGTCAAAAAAATACTACCTTTGCAGCGTCAAAATGAGTTTATGCAACCGATTGATTTTGCGGACATATTATCGACGGAGTTACAACTCGCGCACGCGGTACGAAGAATGTCAGTCCTTCAGTCTATTCATTACTTGCGTCATGCAATGCGCGGCGCCGTAACCGTCTATCAGGCTTTCCAACGGCACCCACTCTACTTTCACTCCGGCATCGTGAAGCCGTTGCTGCAATGCCGTACTCTGACCGCCCACCGCCATGATATGACGTGGCGCAATGGTCAGATAATTATTGGCATAGTGCATTTCGTCCTCACGGTCTATCGGGATAATCTGCATACCCCGTTCGCGCAGGAAACCCACAAACGGCATATCTTCCGTGATGAGGCGATACTCCTTCTCTCCGGCTGCACGGGCATAGATGTCGCATGTCGCGTATTCCGGCTCATCCGGCTTTGCCTCCAGACGGCTGCGCACCATCGTACACAGATTTCTGTCGATGATATTGAAATACGTATCGAGGTGCATCTGCATCTGCCAGAACTTATGGTCGCGTACGACGACAACCGTGTCATGTCCGAACGCGTCAGCCTCCATCACTTGACGGATGCCCTCTTGGTTCGTCCGCATGCCGCAGCCGATGAGCGAGACGGTGCCGGCAGGGAAATAATCGCCGCCCTCCAGCCGTCCCTCACCTTCTATACGCAGCACCGGATCCACTCCTAAATGATGGTAGCAAACCTCGATGATATCTGTCTCAGGCGCACGCTGTGAGGAATTCATCTTGCAAATCACATGTCCGCGCGGAGTCGTGATACTCTGGTCGCGTGTAAAATAGAGGTTCATCAGCGGATTCTGGATATACTGCGCCTCATAGCCGGTATTATTGTCCGTGCGGCTGAGTTTGACCGTCGGTTGTAATAAAATACAGCGGATCAGATCACCCCGGCTCATCGCTTCAATCGTCTGTACCCGGTATGCCTCTGACGCCTCTGCATCTTCACCTGGGATGGCGGATATATCGTATTTCAGCACCTTGGCTGCTAACGCTTGCAGCGTATCTATCCCCGTTTCATTCAACATCTCGTAAACCGTATGCACACGGATTCCGTTTTTTTCCAAAAGACGGATGTACTCGCGGTGCTCCGCGGCGGCCTGCTCTACATCAAAATAATGTTCAAACAAGCCTGCCGAAGGATGTATCACTCCGTTGAATAGTTCCGCACCGGGTGTGTGCATTAGAATCTCACCTGCCTCACTCCACTCGGCCTGCGGATATGCCATCTCGCCTTTGGGTGCCGGCTTGCATGACACCATGCACACCGTGCATAGCGCTGCCAATACGAAAAACAATTCTCTTTTCATACTGCTCTAATCACTAATCCCTAAACATTAAAACCTCATGCCTTGAGCCATTCATATTTGGCTACGGAATAAATAGGCAGGAACGGTATCAGGATAGGCGTTTTCTTCACGTACGCCTGATATTCGGGGTCATTGCCATAGGCGGCGTTCTGACGCAACTCCAGCCGGCGTGCGCCGCTGAACATCACAAACACAATACCTGCATAGCCGATAGCCACAATCAACCACTGCCACCAGTTCAGCCCTGCGCCAATCGCGCTGAGCAACGCACCCGTCCAGATGGTCACTTCGCCCAGATAGTTCGGGCAGCGGACGATACGGTACAGACCGGTATCTACAAACCGCTTCGGGTTCTTTTTCTTGGCGGCACTCTTCTGCGCATCGCTGATGCTCTCTAACAAAATACCGCAAGCCACAACCGCAACACCAATCCATGCCCATAACTCGCTATCGTGCGGTCCGTTCGCCAGCCGGAAAGCCACAGGGCTTACCTGCGCCACGTACAGCAGCGCGCAGAACAGCCATATCATGATCATCACGCCGGCAGGCTTCTTCTCCGAATGTCCCTCGCCGTACAGAATCTTACGGTACCCCACCGCCTTGCGTTCGCGCACCAGCAGGTACGTTCCCAGCCGCACACCGAAGATGAACAGCAGCACCAACATCGCAATTGTCGGCACACTCAGGTTCGCGTGGTATAGCACGCCCATGGTCACTGCCAATGCGGCAATGCCATAACCGTAACCGAGACTGAAGAAATACACAAAGTATTTCCACCCCACTGCGGAAACCGCCATCGCCACCGCAAAAAGAATCAATAAATCTGTCATAGTATTTTGTTGTTTTAGTTATTATTTTACCCAAGCGGAGTAAGCGGATAAATAAGATTCGTAATGAATATATTCGCCGCAAGTATGATAATGTTCATCCAGAAACCTATCCGCAGAAAGTCTGTAAACCGGTATCCTCCGGGACCGTAAACCATCATATGGGTCGGCGAGCCTATCGGCGTAGCAAAACTGCTGCTGACGCTGATCATCAGGGCAATAAGGAAAGTCTTCGGTTCGTAGCCCAATTGGACGGCTGCATGGTACATGATAGGAAAGAACATCGCGCCGGCTGCCGTATTGGAGATAAACTCTGTAATAAAAGTGGCTACCAAACATACCGCCGTCATCACGACGATGGGATTCGTGCCGCATATATCCAGTATTCCCGTTGCCATCCGCTCCGCAATACCGGTTTTCTGAATAGCCAATCCTAATACTACGGAGCCTGCGAAAACGACTAGAATACTCCAGTCTATGGATTTGACGGCCTGGTTGGGTGTGCAGCAGCGAGTGATTACCATCGCTAACGCCGCCAGACAGGCACTCATCAGCAGCGGCATGACGCCCGTAGCAGACAGTACCACCATCACGATCATGATCAGCGCAGAGAGTAGCGTCTTGAAACCCACATGGATCACCTCGTCGCCGGGCACCAGGCCATACGTCTTGGTCAACTCCATGATCTCTTTGATATTTCCGGCAAAGACCAGTTTGTCACCGCCCATAATGAACTCATTCTCATCTATCGGCACTGCCACTCCGTCGAAATGGTGCATCTTGATCAATCGGCCTCCGTTTACGTTGATCAGCCCGGCATAACCCAATGTCTCGCCGATATATTTGCAGGAAGACGGCACCACCATCTCCACTGTATAATCCGTCGTGTCTTCTTGCGTATCATCAACCCCCTGACGGTCCGGCAAAAGACGGCGCATGGCGATAACGGACAGCACACCTACCGCCAGACAGAAAAGACCCGGAATAGTTGTTGCTAACACGTTCATCTGAATACCCGTCTCCTCGGCATAGAGCCCGCTGATAATCAGGTTCGGCGGCGTGCCTATCAACGTACATACACCACCCATTCCCGAGGCGTAACTAAGCGGAATCAACAGTTTCGACGGGGCGATTCCAAGTTTCTTCGACCACATCTTCACAATCCCGATAAACAGCGCCACTACCGTAGTATTGCTCAGGAACGAACTCAGTCCAGCGACCGGTAACATGAGCCTTACGACTGCATTGCTCCATCGTTTGGGCTGACCTAACAGGTTCTTCACTATCCATTGCAGCACACCGGTATAGGTTAGACCGGCTACTACCACAAATAGCACGCCCACGACTACCACAGACGATTGGCTGAGACCGGAGAACGCCTCTTTGGCGTCCAGCACACCCGTGACGTACAGGATCACCATCGCACCTAAAAACACTGCATCCGCACGGACTTTGGTGAATAGCAAGATAGAAAACAACGCCAGCACGGTGACAATCGTAATCCATGCATGCAGATTAAATCCCCAAAATACAAACTCTTCCATTATTTATACGTTATTTTACAGACAGGTAATCATTAATCTTCCGCTCCTTCAAAAGGCAATGTCGGCACTATTTTCTTTTTCGAAACAAATTTGCGCGCAAATTTACTACTTTTTTCGGACATATGCAAGAGGGAGGTCTATTTTTTTGCAAAAGGAGAGGCACCCGAATTGTAATGAACCCCAAAAGTTGAACAAAAAACTTTTGGGGTTTTATTATGAAACATACTATTGAAAAACGGTTTTTAGCCGTGCAGAAATGCTTAAAAGGTCATGCACCGAAAGATGTTGCGCGTCAACTAGGGCTTGTTGATGATGATCTTTATGTGTGGTTGGAACGTTATAAACAAGAAGGCATTGCCGGACTGCGAAGGCAACCCATAAAACATGCTGATTTTGAAGAAAAATGCAAAATTGTTTGCGAGTATGAGGAAAAAGGTGTACCTTTGTACCGTATTTGCGCAAAGTACCATGTGGGGCGAACTGCCGTCTACCGTTGGACACATGCTTATCGAGCGGGAGGTTTTGATGCTTTGCGAGACATAAAACCACAAGGAAGGCCTAAAAATATGGGACGTCCAAAGAAACAGGAACCGCAGACGGAGTTAGAGCGCCTGCGTTATGAAAATGAGTATTTGCGTGCGGAGAATGCATTGCTAAAAAAAGTGAGGGCTTTAGTGGAAGAAAGAGAGAAGCGTCTATCCGAGAGAGGACAAGTATGTGCAGATACGCAAGGATATAATACGTATATTTAATAGGAACAAGGGGCGTTACGGATACCGGCGGGTATACCAGCAACTACGTTCAGAAGGCAAAGACATCAACCATAAGACAGTAGCCAAACTAATGGTAGAAATGGGCTTATATGCCCAGAAACCTAAGTTGCGTTACCACTCTTACAAAGGAGAAGTAGGTAAAATTGCGCCTAATGTCCTGAAACGTGATTTTGCTACAGATGCGCCTAATCGCAAGTGGACTACAGATGTCTCGCAGGTGGATATAGGAGGTAAGAAATGCTATATATCGCCAATAC
>CACWZZ010000036.1 GCA_902765485.1 uncultured Bacteroidales bacterium
GCAGTTGCAGGCCTTGCAGGCACAAGTGCAGCAGGCCGAACAAGCGAAGCAGTTAGCGGTCGCTCAGGTTAGGCAGCAGGCCACCGAGGCATATATGAAGAAAGAGCAGGAGTTGGCTCAAGTGAAGACCCAGATGGATGCCCAGTTGAAAGCGGCTCAGGACCAGATTGCGTACTACAAAGACATGAAACTGCGCATGAGCACGAAGATGGTAGGCGAGAGCCTGGAGATCCATTGTTCCACGCTCTTTAACCAGTTGCTGCGCCCGCTGATGCCCTATGCGTATTTCGAGAAAGACAACGAGGTGGTTGAGGGTACGAAAGGCGATTTCGTCTTCCGCGACAAGAGCGATGACGGCGTGGAGTACGTGTCGATTATGTTTGAGATGAAGAACGAGAACGATGAGACCGCCACCAAGCATAAGAACGAAGATTTCCTTGCCAAACTGGATGCCGACCGCAAGAAGAAAAACTGCGAGTATGCCGTTCTGGTGTCGATGCTCGAACCCGATAGCGAGTTATATAACGGCGGTATTGTCGATATGAGTCATCGATTCGAGAAGATGTACGTCATTCGTCCGTCGTTCTTCATTCCGCTGATTACGCTGCTTTGCCAAACGAGCAAGAAGAGCTTGGACGCCAAACGCGAGTTGGCTTTGGTGAAAGCACAGCAGGTGGACGTGACGAATTTCGAAGAGAAACTGATGACCTTCAAGGACGCTTTCGGGCGCAACGTACGCTTGGCCAACGAGCGTTTTGCGGATGCAATAGACGAGATAGACAAGACGATTGCGCACCTGACCAAGGTACGCGAGAACCTCGTGAAATCGGGCGATAACCTCAATGCCGCGGATAAAAAACTGCAGGACGTTACAATCAAACGGCTGACGAACGGCAACCCGACGATGAAGGCGAAGTTCGACGAAGCACAGCAGCGTAAATCTACCTTCAACTAAAAATCTCGGATTTTTCTTGCATATGTGGGATTTTTTTAGGTCTTCTATGTCTGTGGGTATATGTTCTGTTTTTGCCTCTCTCCGAGTGAAAACGCAAGTATGTTTTTAAATTCTATATGTATGAAAACGAGTACTAAAATTTGGATGTGTATTGCGGGTGTAGCACTCGTAGCACTCGGCGTTAATGTTCTTCCTCGGCGGTTGTACGGAGTTGGCAGCATGGTCGGCGACGCGCGGGTTTATCCCCATGAGCGGACTGATGTTCCTTTCTGCTTTGCTGCAAATCATCCTCGGAGCAGTCATGGTCTTCCATCCGGCGCCATTGATGGTAGCGCTACCGTTTATCTTCGCTTTCTGGCTCATGTTTGAAGGCATCAACCTCGCTATCAGTTCGTTTGATTTCAAGCGTGTCGGATTCCGCCGCTGGTGGATCGTCTGCTGCTTTGGTGTGCTGGCTTCATGCTTCGGCATGTACTGCCTTGTGAACCCGAATGTGAGCGCAGAGACGATTGCTTGGATTGTCGGACTGGGTATCATCCTTGACGGTATCGGCAACTGGGTTAAAGTGGCGGTTGTCAACAAAGTGGAGAAACGCTTCGTCAAGCTGCATGACCGTCTCCGTGAAGTAACCGACATTGACTGGGAAGAGGTAAAATGAACCAATACACCCATCGCTATTCGCTTACAGCAGCGGATATGGACACACGTTACCGGATGACGCCGAACGCCGTCCTGCTCTATTATCAGGATTGCTGGGCACGCTTTATGGCGTGCCTGCATCTGGCTGCTTTTGATGTGGTCAAGCAGAACCGCATCTGGGTCATTACGGAGTTCAACGCGTGGTTTGAAGAGCAGACAGCCCTGTGGTCGGATGATATTGATGTGACCGTTTGGAACAGTGAAGTGGGCGCGTTGCGGCTCTATGCCGAGTTCCGCGTGCGTCGAGCAGATGGAGTAGAAGTGGCACACGGATATGGTTGTTGGACGCTCCTCGACACGGAGGCACACCGCCTTGCGCCCATGACTCCTTTCCAACCGCAGATACCCGTCCTGCCGGAGATGACCTCCGAGACTCACAAGAAACGCCGTTTCCCGATGGAAGGTACGCCGCTTCAACAGATCGAGCACCGTGTCAACCCGATCAATTTGGATTTCAACGGACATGTCAACAACCGCACGTACCTCTCTATCGCCATGCAGTCGGCGGACGAAGCTTTTATGGACGCGCACGCGATCCGTTGTTTGGCTATTCATTGGCTCAAAGAGACCTTCTTGGGCGACACGCTCACCTGCCGTCTGAACTTATTGCCTAACGAGACAGACGAGCCTGTTTATCACTACCTCCACACGATCACTCGCAACGATTCCGAGACCGCCGCACAAATTTATTCCGAATGGATCCCCCGGGCGGAGCAGATAGATGTGTCGGTTCATGCTTCCCGAAAATAACATTTTGTACCTTGGCGTCACCTTTTGCGCACAACGAAAATGAATATTCCTATGAGACAGCGCGTTATAGGTATTGGAGAAACGGTATTAGACATCTTGTTCAAGGACAACCAGCCGCAGAAAGCCATTCCGGGCGGATCGACGTTCAACAGTATCGTATCGTTAGGACGCGCCGGTGTGCCATGCGTCATGGTGACGGAAGTCGGAGGAGACCATATCGGCGATCTGACTTGTCAGTATCTGCGTGAGAACGGCGTGTCGGATGAGTTCGTCCGTCGCCACGCAGGAACCAAGTCGCATATAACCCTGGCGTTTTTGGACGAGCACAACGATGCACAGTATATTTTTTACAAAGACCATGCCTCTGCGGCTTTGGATGGCGAGTTACCACATATCCGAGCTTCCGATATTGTGCTCTTTGGCTCGTTCTTTGCCATCAATCCTGCTATCCGTCCAGTAGTGCGTTCGATGCTACACAAAGCACGAGAAGTGGGCGCTTGGCTGTATTATGACATCAATTTCCGAAAGACGCACATCGCCGATATTCCGCAAGTGATGGTGAATATCGAAAAGAACATGCAGCTGGCTAATATCGTCCGCGGGTCAATAGAGGATTTCGGGTATTTGTATAACCTAACCGATGCGGACGCTATCTACGAACGTGTACGACCGTTCTGCCCCACCCTCATCTTGACTGATGGCGCGCGAACGATACGGGTTTATTCGCCGGCAGGATGCGAGAGCTATCTTGTTCTGCCGATAGAGACCGTAAGCACTGTGGGAGCCGGGGATAACTTCAATGCCGGTTATATCTATGCGATGCTCAAAGGCATTGACGATTCCGCTGCACGCATCGCCATGGCACAACGCTGGAGCCAGGATGTATGCCGTCAGTTAGGCAATAACATCTCCGACGAATTGGTAGCACAATTAAAATCATAACTTGCGTATTTCAGAAAAAAGTTGTACATTTGCACCCGATATAGATTTAAAGACATGGACCATTTACCACAAAATCCGGCGATTCTCGTATCGAGTGTGAACATGCTCCTGCGAGATGAAGAGTTCGATTCGCTCGAAGCACTTTGCTATGCGTTTAATCAAGAACCGGAACAGATAAAGGAGTACCTTTTCGCAAATGGCTTCGTGTGGAGCGAAAACCAGCAACAGTTTAGACCAATCGGCTATGACGCATGATAGCAAAAGAAGCCATAGAGATAGCCTATAGTTTTCTGCATCAGAAGCGGAACGTCTACATCCATTCCACGCTCGACTGGCAGAAGGATGACATCGAGTACGCCATCGCGTCTTACGTAGATGAGATGAGTGAAGAGTTATGGCGCCTTATCTCCGGCGGCAAGGCTGATTTTCTCAAAGAGCATACACGCTTTGAGGAGGACATCACTTCCGCGGTAAACACCTTGGAGAAGATGCTGCCTTCCTGATCGGCATTTTGTCTGTGTCGTTTTCTATGGCGTTTTCTGTACACTTATCTGTATGGTTTTCTGTATACTTTTGACAATTTTATTTAACCGATTTTGTCTTCTACACTCATATTGCTCAATTATGTTACATAAATAAGCATTGAATGCTTGTTTTGCGATATTTTTGCGCACTTTTCCAATTTTTGGGGTAGATAATCACTTTTTAGGGTGTTTTTAGGGTGGAATCCTTGTGTATGTCAGATTTCTTTTGTACCTTTGCGCTCGAATTATTGTACTAAAGAGAAATGAAAATTGACACTACAAACATGTGCTCGCACTTGCAGCGGAAGTTATTTGCCCCGGATGGCGAGTATCGCGCTATCCGTGAGCAGATAGAGAACGACTCGACGCTGACGGCTGTTGTCCGTTCACGGCA
>CACWZZ010000037.1 GCA_902765485.1 uncultured Bacteroidales bacterium
AAGCCGATACTGGTCAATTACCTTTATCATGAGGAGATCCGGTTAAATAACAATAAATAGCAAAAAATTGCAACTGTTGCCAAGCTAAAGGCACTTCCTGCTTGCAACCCAAGTACGGATTGTGTAAGACTGCTGACTCATAACAAGCCGGCAGTTTTCTTTTATACCTACCTACGGTCTACCTCTTTCTGTCTCGTTTGTTCGCCCTAGCCAAGCAGCTGTGCCCGTCCAATCCCTAACGCGTGTGAAAGTTGTTATAGGTGAACTTCGAAAGTACGTTATAAATCCTGCAAAATGGCAAATTTATGTAAAAAAATTTGCCCATTTCGAAAAAAAGTAGTAACTTTGTGCCAAGTTTCGGGAATTACGCAAGCGATGGATATAAAACGATTTAAGGACATAGTGGTGACCAGTGACCTGAATGACCTTCTGTTAGAAAACGGTTCGGCGTTCGGGCGGTCGTATATGTGGCAATGTCTTGCTGGAGAGATCACTTTTGAGTATGCCGGAACCACATATTCCATGCAACCAAACGACCTGCTTTTCAGCCCTGCCAACCGTTTGCCGCGGGTTCTCTCGCAGTCGCCGGACTACCGCTGTGTGATCTTTGCGCTGGACGGAAAGAAAGTAGAAGACATATTGTACGCTTGTCTGCGCGATGAAGACGACTGGATTGAGAAACTGCATTTTATCCTGCGGCATCCTATTATCCATCTCTCGCCACGGCAATTAAAACTCATCACAGCATACCGTGGTCTTGTGCCGCTTTACTCGGAGGAGACAGGACGTTACCGCCGGCGCGTTGCCTTCCTGCAAGGACAATCGATTATTTACGAATTATTATCGTGGGTGGACGAGGTAATGCGTCCTTCCGGGGATTCTCATATCATCGTCTCGTCCCGGATGAATCAACTGTATGTGGCCTTTCTGAAACTGCTGGATGAGAACGGCGGTACACAGCGGCAAGTGAGTTGGTACGCCGCACAATTACAGATTTCCTCCGCCTATCTGAACCAAGTCTGCCGCACTTGTATCGGCAAGTCGCCGCAAGCGATGATTCAAGATATCTTGTGCAAGGAAAGCAAACGCTTGCTACTCTCCACCGACTTCAATATCAAGCAAATAGCATACCGCTTGCAGTTTGCCACGGAGGCTGCTTTCTGCAAGTTCTTCCGCAAGCAGACAGGTCTTTCACCTGCCCAATTCCGCAACAATGAATAGTTATCCAAATCACAACAAACATTTTCCATGTTTTAAATAGATTTGGACTATTCCAAAAGATTTTGTACCTTTGCACCCGATTTGATTTCGGATGTAAAATGGAGCCCATTACTCAATACAAACACTATGTGGAAATAGCAGATGTAGATGCTTCGCTGCACTTGCGTCTGCCGGATTTGCTGAACTATATGCTTCATGCGAGTGCTCAAGGCGAGGACGAGTTGGGAACCGGTGTTGAATTCATGCGCAAGGCGTACGGAGCCGGATGGGTCTTGGAACGCTTTGCGGTTCAGATAGACCGTCTGCCGCTCTATCACGACACCTTGGTAATACAGACATGGCCAACCACCGTAGCGCATAACATGGTCTTTCGCGCGTACGAGTTGTCAATAGAACATGCAGGCGGGTTGCAGCCTATAGGTCAAGCAACCGGCATATGGACAATCATTGACTTGCAGACGCGCGGTATTGCTGCTTTACCGTTTGCGGACAGCTATCTATGGATGAACCATACTTCCGACCGGACGGTCTCGCTCGCCCGTTTACGGCATCCCACAGCGATAGAGCGCGTCACGCACTGCCTGACGCATAAGATTCATTATACCGACCTTGACCTGAACAACCACTGCAATTCCGCCAAATACCTGCAGTTCATGCTCAATGCCTGCGATGTGCTAACCGGCGTTGCGCCGATACAGATAGACTTGCGGTATGCACATGAATTAGGTCCCGAGGACACGATTACCGTGGAAGCCGAGGCTACGGACAGGCAGGTCTGTTATATCCTCAAAACAGCAGACGGTCAGCTATCCTGTACCGCCGTTATGAAGGCATAGTAATCAATCTCGAATCATACTATGGCAATACCAACCAAACACATGTTTTCGTACATCAACCGCTCTATCCGGGAGGGTTGGAACAATCCCGCATTGACCAACTACGGGGAATTGTTCACTTACACATACGGTGCGATGGCAACCGAAATGGCGCGGTTGCATCTTTTTTATGAGCAACTCGGGCTTCATGAGGGGGATAAGATTGCGCTCTGCGGGGCTAACTCCGCTCGTTGGGCAATCGCGCTAATGAGTGCTTTCTCCTATGGGGCGGTCGCCGTCAGTATTCTGCCGGATTTCACGGGAGCAGATATTGAGCGGCTGGTCAACCATTCCGACGCACAAGTGCTGTTTGTCGGTCCGGCGGTGGAGCAGAAAGTCAACCCGGCTAATATGCCGGCTCTCAAAGCCGTGATTTCTACGGTGGATTTTCATCCGGTCTATACTGCCGATCCTGCTTATCGCAGGGAATATGAGCAGCTGAATACCTCTTTTAAGGAACGCTACCCGAAAGGCTTCCGACCGGAAGATGTGCACTACCGCGAAGACAATCTTGACGACCTCGCTTTGATTAACTACTCGTCCGGCACAACAGGAAACCCCAAAGGTGTTATGCTTTCTTATCGTGCCTTGTCTTCCAACGTGCAGTATTCAATAGATAACATGGAATGTCACCCCGGTGTCAATCTCGTTTCCATGCTGCCTCTGGCGCACATGTTCGGTATGATGATAGAGTTGATTTACCAGATAGCCGGAGGATCGCATGTATATTTTGTGACACGCCTGACTACGCCGACGCTGATGAAGGCATTCCGCGAATGTCAACCGCTAATTATTCTCGTCGTGCCCATGGTCTTGGAAAAGATTTATGAGAAGAAGATTCGTCCTGTTGTCAGCAAACCGATTGTCCGGTTGCTATGGAATACACCCATTGCAGGCAGGCTTGTCCGAAACCGTATTCGTCAGGGACTGATGGACGCTTTCGGCGGCAAACTCAAAAGCCTCATCTCCGGTGGAGCGGCCCTCAATCCCGAAGTGGAGAAATGCCTTATGGACATCCGTTTTCCCTATCTGTCAGGTTATGGTATGACAGAGTGCGGACCGCTCGTTTCGTATGTGCCGTGGCAGCAGTTCAAGGCGCACAGCTGCGGACGACTCGTCGATCGGATGGAGATACGCATAGACTCGTCCGACCCGGCTACTGTTCCC
>CACWZZ010000038.1 GCA_902765485.1 uncultured Bacteroidales bacterium
TATTTTGAGTGGCGCAAAATAAATTTGACTTTTCCTTAGGACAAGAACGTCCTTCGTGGCGTTTTTATTTGCTTATCTCGAAAAATTATTGTATCTTTGGGTGGATTTTGGGGATGTTTATGCGGAAAAACTTGCATATGTCGTAAAAATGTAGTATCTTTGCAAGCGGATTTCATTCATGGCTCCGGAATAGAAATATGCAGATAAAACGATTTAAGGACATAGTGGTGACAAGTGATTTGAATGACCTGCTGCTGGAAAACGGTTCGGCATTCGGTCGGTCGTATATGTGGCAATGCGTTGCCGGCGAGATCACTTTTGAGTATGCCGGAACAACTTACACCATGTATGCGAATGACCTCTTGTTCAGTCCCGCCAACCGTTTGCCGCGGGTCCTCTCGCAGTCGTCGGACTACCGGTGTGTGATCTTTGCGCTGGACGGAAAGAAGGTAGAGGATATCTTGTACGCATGTCTGCGCGATGAAGACGACTGGATTGAGAAACTGCATTTTATCCTGCGGCATCCTATTATCCACCTCTCGCCACGGCAATTAAAACTCATTACCGCATACCGTGGTCTTGTGCCGCTCTATTCGGAGGAGACAGGACGTTACCGCCGGCGCGTAGCCTTCCTGCAAGGTCAGTCTATCATCTACGAATTATTATCGTGGGTGGACGAGGTAATGCGTCCTTCCGGGGATTCTCGTACCATCGTCTCGTCCCGGATGAATCAACTGTACGTGGCCTTTCTGAAACTGCTGGATGAAAACGGTGGTACACAGCGGCAAGTGAGTTGGTATGCTTCGCAGTTGCAGATCTCATCTGCCTATCTCAACCAGATCTGCCGTGCGTGTATCGGCAAGTCGCCACAAGCCATGATACAAGATATCTTGTGCAAAGAAAGCAAACGGCTTTTGCTCTCTACCGACCTGAATGTGAAGCAAATAGCATACCATTTGCGTTTCGCTACGGAGGCTGCTTTCTGCAAGTTCTTCCGCAAGCAGGCAGGTGTTTCTCCGGCTCAGTTCCGCGCAAACAAATAGTTGTCCAAATCGCAATAAACATTTTCTTTGTCTTAGTTTGATTTGGACAAATTAAATAGATTTAGTACCTTTGCATCCGATTTGATTTCGGACAACTAAATCTATTAGTCTATGGCAATACCAACCAAACACATGTTTTCGTACATCAACCGCTCTATTCGGGAGGGTTGGAACAATCCCGCATTGACCAACTATGGGGAGTTTTTCACGTACACATACGGCGCGATGGCAACCGAAATGGCGCGGTTGCATCTTTTTTATGAGCAACTCGGGCTTCGCGAGGGCGACAAGATTGCGCTTTCCGGGGCTAACTCGTCACGATGGGCGATTGCTTTGATGAGCACGTTCTCCTATGGGGCGGTCGCCGTCAGTATTCTGCCGGATTTCACAGGAGCAGATATTGAGCGGCTGATCAACCATTCCGACGCACAAGTGCTGTTTGTCGGTCCGGCGGTGGAGCAGAAAGTCAACCCGGCTAATATGCCGGCTCTCAAAGCCGTAATCTCTACGCTGGATTTTCATCCTGTCTATGTTTCTGATCCGGTATACCGCAAGGCGTATGAACAGTTGGACAGAGCCTTCAAAGAACGTTACCCGAAAGGGTTCCGACCGGAAGATGTACACTACCGCGAAGACAATCTCGATGACCTCGCACTCATCAACTATTCGTCCGGCACAACCGGCAATCCCAAAGGCGTTATGCTCTCTTATCGCGCGCTGTCGTCCAATGTGCAGTATTCGATAGATAATATGGAATGTCACCCCGGTGTCAATCTCGTTTCCATGCTGCCTCTGGCGCACATGTTCGGAATGATGATTGAGCTGATTTACCAGATTGCCGGCGGCTCGCATGTATATTTTATCACCCGCCTGACCACGCCGACGCTGATGAAGGCATTCCGCGAATGTCAACCGCTAATTATTCTCGTCGTGCCCATGGTCTTGGAGAAACTTTACGAGAAGAAAATCCGCCCGGTGGTCAGCAAACCGATTGTCCGGTTGCTATGGAATACACCCATTGCAGGCAGGTTTATCCGAAACCGTATTCGTCAAGGACTGATGGACGCTTTCGGCGGGAAACTCATAAGCCTCATCTCCGGCGGAGCCGCCCTCAATCCCGAAGTGGAGAAATGCCTTATGGACATCCGTTTCCCCTATCTGTCAGGTTATGGTATGACAGAGTGCGGTCCGCTTGTCTCGTATGTGCCGTGGCAGCAGTTCAAGGCGCACAGCTGCGGACGACTCGTCGATCGGATGGAGATACGCATAGACTCGTCCGACCCGGCTACTGTTCCC
>CACWZZ010000039.1 GCA_902765485.1 uncultured Bacteroidales bacterium
AGCGGGAACTTAATCGGCAGATGAATCGGCTCGTTTTTACGTCCGTCGTAGGACTTCATCCACTCGGTCGTCTTCGCATTAAAGACCGTCTCCAGCGCAAACTTAGAGAGACGCGCCTCAATATAACGAGGGGCTGCGGCGCCATCACCCGTAAGGATATTTCCCCAGTTACCCTGGCAATCAATCAGCAGATCTTTCTGCCCCAGTTGGACGAGTGCATCGCCGATAGAAGCATCGCCGTGAGGGTGGTATTGCATTGTCTGGCCGACGATATTGGCAACCTTGTTGTACTTCCCGTCGTCCACCGTCTTCATGGCATGCAAAATACGACGCTGCACAGGCTTGAGACCATCCTCAATAGCCGGCACAGCGCGTTCGAGTATCACATACGAAGCATAGTCCAGGAACCAGTCCTGGTACATGCCCGTCAAATGATACTTCACACCGCCACTAAATCCACCCTGAGCAGACATCGATTAACGCAGGGCTTTGTTGATAAAGATAAAAGCGAGAATGCCGCTTACCTCGAGCACCATGCTAGCAATCAGCAGACCGTTTACGGGGCAAGCATATCTATATACGATAAGGCATACCACGCCCAAAATCAGGAGTATTACTCCCAGATACTTCAGAGAATCATTCATAAAAAACGCGTTTTTTTAATTGCGGGTGCAAAGGTACAAAAAAATTTGCATTTATGCAAATAAAAATGCATTTTTTACTCGTTTAAGGTTTAAAGAGTGGTGATTAGCGCGAAGAAAAGGGAAGAGAGCGAACAAGACCTTGAAGTTCCAAAAGCATCAAATCGGACGATACGTCGCTATAAGGCAGTTCCAATTCCATAACGAGGAGGTTGATATGCATACCCTCTTCCGCCTCTTGGAGTTTGGTAAGAATGGTTTGTTGGGTCGGAGTCAGATCGTCCATCAGGCTTATCAATTGGGTTTGAACGGGCTGCGAGACTTCGGTGCGTGTCTTCCATCCCATCGCCTCAATCAGGTCATCCGCGCCATCGATGAGTTGCGCTTTATGGCGATTTATCAATTGGTTGCAACCCAACGAAGAGGGATCGGACGGTCTGCCGGGAAAAGCAAACAGGTCACGGCTATAATCCGCCGCCATCTGCGCCGTAATCAGACTACCACCTCGCTCACGCGACTCTACCACCACCACGGCATCCGCCAGACCGGATACGATCCGGTTACGCTGCACAAAATACGCCGGCATGGGTTCTGTTCCCGAAGGAAACTCGGTCAGCAGACCACCATGTTCCAATGAAGCAACAGCCTCCGGACGATGATTATAGGGGTAGATACGGTCCAGTCCATGCGCCGGAACGATAATCGTAGGTATGCCCTCTTTGATAGCCGTCCGATGCGCCGTGATATCAATCCCATAGGCTCCGCCGCTCACGATCGTGACGAACTCCAATCGATCATGCAGATCATGCACCAATCGCTGGGTAAGTTCCACACCTCGCTCCGTAGGACGACGTGTACCGACGATAGATACGACATGTCCGTCAGACGGTCGCACATTGCCTTTGGAGTACAGCAGCACAGGTCTGTCAGGACACTGTCTCAAGCGATAGGGATACGCCTCATCGGCCAACGTCCAGATGCGAATGCCATGCACTTCGGCCCATTCCATTTCACGCTCCGCACGCTCCCAACTACTCTGCATATTGGGTTCATCCAGATGTTTCCACGCTTCCTCAGCTGAACCGTAATGATCCAGCAACGCAAGGTTCTTTCGCAGACGAGTGCGATAAAGAAACGACAGGGCGATATCGTAGAGCGGTGCACTCAACGGGAATGGGTTGTATTTTGCTTTTTCTTCGTCAGGAAACGGCGAATTAAGACAAGGATGAGACAAATGACAAGTCCCACCAGCGCACCGACGGCGTCGGCATATACATCTGCCATCTCGCCTGTTCGGGTGAGGGTACAAAAGCGCTGCAGCATCTCCATCAGAACGCCGTATGCCGTGACGCAAGCCCAGACCGCGCAATAGGTAAGAAGGAGGAGTTTACGCTTGCGGAGGTGCACCTGGATAGGTACTAACCAGACAACGGCCAGACACATGTACATCAGTCCATGAACAATCTTATCATCCGCCGCTATCGAAGGAGGCAGTTGCGGATTCTCCCATAGACTGAGCAAAGCAATGCCTGCCGTCACCAAGACAGCAGGCATGAAAGATATGATCGTTCTTTTAATCACGATCAGAGAGATGGATCTTAATTCCGTAACACAAATCGCCTGCATCGCCCAAACCGGGAACGATATATTTCTTTTCGTTCAGAACCGGGTCAATCGCAGCGCACCACAAGGTCACATCCGGACTATCGTTGAGAGACTTACGCAGCGTCTCAATTGCCTGTGGCGTACCGATTGCGGAGCAGAGATGCGTATGCTTGGGTTTGCCATGACGAAGCAAAGCGAGATAGCCCACCTCCATCGACATACCGGTAGCTAACATCGGGTCGGCAATGATCAGCGTCTTGCCTTCGATAGAAGGCGCTGCCATATACTCCGCCACAATCTCCAGTTTTCCCTCTTTATTAACGCGGCGATAAGCACTCAAGAAAGCGTTCTCGGCGCGATCGAAGATATTGAGGAACCCTTGATGCAAGGGCAGACCTGCACGCAAGACAGTAGCTAACACCAATTGATCGCTGATCGTATTGACTGTAGTGGTAGCCAGCGGAGTCTGCACTTCTGTGGGCTGATAGTTCAGCGCCTTGCTGACTTCGATAGCCATATACTCGCCGATACGCTCAATGTTTCTAC
>CACWZZ010000040.1 GCA_902765485.1 uncultured Bacteroidales bacterium
CGACAGGATTGCAAAAAGTAGCCACATATTATTTGTCTTTTTCATTATATCATCTAATTGGGTCTAAACAATGTCATCTGTTCGACAAATTGGAATTTACTGGACTGAATACCCAGCGGCTTGTAGCAAGGCGACGGCACGCTCGTCAAGGTGCATCACCGGATTGATGAACATCGTCATGCCGCCTACGATGCCGTAACTCGTGTGCGGTGTACAGACATCCATGAACCCGGGCTCGATAAAGATTATTTTTGCGTGGAAGTCATCTGTCGGATGAAGCTCTGTCACCAAATGGTTTGCCACAATAATCACGCAGTCACCCTTGCCCATTTTCACCTGCTCACCGCTATATTTCATTACGCACTCGCCGTCTGTCACGAACACATGCGTGAAATAGTTGCTCAACTTGAGATTGAAGAGAGCTTCAATTCTGGCGCTTACGATGATGCTGTCTTGTTGTAACTCCATATTGAGTGCAAAGGTACTGCTTTTTTGTGATATAACTACGGCGGGTCATTTGCCGTATTTCTTTTCAAACAAGTCCATATGCTGCTCGCCCCAAGCGAGCATAGAGTCAATAATCGGGATAAGACTCATGCCCAGTTCCGAAATGGAATACTCGCTCCGCGGCGGCAGTTCAGGGTAGATAGTCTTGATTACCAAGCCGTCATCTACCAATTCTTTGAGCTGGATGTCAAGCACACGCGGCGTGGCTTCCGGCAACGCTTTATGCAGTTCGCTCGGACGCATGGCGCGGTGGCGCAACTCATCCAGGATGCAGGATTTCCATTTGGAGTCAATCAGACTGATAGTAAGCCTCAATGGGCAATCCAAATCAATGGGTATCTTTCGTTCGTACATAAATTCAAAATTTGCTGCAAAGATACTGCTTTTTTCCGAATTACGCAAGTATATACACAAATTATTCCATACCCGAATAATTTTTCGGTACTTGTGTATATGGTAATATTGTTGTAATTTTGCACTCGCGTTCGGCAAATAGATTGCAAGGACGATACCGCTCTGCTAAATCGTAAATGCAACTATTGCCTCCGCTCTCCCCACCGTACACACTCCGTTAGTGTCCGTCGGGGACCCCAATAATGATTAACTAAAATACAAACGAATTATGAGAGCACCTATTTCTGAGTACAAGGCAGTGGAAGAAGCTGCTATGAAATTTGTCAAGAGTGTGGCAGAAGGCAACAGCAAACATGCCCGCGAGTTATTTACCGAAGACGCCGTATTGTTCGGCTATCTGGACGGCGAGTTGGAGCACGGCTCCATCGAGCAGTTCTACCACAATGTGGATACAGTGGGTGCCGGAGCGGACTTCAAGGCACGCGTGGATGTCGTTTCCATTGAGGAGACGGTAGCCGTAGTGCGCGTACTGGAGGAGAAATGGGGCGGCCGCATAGACTTCACCGATTACCTGTTGCTGATGAAGATGCACGGCGAGTGGAAATTGTTGCCAAGGCATACAACCAAAACTCCGACACGATCAAGAACTAATCAACAACCACCGGCTCGGTTTGAGTCGGTGGTTGTTATTTTAACGAGTTATGCAGAAGCGTTGCTATAGATTCAACGCTTGGGGTGGTGTTGTCAGATTTAATGTCCGCGAACAAACTGCCCTTCGGGCTGATACTCCAGGAAGCAACTGTCATCCCGCTGCTCCTCATCCATCGCTTGCTGCTCTTGGGCTATGTATTCGTCGTAGGTCATATGAGTTTCGGATGATCTTATTTTTACTTCTCGCTGAGGATCATGAACAGGACGGCGGCAATGCAGATGACGATGCCGGCGAGGATGTTCACCGTCAGCGGTTCACCGAAGACCAGCGTGCCGACCAAGATTGCCGTTACGGGTTCGAAAGCGCCCAAGACAGACGTTTTCGTCGGACCGATAAGGCGTGTGGAAAGGGCTATCGTCAGCATGGCTATCATGGTAGGGAAGATTGCCAGACCGATGAGATTCAGTACGTCCGGAGTGGTGTCTATGCCTTGCAGCACCGGCGTTCCGTCAATAAGCAGGTACGCCAGAAAAGCGACGGCACCCACCACCAGACCATAGAACGTGAGCATGTGTTCGGAGATATGTTTGATACGCTGCGAGCGGTTGACAATC
>CACWZZ010000041.1 GCA_902765485.1 uncultured Bacteroidales bacterium
TTGCGGGTGCAAAGGTACAAAAAAATTTGCATTTATGCAAATAAAAATGCATTTTTTACTCGTTTAAGGTTTAAAGAGTGGTGATTAGCGCGAAGAAAAGCGATAAATGCCGCCGGGAAGAGAGCGAACAAGGCCTTGGAGTTCCAAGAGCATCAAATCGGACGAGACGTCGCTATAAGGCAACTCCAATTCCATAACGAGGAGGTTGATATGCATACCTTCTTCCGCATCTTGAAGTTTGGTAAGAATGGTTTGTTGGGTAGGCGTCAGATCGTCCATCAAACCTATCAGTTGGGTTTGAACGGGCTGCGAGACTTCGGTGCGTGTCTTCCATCCCATCGCCGCAATCAGGTCTTCCGCGCCATCAATAAGTTGCGCTTTATGACGATTAATCAATTGGTTGCAACCCAACGAAGAAGGATCAGACGGTCTGCCGGGAAAAGCGAACAGATCACGGCTATAATCCGCCGCCATCTGCGCCGTAATCAGACTACCGCCTCGTTCACGCGACTCTACCACCACCACGGCATCCGCCAATCCGGCTACAATCCGATTACGCTGTACAAAATATGCCGCGATGGGTTCCGTTTCCGAAGGAAACTCAGTCAGCAAACCGCCATGTTCCAACGAAGCAACAGCCTCCGGACGATGATTATAGGGGTAGATGCGATCCAGTCCATGCGCCGGAACGATAATCGTAGGTATGCCCTCTTTGATTGCCGTACGATGCGCCGTGATATCAATCCCATAGGCTCCGCCGCTCACGATCGTGACGGACTCCAATCGATCATGCAGATCATGCACCAATCGCTGGGTGAGTTCCACACCTCGTTCCGTAGGACGACGTGTACCGACGATAGAAACGATATGCCCGTCAGACGGCCGCACATTGCCTTTGGAGTACAGCAGCACAGGTCGATCCGGGCACTGCCTCAGGCGATAGGGATATGCCTCATCGGCCAAAGTCCAGATACGAATACCATGCGCTTCGGCCCATTCCATTTCCCGCTCCGCACGCTCCCAACTGCTCTGCATATTGGGTTCATCCAGATGTTTCCATGCTTCCTCAGCTGAACCGTAATGATCCAGCAACGCGAGGTTCTTTCGCAAACGGATCCAGCAACGCGAGGTTCTTTCGCAAACGGGTGCGATAAAGAAACGACAGGGCAATATCGTATAACGGGGCACTCAACGGGAAGGGGGTGTTTTTGGCTTTTTCTTCGTCAGGAAATGGCGAATTAAGACGAGGACGAGACAGATGACAAGTCCGCCCAGCGCACCGATAGCGTCGGCATATACATCTGCCATCTCGCCTGTTCGGGTGAGGGTACAAAAGCGCTGCAGCATCTCCATCAGAACGCCGTATGCCGTCACGCAAGCCCAGACCGTGCAATAGGTAAGAAGGAGGAGTTTACGCTTGCGAAGGTGCACCTGGATCGGCACTAACCAGACGACAGCCAGACACATGTACATCAGCCCATGAACAATCTTATCATCCGCTGCTAATGACGGAGGCAGTTGCGGATTCTCCCATAGACTGAGTAAAGCAATGCCTGCTGTCACCAAGACAGCAGGCATGAAAGATATGATCGTTTTTTTAGTCACGGTCAGAGAGATGGATCTTAATTCCGTAACATAAATCGCCTGCATCACCCAAACCGGGAACGATATATTTCTTCTCGTTCAAAACCGGGTCAACCGCAGCGCACCACAAGGTCACATCCGGACTATCGTTGAGCGACTTACGCAGCGTCTCAATCGCTTGCGGCGTACCGATTGCGGAGCATAAATGCGTGTGTTTGGGTTTGCCATGACGAAGCAAAGCAAGATAACCCACCTCCATCGACATACCGGTAGCTAACATCGGATCGGCAATAATCAGCGTCTTGCCTTCAATAGAAGGAGCTGCCATATACTCCGCCACGATCTCCAGTTTTCCCTCTTTATTAACGCGGCGATAAGCACTCAAGAAAGCGTTCTCGGCGCGATCGAAGATATTGAGGAACCCTTGATGTAAAGGCAGACCTGCACGCAAGACAGTAGCTAACACCAATTGATCGCTGATCGTATTGACTATAGTGGTAGCCAGCGGAGTCTGCACTTCTGTGGGCTGATAGTTCAGCGCCTTGCTGACTTCGATAGCCATATACTCGCCGATACGCTCAATGTTTCTAC